>CAYLWH010000106.1:0-13132 GCA_964387245.1 uncultured Mycobacterium sp.
CGAAAGAGCTTGTACAAAGCTGTTTCAGACGCGCGGGCGGGATTCGACTCTTAGGTCCAGACGCCGTCGTCGAGACCGTCCGCGCCTACTGGGATGCGGGATTCACCGACATCGCCATGGTCCAGATCGGTGGAGCGCACCAGAAACGGGTTCTCCGAAGAAGCTGCGCGGCCGCTGCTGGCGGAACTGCCGTCCGCACGCCCCTGGACGCCGGCCGGCGGCGACCGTCACCGCAAGCAGCGGTCCGCAGGCAGCAGCTCGGCCCGCATGTTGCGCTCCATCATCGCGAGGGCGGCCTCTCCCAGACGGGGATCGATATGGGCCACCGCGTCCGGCGGCACGACGACGTCGAAGTGCCGAACGTAGCCATCGAGGGCGCTGTAGAGGATGCACTGTTCGGTGACCTGTCCGGTCAGGACCAGGCGCCGGGTTTCCAGGCGCCCCAGCAAGTAGTCCAGCGGGGTGGCGTAGAAGACGCTGTGCCGGACCTTGGTCAGCACCTGGCACCCCGCCGCGGGTACCACCGGTTTGACCAGATCCGCCCGTTCGCCGGCCAGCGCGTTCTGCACGATCGCGCCCCAGTCCGCGGTGAAATCGCCGCGGTTGTCGTTGACGTAGATCAGATCGACGTCATCACGGCCGCTCGCATCCGCGATCAGGCCGACCAGCGGGTCGATCACGGTGGCGACGCTGGCGGCAAGTTGTTCAGCGTCTTCATGTCGATAGTCGTTGAGCATGTCGATGACCAGCACGGCGGTGTCGCTCATTTTTCAGCGTCGCCCTTCAGTCCGGTGGTTCGTGCACGTGTCCGGAGTCGGTGCCGTCGGGCGCGGTTTGGCGACAGCGTCGTCGCCTGCTGCGGTGCGGGCTTTGTCGAGCTTGTCCCGGGGATCGCCCGGGTAGATTCCTGGTGCGCGTGGCATGGTTGTCCTCCTTTTCCAGTGGGATATCCCAGCCGCCGTCTCAATCGCAGCGGTCCCCGCCGCTGGTGTCGACTTCTGCGTCAGGGCGGTGCCTGTCGGATCAACACGACCGTCCCGCAGAGGCTATGTCGGCATCTCGTTGGTGACGGCGTGGTATCCGCGCGCCCCAGCGCGGTCCATGGCGGCGCGAACCAGACCGAACACCAGTCCCTGTAGCGCAGCAGCCGAAAGCGCTGCGGTCGCAGACCGTTTGAGATCTTTGGGGTCCGGAGGCGGATTCTCGTTGCGGTCGATCCGTTTCCAGAGCTGGCTGAACGCCGTGCCGGCCAGCAGGCCACCCAGCACGCTTGTTCCAATCGATAGTGGCGTGTACAGCATCTTCGATGTTCGGCTCATTTCTCCTCCTGGAGTTCGCGGCTTGGCCGCGAAATACCCGGTGGTTATAGGCATCAAACCGGTCGGGGCGGCGGCTAACTGCTAACGCTGCAGCGCGATGCGCAGGTCCCGGGCGTTGCGGACGGCGTTCCCGTCGCCGTCGTTGTTGAAATACGCGAGGACGTCGTGCCCCTGTTGCTGCCACTCCCGGATCCGGTCCGCCCACCACCGCAGATCGTCGGGGCGGTAGGAGCCCGCATACAGGGAGCCCGGGTCGGGCCCGTGAAGCCGGACATAGACCAGCCGGGCGGTCGCCATCAGGACGCACGGCAGACTGGCGCCGCTCATCACCACGTAGGCCGCGCCGCGCCGCTCCAGCAGTGCGTACACATCCGGGTGGCCCCAGGACGGGTGGCGCAGCTCCACCGCCACCGTCATCCAGTCCGGCAGCTGTGCGAGAAAGTAATCGAGACGGGCGTCGTCGCGTTCCTGCGCCGGATGCAGCTGGACCAGCAGCGCGCCGCGCCGGGCTCCGAGTTCTTGCCAGCAGCGGGTCAACCGCTCGACCCACAGCTCGGGGGAGCGCAGCCGGCGGGCGTGGGTGAGGCCCCGGGGCGCCTTCACCGACATCGTGAAACCCTCGGGCAGGCGGTGCCGCCACCCCGCGAACGTGGTGTCCCGCGGCCACCGGTAGAAACTCGCGTTGAGCTCGACGGTGTCGAATTCCGTTGCGTAGCGCGCCAACCGGGCCGCCGACGGCAACCCGGGTTCATAGAGGACGCCGGCCCAGTGGTCATACGACCACCCCGACGTACCGATCTGCACCCCCACGACGGCCGGCTCAGATCACCGGCTCGTCCTGTGGACGGCGCACCCACAGCCACCGGTATCCGTAGCCCGGCACGCTGAGTTCGATGCCGCCGCCGGTGTCCGGTGCGTGCTCCGAGAGCCCGTCGAGCAGGTCCGGCAGCGCGGTAGTGGCCAGGGCCGCTCCCAGGAAGGACCCACGCGAACCTCGATTCGCCCTGCCGGGCGCTCCACGGGCTGAAATGGTCGGAGGACATGCCGGCGGTGAAGCCCGCATCTTCGGCATGCTGAACGTTTTGAGGAGTTGGGCCGGGTCGATCTGCTCATGCGAACAGTGGAATCCGATGACCGTCATCACTCGGTGATTCCCGCCCATGGCGATTTTCAAGCGCGGCTGCTGGCCCGTGCGGACCCGGTTTGGCCGCAGCGATACCGGGCATCCACCACCAGTCAAAGGAGGCGAGCACCGATGCCCAACTCATCGATCAAAAATGAGCGGATGTACCGCGACCTTCGCAAGGAAGGCAACTCAAAAGAGAAGGCCGCGCGGATTTCCAATGCTGCCGCCGCCCGGGGAGCTTCCTCGGTGGGCCGCAAGGGCGGGAAGTCGGGAAAGTACGACGACTGGACCGTTCCTCAACTCAAGAAGCGCGCCAAGGAACTCGGGCTGTCAGGTTACTCAAGCCTGACGAAAGACAAGCTGATTGCAAAACTGCGTAACCATTGACTTCCGTCACGTGGCATGTCCGGTGAGCGCCGCGGCCATTCGCAGGTCGTCGGTGAGGCCGGCTCGCAACTGTTCGCGGCGGTCGGCAGGGCCCCGCAGGACCGCTGACGGATGAACGGTCACCACGATCTGCGGATCCAGGCCAGGCAGCGCCAGAGCCGTCTCGGCAGCCAGGTGTAAGACTTCACCCCGGTGCGCCGTGATGCGGAAATCGTTGCCCAGCAAGGATTTTGCGGCCGTCGCGCCCAGCAGCACCAACACGTCCGGCCGGACCGACTCGAGTTCGGCGAATAGCCAGGGCCGACAGGCGACCACCTCGGTACGGCTCGGCGTCTGATGGGTGCGGCGCTTGCTGCCCGCGGCCCGGGAGAACTTGAAATGTTTGACGGCATTTGTCACATAGAGGGCGTCGCGATTGACACCGGCCGCGTCGAGTGCGCTATCCAACAACCGGCCCGCCGGACCGACGAACGGCTCCCCGGCGGAAGCGACAGGTTCGATTGGTTCGTATTTGTGGCCCGTCAGGGTTTTCACCGCGGCTACAGTGGGATCCGATAGCGAGAACGGGCACCGTCGAGGGAGCTGCTCGCCGTGGATTGGTTTGTCGCCGAGGATTATTGGCTGGCGCGGGAGGTGCTGCAGCGGGGAGTCGCGGCTATTTACGCGATCGCATTCTGCGTGGCAGCCCGTCAGTTCCGCTCACTCATGGGGTCCGACGGGTTGCTGCCGGTGCCGCGGTACCTGGCCGAGACGTCGTTTCGTTCCTCGCCCAGCATCTTTCATCTGCACTACTCCGACCGCTTGTTCCGCCTCGTCAGCTGGGCCGGCGTGGGCCTGTCGGCCGCTCTCGCGGCCGGGCTCGATGACTTGGTGCCGCTGTGGGCGGCGATGCTGTCCTGGCTGCTGGTGTGGGTCCTCTACCTGTCCATCGTCAACGTCGGTCAGTTGTGGTATTCGTTCGGCTGGGAGTCGTTACTGCTCGAAGCGGGCTTCCTGGCGATATTTCTGGGCAACGACGACGTTGCGGTGCCTGCAGTGTTGTTGTTGCTGGTGGCCTGGCTCGTTTTCCGGGTCGAGTTCGGCGCGGGGCTGATCAAGCTGCGGGGTGACCGATGCTGGCGTGACTTGACGTGCCTGTATTACCACCATGAAACGCAGCCGATGCCGGGACCGTTGAGTTGGTTCTTCCACCACCTGCCCCGGCCGCTGCATCGAGTCGAGGCGGCAGGCAACCATTTCGCCCAACTGGTGGTGCCCTTCGGTCTGTTCGCCCCGCAGCCGGTGGCCGGGATAGCGGCGATGATCATCATCATCACGCAGTTGTGGCTCGTACTATCGGGCAATTTCGCGTGGCTGAACTGGATCACAATTGTCTTGGCCTGTGGTGCGATCAGCGATTCGTTCCTGCCAGCACTCGGTTCGGTGCCAAGCGACTTGCCGGCCCCGCCGACATGGTTTGTCGCGATCGTGCTCGGCGTTGCGGTGCTCGTCGTGGTATTGAGCTATTGGCCCGTCCGTAACCTGCTGTCCCATCCGCAGCGGATGAACGCGGTATTCAACCCCCTCCATCTGGTCAACACCTACGGCGCCTTCGGCACTGTCACCCGCACGCGCGACGAGTTGGTAATCGAAGGCACCGACGACGACACGCTCACCGAGCACAGCGTGTGGCGCGAGTACGAATTCAAGGGCAAGCCGGGCGCGGTGACGCGGTTACCTCGGCAGTGGGCCCCCTACCATCTGCGGTTAGATTGGCTCATGTGGTTCGCTGCCCTGTCACCGCAGTACGCCCAGGGGTGGCTACGCCCATTACTCGAGCGACTGCTTTGCAACGACGAAACGACACTGAAGCTGCTGCATCACAATCCGTTTGCCGGCGATGGGCCGCGTTTCGTGCGCGTCCTCCTCTACCGATACCGGTTCACCACCTGGGACGAACTCCGACGCGACCATGCGTGGTGGCATCGTCGACTGCTGGGCGAATACCTGCCACCGATCGGCGATGGCACGGATTCGGCTTAACGCCGTCGCGCCCCTCGTCTGCGAGGCTGAGCGGTCAAGCGCAGCCACTGGTGCGCGGAATCAACGCGCTGTGAACGGCCCGCATCCATTCAGCGTTCACGTACACAACGTGCGAGTGACCATGTGCGTGACCGCTGAGTGAACCGAACCCGAATAGCGATGCCGAGCGTTTTCGGTGAGGCACGGGGAGTGAGGCCCGGGCGCGCCGTATCGCGGAGAGTCGCTCCCAGACGGGCACGTCGACATGCACACCGCTCGAGACCGGCGAACAGGTCGTATACGAGTTCGGCGGCGGCGGAGGATTGGGTGATCGCGAGGAGAGCATGCGCCTAATCTTGAGCGACAAAGCCAACACGTTCGCTAAGGAATGCTGATGCGCAGAGACGTCTACAGCCAGGATCACGAAGATTTCCGCACCATGATCCGTGACTTCATCGAAGCCGAAGTGGTGCCTGTCTACGATCGGTGGTTCGAGGCCGGCATGGCTCCGCGGGACTTCTACTACAAGCTCGGCGAACTGGGTATCTTCGGCATCGAGGTACCTGCCGAGTACGGCGGATCGGGTATCGATTCCTACAAGTTCCAGGCGATCGTCACTGAGGAGGTCTCTCGCGCCGCGGTTTCCTTCGGCGGTTCCAGTGTCCACGTTGCACTTTGCCTGCCTTACCTGAAGGCGCTGGCGACAGAGGAGCAGAAGCGCCGCTGGTTCCCGGAGTTCATTACCGGGCAGACCATGTTCGCGATTGCCATGACCGAACCGGGCACCGGATCGGATCTGGCTGGGATGCGCACTACGGCAAGGCTTTCCGAGGACCGCACGCACTACGTCCTCAACGGCGCCAAGACGTTCATCACCGGCGGAGTGCACGCCGACCGGGTCATCGTCTGCGCCCGGACCGCGCCACCCCGCGACGAGGACCGGCGCTTCGGCATCTCGCTGTTGGTGGTCGACACCAAGTCGCCCGGTTACGAAGTCGGCCGCAAACTCGACAAGTTGGGCCTGCGGGTTTCCGACACCGCCGAGCTGACGTTCGTCGACGTTGCCGTCCCGGTGGAAGACCTCCTCGGTGAGGAGAACCGGGGTTTCTCGTACCTCGGCCAGAACCTGCCGCGTGAACGGCTGAGCATCGCCGTCGGGTCCTACGCGCAGGCCAAGGCGGCCGTGCGTTTCGCAACGGAGTACACCAAGCAGCGCACGGTGTTCGGGCAGCCAGTCGCCGGTTTCCAGAACACCAAGTTCGAACTGGCGGCTTGCCAGGCCGACGTGGACGCCACCGAAGCCGTGGTCGACCGGGCACTGGAGGCCGAAGACGCCGGTGAACTGACCCCGGCGGACGCCGCGAAGGCCAAGTTGTTCTGCACCGAAGTCGCCGCTCGGGTGATCGACCGGTGTCTGCAACTGCACGGCGGCTACGGTTACATCAACGAGTACCCGATCGCGCGGCTGTATGCCGACAACCGGGTTTCCCGGATCTACGGCGGAACCAGTGAGGTGATGAAGATGATCATCGCCAAGGACATGGGCCTGTAAGAGCATTTCCGGCACTGCCGCAAGCACGCTGGCGGATCATCAGGGAGAAGCGCCCGATGTGTCCCGCGCATGGACCGTCCACTGTGTCGGTTGTCGTCGAATATCTGTCGGATGACCGACGAAAGGCTGCACAGTCGCGATGCCCTGATCGCCACGCCGCAGGCAGAGTTCGTGTCTGCCCATCCCGAGTTCATGGCCGGCTGATCAACGAGATCCCGAGCAGCCGCCGGACCGCAGAGTGACCCAATCACTGTCGAGGCGAACATGTCACCGGCCTAGGTTCGACGCACTACTGTCGAATGTGCCCGCCGCGGGGCGGGGGTGGGAAGGGAAGTGTCCGCGATGACCGATGACGGTGCAGCTGAACGTGCCGACGTGGAGCAACTTGCCGACGCAATGCTGGACGCGGTCGAAGCAAATGCCGAAGCCCCGGACAGCGGAACCGAAACCGCATCCGAGCCCGACGTATTCGCCATGGCCTCCCGGGTACTTCGAGAACTGGGCGGCGAGTTCGTCCGTCGATACAACCGGCTGGAGGTCGAAGTCGAGGCGGCGAAGCTGCACGAGCCGGTGCTGTTCGTCGCCAATCATGGTTTCGGCGCCCTCTTCGATCTCAATATCTTGGCCACCGGTGCCGCGCTCGAAGAGCTCAACCTCGACCGTGAGGTCACGGTCTTGATGCACCAGATGACATGGACCTTGCGGCTCGGCGCCTTCGTCGAACCTTTCGGTGCGCGGCCGGCGAGCCACACCAGTGCACATGAGGCGTTCGAAGCCGGACGACACGTCCTCGTTCTTCCTGGTGGGGACCTCGAGGCCTTCAAAGCCTGGCCGGACCGCGACCGGGTCATGTTCAATGGCCGCAGCGGATTCGCCCGGCTTGCCATGGACGCCGGCAGGCCGATCGTGCCGATCGTCACCGCTGGGGCAGGGGAGTCGGTGCTCGCTCTCGCAAACGGTGAGCGGTTGGCCCGCGCCATGAAACTGGACAAGCTGCTGCGGCTCAAGGCGCTGCCGGTGACGGTGTCGCTGCCGTGGGGAGTGACCGTGGGAGGTGCGGGCTTTCTGCCTTACCTGCCATTGCCGACGAAGTTGCTCACGCGGGTGCTGCCGGCGATGGTCGCGGGTGAGTCGGAGACCGCCGAGGAGTATGCGCTCAGAGTGGAAGTACAGATGCAGGCGGCGCTGACCGACATGACCGAAGGTCGACGCCCCCTGCTGGGCTGAGGTCCGGCGACGCACCGTCACCGCTCACACCGATCGTCGGCGGGATGACTCGTGCTGCGCGCCTTCGTTTTCCAGACGCTTGCCGACACCTTCACAGCGTCGGGGCGAGGCCAACGCCCAAGCACCGGCAGGGGTTTGATGCCGCCGGGCTGCAGCCGGTTGAGGATGAGTTGCAGCGGCGGCCAGGTTGAGCGTCCCCGTCGTGTCACGGCGTGGGCGGTCATCACCACGCCGGGTGCTTTCAGGGACAGCACCTTGACTCCGTCGCGAGCCGATCGACCCAGTGGCAGCAGGCCGACCCCGTGTCCGGCGAGGATGAGTTCTTCCACGAGTTCCAGGCTGTCGATCTGATGGGTGATGGACGGGGTGAACCCGGCCAGGGATGCCAAGGTTCGGACGACACCCTCGTCGGCGCTGTTGCGGGAGTTCACAATCCAGTTCGCTTCGGCGTACAGGCCGAGGTCGGCGGTGCCCGGGGCGTGGGCCGGGACCGCAAGCCCCCATGGCGTCGTCCACAGTGGAACCGATTCGAGGATGGCGTCCGGTGCCGCCGGTGCCAGGTTGTAGTCATAGGTCAGCGCGAGGTCCAGCTCGTCGTCGGCCAGCAGTCGGAATGCTTCCAGGGGTTCGAACTCGCTGATGATCACCCCGAGGCGGGGGTGACTGGTCGCGAGCCGGCTGAGTACCGGCAGCAGCGAGACGCGGATTCCGGTTGCGAACCCGCCCACCCGCAGGATGCCCGCTGGTTCGGCATCGGGGTCCAGATCGTGCAGGGCGGCATCGACGCCGGCCAGGATCGTCACCGCATGCTCGGCGAGCCGCTGCCCGGCCGGGGTGAGGCGGACGCGGCGGCCTTCCGGTTCGACGAGTCGGGTCCGTGTTTCACGTGCCAGGGCGGCGAGTTGTTGGGACACCGTCGATGTCGTGAGATTGAAGGTGTTGGCGACCGCTCGCATCGAGCCCAGCCGCGACAAGGCCAGCAGCAGTTCCAGACGCCGGAAGTCCATGGCAACCATTGTTCGCAAAATCTGAACAATATGTCCAGGTTAATCACGTGGACATGAACGATTCATCGGTCTTCAATGCTTGTATGCACGAGAACGCCGCCAGGTCCGGCACACTGATGGCCGTCAGTTCGATGTTGTGCGTGCAACTCGGGCTGGCAGCCTCGGTGGCACTGATCGATCGCATCGGTGCGGAGGGTTCCGCCTGGTTGCGGTTGGTCTGGGCCGGGTTGTTGCTCCTGGTCATCGTGCGGCCGCGGCCGTCGGCCTTCACCAAGCGAACGTTCGTGACCACCGTCGCGCTCGGCGTCGTCACCGCAGGAATCACCATGTTGTTCATGGCGGCGGTCGAACGCATCCCGCTCGGAACGGCCAGCGCTCTGGAGTTCCTCGGCCCGCTCGGAGTGGCGGTCGCCACCGCCCGCGGCGGGCGACGGTTCCTGTGGCCCGCACTGGCCGGAATGGGAGTGCTGCTGCTCACCGAGCCGTGGACCGGTTCGGTGAACACCTCCGGTGTGCTGTACGCGCTCGCCGCCGCGTTCTTCTGGGCGGCTTACATCGTGCTCACGCAGCGCGTCGGCGACGGCGTCGCGGGGCTTCAGGGTCTGGCGGTATCCATGCCGGTTGCCGGGATCGTGGCAACCGCCGTGGTGGGCCCCTCGGTGTTCGACCGGATGACACCGGACCTGCTGCTGATCGGGATCGGGCTTGCGATCCTGCTGCCCGTGGTGCCGTTCGCGCTGGAGATGCAGGCACTGCGCCGGCTGAACACCGCGGCGTTCGGCACGATGATGAGCCTGGAGCCCGCGTTCGCGATGCTGATCGGCCTGATCGTGTTGCAACAGGTGCCGGGGCCGGCGGCGGTTCTGGGTATCGGCTTTGTCGTCGTGGCCGGCATGGGCGCGGCCCGCTCCGGCGCGCGGACCGCAGAACCCGCGGTGCCCGCCGCCGCGACTGCATGACACCATGCCGGGATGACGCGACGCCCGGCACATTTCACCGCGACTGACGACGGCTTCCTGCCCACCCCTTTCGCGCAGAGTCACTGGGGCGACGACCATCTCAACGGTCCGGCCGTCGTCGGCCTCGCCGCGCGCACCCTGGAACTGGCGTACGGATCCGACGAGTTCATGCCGACCCGGCTGACCGTCGACCTGTTCAGGGCGGCCCGCGGCGTCCCGACCAAGGTGAGCTCCCGACTTGTGCGCGACGGCCGGCGGGTACGCAACGCCGAATGCGACATCATTCAGAACAGTGTGCCGGTTGCCCGCGCGATTCTGGTGTCCTACCGGCGGTCATCCCCGCCGCCCGGTGAACAGTGGCTGGCCGCAACGGATTTCAGTTGTCCCGAGGGACCGCTTCCCGGCCCGGACGAGATCTCCGGACCCTATGTCGGCAGTGACGGGATCGGCTGGACGCGGTCTATCGCCGAACACCAGAACGCCGAGCGCACCCGGTTCCTCGACCGGCCCATCGACGTTGTCGCCGGCATCAGGAACAGCCCGTTCGTCCGCGCAGCCATGATCGCCGAATCGACCAGCCTGGTCACCAACCTCGGCAGCCGGGGCATCGGCTACATCAACGGTGACCTCACCGTCGGCCTGGCACGGCTGCCGGTCGACGACTGGGTGGGTACCCTGGGCGACTCCCATTGGGCCGCAGACGGAATCGCAGTCGGAACGGCGACATTGTTCGACAGCCGGGGCCCGTTCGGTTCGGGCATGGTGACCGCGGTGGCCAACCCGGCCGCGCAGATCGACTTCGGCAACACCGATTTCACGGGCATGCGCCTTCAGTAAGGGCGCCGAGAGTGCACTTGTTTGCGGGGTTACTCGCGCTTCGGGTACAACAACTGCACTCTCGGCGCGGGGGCCGTCAGCCCCACTCGTGGTTCATCGCGCGGGATTCGACTGCGGCGTCCGGGGATTCGGCCGCACGGGCAGCGCTGCCGGACAGCGCGATGAGTAATGTCGCAAGCGCGGCAGTGACAGCCCCGGTGACGAAGATCGTCACGAACGCGCTTTGGCCGGGTAGGCCGGTGGCCCCGGCGGAGTGCCCGAGCAGCACCGCAACCACAGCGGCGGCCACCGAACTGCCGACGGTGCGGGCGATCGCGTTGACACCGGTGGCCACCCCGGTCTCGCCGGGTCCGGCTTCGCTGACGACCAGGGCGGGCAGCGCGCCGTAGGCCAGGCTGATGTAGGCATTGGTGGCCGCACCCGCGACGATCACCTGCCAGGGCGCCGAATGCCATACCGCCAAAGCGGTGAAGCCCACGACGCCCGCGAGCGTGCCGGCCATCAGCACCGGCCGGGCACCGAAACGGTCGATGAATCGTCCGCTGGCCGTCGCGGTTACGAAGCCGGTGAACGCACCGGGAAGCAAGAACACCACGCTGGCGTGCAGGACGCTCGCCGTGAACCCGTACCCGGCAATGTCGCGCGGCATCTGGACGAATTGGGTGAGGCCCAGGAAGCCGAAATACAGTCCCATCCCGACGAACACCGTCGCCAGGTTCGTCAACAGCATCGCCCGACGGGTCAGCATGCGCGTGGAAACCAGCGGGTGCGTCCGGCCTCGCTCCCAGAACCACCAGCCCGTCATGACGACGGCACCCACCGCGATGCACGCGATCGTCGGTGGTGCGGACCATCCCCAGGCGTTGCCCTGCGTGATGGCCAGCAGGGCAGCGGTCATACCGACAGCCAGTCCGACCGCACCCAGCCAGTCGATGGTGCCGACACCGGTTCCGGCACGCGACGGCACGGTCACCAGCACCACGACGAGCACGAGAAGGGTGAAGCCCGCGCTGAGCCAGAACACCCGGTGATAGCCGGCCGACCCGCTCATCAGAAGGCCGGTCAACACCAGACCGGCACCGCCACCGACACCCAGCGTTCCGGACAGCACAGCCAGAGCCCGGACCACCTGGGTGTCGGCGAGTTCGTCGCGCAGGATCGCGACGCAGATGGGATACAACGAAAACGACACACCCTGCAGTACCCGCGCGACGATCAGCAGTGCCAGCGTGGCGGTCGTTGCCGCCAGCACCGAACCGGCCAGCACCACGAGCAACACCGCGATCAGCACATGCTTCTTGTTGTGCAGATCGGCCAGACGCCCGATCAGCGGCGTGGATGCGGCGGCCGCCAGCAGGTTGGCGGTCACCGCCCAACTGACCGCCACGGTCGACACATTCAGTTGCCCGGCGATGATGCCGAGCACTGGGACGACAGCGGTCTGCAGCAATGCGACGGTCAGGGCGGTCAGGCTGAGGCCGGCGACCAGGACGCCGGCCGAGGAACGCGCACCGACGGTCGACATTCATCGAGTATGTCGGTAGGCCTTCGTGGCGGTGCGCGGGGGAGCATCGGGCCGTGGTCGAATGGTTCCTATGAAACCTGACGCGCCAACCGCGTTGACTGCCAAGGAATTCACCGGCCACCGCCCGACCGCCCCCGGTGACCTGTCGGTCGAGACCCACGGCATCGCGCCGATCGCCGAGGACCAGCGCTACGGCCGGCCCGGCCGGATGTTCACCGTCTGGTTTGCTCCGCAGGTCACGATGACGGGCGTCTTCACCGGCACGCTTGCGATCACACTGGGCCTGGGCTTCTGGCTCGGGCTGATCGCGATGACCATCGGTACCGTCCTCGGCTCGCTGGCCGTGGCGTATCTGTGTACGTGGGGTCCACGGACCGGCACCGCGCAGCTGCCCAACTCGCGGATGGCGTTCGGTCCGGCCGTGGTGTTGCCCGCCGCGTTGCAGTGGCTGTCTTCGATCGCCTGGGACGGCCTGGTCGGGCTGTTCGGCGGCGAGGCGTTGGCGCTGCTGCTGGGCATCCCGTTCTGGGCCGCGGTGCTGATCGTGCTGGCGTTGCAGGGTGCGATCGGTTTCTTCGGCTACGAAGTGATCCACCGGGTCCAGGCCGTCCTCACGGTCGTGTTGTTCGCCACATTCGTGGTGCTGGCGGTGAAGATCGTGGGCGGCCACCAGTTCGTCACGCCGCCGACCGTGCACGGCGCGGACCTGGCGGGCGCGTTCGTCCTCGAGGTGACAATCGCGCTGAGCCTGGCGATCTCATGGGCCAGCTACGCCGCCGACTTCAGCCGGTACCTGCCCGCACAGTCGTCGACCGCACGGGTCTTCGGGTTCAGCTTCGCCGGCATCGTCACCGCCTATCTGTTCGTTCAGGGCATCGGGATTGCCGGGGCCGACCTGCTCGCCGTCCACACCGCCGAAGGGGTGCGCACGGTGATGGACGGCGGTGTCCTCGGTGCAGTGGCGCTGGTGGCCATCGCGCTGGCATCCGTCGGTTCCAGCGCGATGAACGACTACAGTGGGTCGCTGGCGCTGCAGACCATCGGGGTGCGGGTGCGCCGCCCGCTGTCGGCGGTGGTGGTCACGGTGCTGGCGTTCGCGTTGATCATGTGGCTGCACGCCAGTGACACCGCGACCCGGTTCACCGACGTGCTGCTGCTGGTCGGCTACTGGATTCCGGCGTTCGTGGCCATC
>CAYLWH010000107.1:0-13131 GCA_964387245.1 uncultured Mycobacterium sp.
CAGGTGCGGGATGCCCTCGTACGGCGTCAGCTCCACCATCTTCGGGTCGATCAGGATCATCCTGACTTCCTCCGGGGTGGCGCGGGCCAACAACGACACCAGCATCGAGTTGACGAAACTGGATTTGCCCGAGCCGGTCGAGCCGGCCACCAGCAGGTGCGGCATCTTGGCCAGGTTGGCCGAGATGAAGTCGCCCTCGATGTCCTTGCCGAGGCCGATCACCAGGGGGTGGTGATCGCGCCGGGTCTCCGGTGCGGACAGCACATCGGCCAGCCTGACCATCTCCCGGTCGGTGTTGGGCACTTCGATGCCGACAGCGGACTTACCGGGAATGGGTGCGAGCATGCGCACGCTCTCGGTGGCCACCGCGTAGGCGATGTTGCGCTGTAGCGCGGTGATCTTCTCGACCTTCACGCCGGGGCCGAGTTCGACCTCGTAGCGGGTGACCGTCGGTCCGCGGGTGCAACCGGTGACCGCCGCGTCCACCTTGAACTGCTGCAGCACCGAGGTGATGGCGTCCTCCATCTGATCGTTTGCCGCGCTGCGCCGCTTGGGCGGGTCTCCGGCAACCAACAGGTCCAGCGACGGCAGAACATACGGGCCGTCGACGACACGATCGAGTGCCTTGGTGTCGCGCGCCTTGGGCTTGACGGAACGCTTACGGTCGCGGCGTGCCGGGGCCGTGGCCGGATCGGGGACGGTCGGGGCGGTGCTCTCGGTCAGCGGATAGTTGTCGGACGGTGTGCCGCCCCGCCATGCCGGCAGCTCGTCGGCGTAGGCAGACGGATCGTCGTAGTAGCCGTCCGAGAAGTCGTCGACGAATGCTTGGGCTCCAAGCGGTTTCGCGTCGCGCTCGTCGTCGTAGTCGTCGTCGTAGTCGTCGTCGTAGTCGTCGTCACGCTCCTCGTACGCGCCGCGCCGGAACATCCGGGTGCCGAACATCGACTGCAGCGTCGTCGGAACCTCGCGGATGGTGGTCCCGGTCATCAGCAGCACACCGAACAGGGCACCCATGAACAGCAGCGGCGCGGCGATCCAACCGCTGAGACCATCCGACAGTGGGCCGCCCATCGCATACCCGACGAAACCACCCGCGTGCTGACGCCCGTCGGGGGTGTCCGGAGACCCGGACCACAGATGGCACAGACCCAGTGCGGGCAGCGTGATCAACGTCGCACCCAGGATCAGTCGCGGCCGGGCATCCGGGTGGGGTTCGGTCCGCATCAGCGTCACCGCGATCACGGCGACCACGAGCGGCAGCAGTACCACCGAGGTCCCGATCAGCGTGCGAAGCACCCCGTCGATCCACGCTCCAACCGGACGGGCGGCGTCGAACCAGCAGCTTGCGGCGATCACCACCGAAACGCCAAACAGCGCCAGGGCAACCCCGTCGCGGCGGTGACCGGGTTCGATGTCGCGTGCCCGGCCCACCGAGCGTGCGGTGCCGCCGACTCCTCGCGCGGCCAACAGCCAGGTCGCACGTGCCGCGCGACCGACGGCCGCGCCGGCGGCGGCGACCGCGGACGGCTGATTGCGGCGGTTGGCCGGCCTCTTCCGCGGTGTGGCCTGCCGTGATACGGGCCTTGACCTGCTTTTTCTGGCAGCGCCAGAGCGCGCGGCGGTCTTACTCGGCATTGGGCAAGCCTAATGGCACAAACCCCATCTGCACCATCCGGCACACCAGTCCCACCGGCGCCGAGCAGGCATATCGGCGGAGTCTGTGGCCGAATTGTTACTTCGCGAGCGCTGACCGCGGCGCCGAGCGGCGTACCCGGACCTCCAAGGGCCGCCAATGGCGCCCATTAGGGTGGCCCCTAGTTGTCCTTCGTCACAATGAAGCCCACCGAGGAGTCACCGGATGCCCGTAGTCGTCGTCGCCACCATGACCGCCAAGCCCGAGTCCGTCGACACCGTTCGGGATGCGTGTAAGCAGGCGATGGAAGAGGTGCACGGCGAGCCGGGCTGCCAGCTGTATGCCCTGCACGAGTCGAACGGCACGTTCGTGTTCGTCGAACAATGGGCCGACGAGGCAGCCTTGAAGGCCCATAGCGCCGCGCCCGCGATCGGCAAGCTGTTCGGCGCCGTGGGTGCACACCTCGACGGGGCCCCGGACATCAAGATGCTGGCACCGGTGGTTGCCGGCGATCCCGCCAAGGGTCAGCTGCGGGCCTGATGGGAGCACTGGACGGCAAGACCGCGTTCATCACGGGCGCCGCCCGCGGTCAGGGCCGGGCACATGCCGTCAAGCTGGCATCGGAGGGCGCCGACATCATCGCCGTCGACCTCTGCGACCAGATCGCGTCGGTGCCCTACCCGCTGGCCACGCCTGACGATCTGGCCACGACCGTCAAACTCGTCGAAGACACCGGCGCGCGCATCTTCGCCGCGAAAGCCGATGTCCGCGAACGCGATTCGCTGAAATCGGCGTTGTGCGCCGGAACCGATGCGCTCGGCGACCGATTGGACATCGTGATCGCCAACGCCGGTATCGCGCCGATGGCCGCGGCGAACGCCTGGCAGGACGTCATCGACGTCAACCTGACCGGGGTCTACAACACCGTCGACGTGGTGATGCAGCCGATGATCAAATTCGGCAACGGCGGGTCGATCGTGCTGGTCAGTTCGGTGGCCGGTCTGGTCGGTGTGTCCGGACTGATGGCCGGTTCGGTTGGTTACGCGGCGGCCAAGCACGGCATCGTCGGGCTGATGCGGGTGTACGCGAACCGGTTGGCGCAGTTCAATATCCGCGTGAACTCCGTCCATCCGGCAGGCGTGAACACGCCGATGATCGACAACGATTTCACCCGATCCTGGCTGGACGGGTTGGCAGAGGAGACGGACGGCGGCCCGGACATGGACAACGCCTTGCCGGTGCGCGCACTCGAACCCGAGGACATCGCCAACGCGGTGTTGTACCTCGTGTCGGAGTCCGGCCGCTACGTCACCGGTGTCACCCTGCCGGTCGACGCGGGGTACGTCAACAAACGCTGACCGTTCCGCCGAGTTGGAGTCAGATCTCCAGCACCGTCGGGACGATCATCGGCTGGCGGCGGTAGGTCTCGCCCACCCACTTGCCGACGGTGCGCCGCACCGCCTGCGCGATGCGGACCGGCTCGGTGACATGGTCGCCCGCCAAGGCTTCCAACTCTTCGCCGACCTTGACCGCGACCGGTTCCAGCGCCTTGGGATCTTCGGAGAACCCGCGAGAATACAGATGGGCCGGGGCCGCGGGCCGGCCGGTACCCCGGTGGACGACGACGGTGACGGCAATGAAGCCCGACGACAGGATCAGCCGCTCCCCCAGCGTGACGTCGCCGACGTCGCCGGTGATGAGCCCGTCCACGAACATCTTCCCGACGGGAACCCCGCCGGCGATCGAAGCGACACCGTTGACCAGATCGACGCTGACACCGTTCTCGGCCAGCATGATGTTCTCCTCGGGCACACCGGTGCGCACGGCGAGTTTGGCGTTGGCCCGCAGATGCCGCCAGGTACCGTGCACCGGCATCACATTGCGCGGCTTGACGCCGTTGTAGAGGAACAACAACTCGCCGGCATATGCGTGTCCCGAAACATGGACGCGGACTTGCGAATTGGTGACAACCCGGGCGCCGATCTTGGCCAGTGCGTCGATCACACCGTAGACCGCCTCTTCGTTGCCGGGGATCAGCGAACTCGACAGGATGATCAGGTCACCACCGGTCAGGGTGATGCTGCGGTGCTCGCCCCGGGACATCCGGCTCAGGGCGGCCATCGGCTCACCCTGGGTGCCGGTGGTCACGAGCACCACCCGGTCCGGCGGGAGTATCTCGGCGGCGCCGATGTCGACGATGTCGTCCTCGGAAACGGTCAGGAAACCCAGTTCCTTGGCGATCCCCATGTTGCGGACCATCGAGCGACCGACGAACGACACCTTGCGGCCCAACGCCACTGCCGCGTCGATGATCTGCTGCACCCGGTCGACGTTGGAGGCGAAGCACGCCACGATCACCCGGCCGCCGGCACCACGGATCAGGCGATGCAGGTTGGGACCGACCTCGCTCTCCGAGGGCCCGACGCCTGGATGTTCGGCATTGGTCGAGTCGCAAAGGAACAGGTCCACCCCGGCATCGCCGAGTCGCGACATGCCCGGCAGGTCGGTGGGTCGACCGTCGAGCGGCAACTGGTCGAGCTTGATGTCGCCGGTGTGCAGCACCGTGCCGGCGCCGGTTCGAATGGCGATCGCCAGCGCGTCGGGGATGGAGTGGTTCACCGCGAAGTACTGGCATTCGAAAACACCGTGTGCACTTCGCTGCCCCTCGCCGACCTCGACGAACGCCGGCTTGATCCGGTGCTCACGGCACTTGGCCGCCACCAGCGCGAGGGTGAACTTCGAGCCCACCACCGGGATGTCGGGGCGCAGCTTGAGCAGGAACGGGATCGCCCCGATGTGGTCCTCGTGCGCGTGGGTGAGCACCAGCGCCTCGATGTCGTCGAGCCGGTGCTCGATGTGCCGCAGGTCCGGCAGGATGAGGTCGACACCCGGCTCGTCGTGACTGGGAAAGAGTACCCCGCAGTCGATGACCAGAAGTCGGCCGAGGTGCTCGAAAACCGTCATGTTGCGGCCGATTTCGCCGATCCCGCCCAGCGCGGTAACCCGCAGTCCGCCAGCGGCAAGCGGCCCGGGCGGTGCGAGTTCTGTGTTCATCAGTGGTTCACGGCTTCCTTGCGCAACACATTGGCCGCGCGCATGTCAGCGGCGAGCGTCTCGATCTGCTCGTCGGTTGCCCGAATCTGGGGCAGTCTCGGGTCGCCGGTCTCGATACCCTGCAACCTCAGTCCGGCCTTGGCCATCGTCACACCACCGAGCCGGCACTGCGCATCGCACAACGGTCCGAGCGCGACGCTGATCTTGCGCGCAGTCGCGATGTCACCGGAAATGAAGGCGGACAACATCTCTCGCAGCTGGGTCGCGGCGAGATGACCCCACACGCTGATGAAGCCGACGGCGCCCATCGCCAGCCAGGGCAGATTCAGCGCATCGTCGCCGGAGTAGTACACCAGTCCCGTTTCGGCCATGATCTGCGCGCCGCCGTGCAGGTCGCCCTTGGCATCCTTGACGCCGACGATGTTCGGATGGGCGGCCAACGTGCGCAGCGTCGTCCATTCGATCGGGATGGACGACCGCGGCGGGATGTCGTAGAGCAGATTCGGCAGTTCGGTGGCATCGGCGACGGCGGTGAAATGCGCGGCCAGCCCGGCCTGCGGCGGCCGGGAATAGTAGGGAGTGACCACGAGCAGGGCGTGTGCCCCGGCGGCGGCGCAACGCTTGGCCAGGTGCACGCTGTGCGCGGTGTCGTAGCTGCCAGCACCGGCGACGATTCGGGCGCGGTCGCCGACGGCGTCGAGCACAGCTTCGAGCAAGGCGATCTTCTCGTCGTCACTGGTGGTCGGCGACTCGCCGGTGGTGCCGGACACCACCAGGCCGTCGCACCCGGAGTCCACAAGGTGGCCGGCGAGCTTCTTGGCGGCGACCAGATCCAGCGAGCCGTCCGGGCCGAACGGCGTCACCATGGCAGTCAGCAGGGTGCCCAACCGTGCCGGCGCATCGATTCCGCTGGTGCTCACGGGGCTAAGGTTACCGTGCGGGCCGGCTCACACCTCTGTGGCCAACGGACTCGTAGCTACCTCGGTGCCGTCGGCCAGGATGTAGATGTCGAAATCGCCGAAGACCTGTGGTGCCACATCGACGAGTTGACGCAGGCATTCGATCGCCAGCCTTCGGATCTCCACGTCGGCATGCTCGCTGGCCCGCATCGCGATGAAGTGCCGCCAGGCCCGGTAGTTGCCGGTGACGACGATCCGCGTCTCGGTGGCATTCGGCAGCACCGCACGGGCGGCCTGGCGGGCCTGCTTCCGGCGCAGCGTCTGACCCGGCGCGTCGCCGAGTTCGGCCTCCAACCCGGCCAGCAGATCGGTGTAGGCGGCGCGGCTGGCATCGACGGCGTCGAGGAACATCCGCTCCAGCTCCGGGTCACCGTCAATCCCCGGCGGCATCACCACCCGGGCAACGTGTTCGGGCACATAGCGCTGTGACAGCTGACTGTAGGAGAAGTGCCGGTGCCGGACCAGTTCGTGCGTACACGACCGCGACAGCCCGGTGATGTAGAACGTCGCGGTCGCGTGTTCGAGCACCGCGAAGTGCCCGACGTCGATGATGTGGGCGATATAGGCGGCGTTGGTGGCGGTCTTCGGGTTCGGCTTGGACCAGGTCTGGTAACAGGCCCGCCCGGCGAACTCGACGAGCGCCGCACCGCCGTCGGCATCGGTGCTCCACGGCACATCCGACGGCGCGGTGAACTCCGTCTTGGCGATGAGCTGCACGCGCAGGGGGGCGGTCAGGGCCACGCGGGAACTCTAACGCGGTCGATAAGGTATGGGTCGGCTCACCGGCATGATCGCCGTCAACACCAGCATCCTGGTCTACGCGCATCGCCGCGACGCCGATTTTCACGAGGCCGCCGCAGCGCAGCTGAAACGTCTTGCCGAAGGCAGACCCGCATGGGTTCATGACGCACGCATCGCAGCGCTGTGCGTGTCTCACGGTGTTCGCGAATTATGTTCAGCCGACCGGGATTTCGGACGATTTGCATCGTCGGTCACGGTACGCAATCCGTTGGTCGGGTGAGCGGACGATTGGCCGATGTCGGCGTCGACTGTGCAAACTCATACGTATCCGCCTCGAAAAGCAAATGAGTACGCACAGTCGAGGCCGCCGGCCGGGACGTGCGCTACCGTCGCGGTGGTCGCATGCACCCACCGTCGAGTACGTTGATAACGATTGGCCTGCGACGACCGTTGCGGTCATGCACCGACCATTGGGGACGGGTTTGGAGCCGCTGACACGCCGGACCGTGATCCTGCACGGCTACGAACTGTCCTACGTGGATAGCGGATCGGGTCCGGTGGTGCTCTTCATCCATGGGATCCTCGGTTCACAACGCCAGTGGGCCAACCTCATCGACGACATGGACAACGGTCACCGGGTGATCGTCCCTGACCTCTTCGGGCACGGAGAGTCCGCCAAACCGATGGGCGACTACTCACTCGGCTCGCATGCGGGGACACTGCGCGATCTGCTGGACCGCCTCGACATCGGGCGGGTCACCCTCGTCGGCCACTCCCTGGGCGGGGGCATCGCGATGGAGTTCTACTACCTGTTTCCGGAGCGCGTCGAGCGGATCGTGCTTGTCTCCAGCGGCGGGCTGGGCAGGGAGGTGAACCCGATCCTGCGGTCCGCGACGCTGCCCGGGGCCGAATGGGTGTTGCCCGTCCTCGCGTCGGGGTGGGTGCGTGCCCGCATCACGGCGGCCGGGCGGGTCCTGTCCCGGGTGGGCTGGAAGCCCAGCTCGGATACGAGCGCGGCGTGGGAAGGCTTCACCTCACTGGGGGATGCGTCGAGTCGGCGCGCTTTCCTGGCCACCACTCGCGCCGTGATCGACCCCGGCGGTCAGACCGTGAATGCCCACGACTACCTGCTCGACGCCGCGCCCGTCCCGACGCTCATCGTCTGGGGATCCCGGGACCGGATGATCCCGGCGTGGCACGCGATCAGCGCGCAGAAGTCGATCCCCGGCTGCCGCATCGAACTGTTCGATGGAGCCGGGCATTTTCCGCACCTCGACGATCCAGACCGCTTTGCCCGGCTGCTGTCGGATTTCATCGCGACGACCTGAGTGCATTTCGAGCGCCGACGGCCTTCCTCCCGGCGCATCGCAGACGCATCCGCGCTACGACTAGACGAGAGTGACCTCGCAGGTCAGGCCCGGCGCGCCCGCAAGCCGACGATCAGCAGTGAGCAGTGGCACATCCAGACTGCCGGCAAGGGCCACGTACAGCGCGTCATAGAAGGACAAGTTGCGCCGTAGCAGCCATGCCCGCCGGGCCAGGCCACCGGCGTGCGGGTATCGGTGCCGAACGAGCGACCCACCCAAAAGCAACGTCGTCTCGGCCTCGAGTCCGGTGATCTCCCCGGCAGACTCGTGCCGCCGCAACGCATTTCCCACTTCCGCATCGATCAGATGCGGCGCGTGCATGTGCAGTGCCGGAACCCGGCTGCGTAACGCGGCGGCACCGTCGTCGCGGCCGATCAGCAGGAGAACGAGGGCCGAGGCATCGATGACGACGTCGCTCACCGACGGTCCGCCGCCAGGGCAGCCAGTATCGACTCGCGGGTGGGCCCGGGCGCGTCGGAGGCCGCCCGGACCTCGTCGAGGACCGCCAAGACTTCGGCGGCGGTGGGCGCGTTTGCGAAGTCGACCACGACGTCTCTCATGTAGGTCTGCAGGGATTGGCCGGCCGCACGGGCGCGGCCGCGGATCACCTCGTAGGCATCCTCAGGGATATCGCGAATCTGGATGGTCGCCATAGCGCGATTTTAGCGCTGCAGCGCTAGAACAGCGCGGACAGTGGACCGGCCAGGTCGCCGCGGTCCCCCACCCTGACACCGCCGAGCCCGAGCCAGCCCGCCATCGTCGTCAACTCCCCCGCGAGCGCGGCGGCCACCCGCGCGGAGTCCCGGCCGTCCTCGGTGAACGCCCCCACCACGTTCAGCGCGTCAGCGGCCCGGTCGGCCTTCAGGTCGACGCGCCCGACGAGCTCACCGTCGAGCAGCAACGGCCACACGTAGTAGCCGTACTGCCGTTTGGCCGCGGGTGTGTAGATCTCGATGCGGTAGCGGAACCCGAACAACCGCTCGACGCGGGATCGAAAGAAGATCAGCGGGTCGAACGGGCACAGCAACGCCGTGCCGCGGTCGGACCGCGGAATCCTCTGTCCCGCACGCAGATACGCTGGAACGCCGGCCACCTCGACCTGTTCCAACTCGCCGCCGGCCACCAGTTCCGCCAACGCCGGCTTGATCTGCCCGGCCGCCAACCGGAAGTAGTCGCGAATATCGGCCTCGGTGCCCACGCCCAGGGCGGTTGCCGCCCGCAGCGTCAGTTCTCGCAGCGCTTCGTCGTCGTCGACCCGACGTGTCAGTACCTCGGCGGGCAGGACCCGTTCGGTCAGGTCGTAATAGCGGGCGAAACCCACCCGGTGCGCGGTGGTCAGCACGCCGGAAGACCACAACGCCTCGGCCACCCATTTGGTGTCACTGCGATCCCACCAGGGACCTTTCCGCCCCCGCGGCTCAGCCTCCAGGTGCGCCTCGATCTGTCCGGCCGTCGACGGCCCGAGTTCGGCCACCGCCGCCACCACGTCCTCGGCGAGCCCCGCATTCTTGCGCACGATCTCCCGGCCCCAGCGACCGTGGGTGTACTCGCGCATCCGCCACCGCAGCAGCGGCCAGTCCTCGACCGTCATCAGTGCGGCCTCGTGCGCCCAGTACTCCACCAGCAGGCGCGGGGCGCGGGCACTGTGGCTCCAGGCGGACCGGTCGAGCAGGTCGCGATCATAGGGCCCGAGTCGGCTGAACACCGGCGCGTAGTGAGCACGCACCGCCGCCGACACCGAATCCAGTTGCAGTACGTGTATCAGTGTGATGAGCCTGCGCAGATGCCCCCGGGTGACGGGCCCGGCCGGCTTCGGTTCGCGAAAACCCTGTGCCGCCACCGCGATCCGGCGTGCCTGCGCGACCGTGAGTTTCACTGCCGCAGATAGCTGTAGAACCGGTAGCGCAGCCCCGACGAGCTGGTCATCCAGTCCCCCGCAGTGCCCGCCCAGGACTCGTCGAGCACCGGCGCCAGCACGTCGTCGTCCTCGCGGCGCAGGTCGATCTCGACCTCGGTGACCTCGCAGCGGGTGGCCACCGGCAGCGCCAGCGAATAGACCTGCGCACCGCCGATCACCCACGCGTCGTCGAGACAGGCATCAGCAAGTGACGTCACCACCTCGGCGCCGGCGGCGGCATACCCGCCGTCGCGTGACACCACCACATTGCGGCGGCCGGGCAGGGGACGCACCTTGGCGGGCAGCGACTCCCACGTCAGCCGGCCCATCACCACGGTGTGTCCGCCGGTCAGTTCCTTGAAGTGGGCCATATCCTCGGTCAGCCGCCAGGGGATGCCGCCGGCGCGGCCGATCACCCCGGAGGTGGACTGGGCCCAGATCAGGCTCACAGCGGCCAATTCGCTCGCTCCTCCGCACTGCGTCGGCTCACAGCGGGCGTCATACCGCGACAGGGGCCTTGATCGCCGGGTGTGGGTCGTAGTTGCGGATCACCACGTCCTCAAAGGTGTAGTCGAAGATCGAATCACGTTGCGCCAGAACCAGTTCCGGGTATGGCCGAGGATCACGGCTGAGCTGTTCGCGAACCTGTTCGACGTGGTTGTCGTAGACGTGGCAGTCCCCGCCCGTCCAGATGAACTCACCGACGCCCAACCCGGACTGGGCGGCCATCATGTGCGTCAGCAGCGCGTAGCTGGCGATGTTGAACGGCACGCCGAGGAACAGGTCAGCGCTGCGCTGGTACAGCTGGCAGGACAACCGGCCGTCGGCGACATAGAACTGGAAGAACGCGTGGCACGGCGGCAGGGCCATCTGCGGGATCTCGCCGACATTCCACGCCGACACGATGTTCCGGCGCGAATCCGGGTCGTTTCTGAGCAGGTCCAGCGCCGCGCTGATCTGGTCGACGTGCGCACCCGACGGCGTCGGCCACGACCGCCACTGCACGCCGTACACCGGACCGAGTTCGCCTGTGGGACTGGCCCATTCATCCCAGATGGTGACTCCGTGGTGCTGCAGCCACCGCACGTTGGAGTCGCCGCGCAGGAACCACAGCAGCTCGTAGACCACTGACTTCAGGTGGACCCTCTTGGTGGTGATCAACGGGAACCCGGTGCGCAGGTCGTAGCGCATCTGGTGGCCGAACAGGCTGCGGGTACCTGTGCCGGTGCGGTCGGATTTCGGCGTCCCGCTCTCGAGCACCAGGCGCAGCAGATCCTCATACGGCGTGGAAATCGGCACTCGATCAGCTTACGTCGAGTGGAGGCGGACCACCGCCCGTCGCGCTGTCGGGGCTGACCGGACAACAGGAGTAGAACGGAGATCATGCCGACGATCACCGACGCCATCAGCACGCCCGACGGAACCTGCCCGGTCACGCTCGCCACTCCCGACGGTGCGGGCCCCTGGCCGGGCGTCGTGATGTACCCGGACGCCGGCGGAGCGCGCCACACCTTCACCGAGATGGCGGTCAGGCTAGCGGGGTACGGCTATGCGGTGCTGGTACCCGACGTCTACTACCGCGATGCCGGGTGGGCGCCGTTCAACATGAAAGACGTGTTCAACGACGAAGCCGAGCGCCGGCGACTATTCGCCATGTTCTCCAAGGTGACCCCGGACATCATGGCCAGCGATGCCGGGGCGTTCTTCGATTACCTGGCAGCGCACCCCGAGGTCAGCGGCGAGACATTCGGCACCACGGGCTACTGCATGGGCGGGCGCACCTCATTGGTGATCGCCGGCCGGGTGCCGGCTCGGGTGGCCGCGGCGATGAGTTTCCACGGCGGCGGGCTGGTCTCCGACGACCCCGGCAGCCCGCACCTGTTGGCCGGCCAGATGCTCGCCGAGGTCTATGTCGGTGGCGCCGAGCACGATCCGTCGTTCACCGCGGGGCAGGCCGACACGCTGGACAACGCGTTGTCTGCCGTGGGTGTCGGGCACACGATCGAGTTCTACGCCGCCTTGCACGGGTTCGCGGTTCCCGACAACGCAACCTACGAAGAGCAGGCGGCCGAGCGGCATTGGGCCGCGATGGAGTACTTTTTCGGCGCGCACTTGGTGTGAGCCGACACCGCCGGGTGCTCAGTTCCCCCGGTGCCTGTCCTCACCCCGGCCCTTCAGGAACGAACTCACAGCGCGGTAGATCCCGCGCCCCGCGTAGATGCCGGCGAGAGTCATCAAGACGATCATCAGGATGAACGTAAGGATCCAATGCGGGCGACTGTGACTGACGTTCCACCAGATGAAGGTGAACAACACCGCGCAGATGAATACCACGATGTCGCGCCAGTTGCCTTGATAAGACTTGGCAGCCTCCCGGATCGAGCGGTTCTTGTCAGCCGCCGCGATCAGGTCGTCGATCCGGTTTTCGATCACCCGTTGCAGTTGCGCGCGCCGGTAATCCTGTTCGGGGGGCAGTCGGTCCAGCAGGTCCAGATCCTGCGTGATCAGCGCCCGGATGTCGGGCGCCTTGATGTTGCCCGCAGCGGCCCCCAGCATCGCGCCGCCGGCGATGGGGGCGGCTCCCATGGCGAGATCGGCCAGTCCTGGCATTGTTTCCTCACTTCGTCGTGTCGCAGCTGAGCGTGCCTCATAGACCGTAGGGGTAGGCCTCGACCTAGTCCAGGGTCGGTGGTCAGACCCTATCGGACGGCACGCGCTCAGCCCATCAGCGAGCGGCCACTATCCAGCCGGTCCGCCGGCGCCCAGCGTGCGCTGCAGGTCGGGCTTCATAAGCTGTAGCTGGGCACCCCAGTATTCCCAGCTGTGGGTGCCGTTGTCCGGGAAGGCGAACGTGGCGTTGTGGCCACCGGCGGCGTTGTAGACGTCCTGGAACCTGATGTTGCTGGTGCGCAGCAGGCTCTCACCTAACTGGGCGGGGAGGTTGGCGCCACCCAGCTCTGGCGGCGCGCCGTTACCGCAGTACACCCAGAGGCGGGTGTTGTTGGCGACCAGCTTGGGGATCTGCACGGTGGGATCATTGCGCTGCCATGCCGGGTCGCTCGGCGGACCCCACATGTCGGCGGCGTTGTAGCCGCCGGCGTCACCCATCGTCAGGCCGATCAGGGAGGGTCCCATACCCGAGGAGGGGTCCATCAGCGCCGATAACGAACCGGCATAGATGAATTGTTGGGGGTGATGGGCCGCCAGGATGAGTGCCCCTGCCGCGGACATGGAGATGCCGACCACGGCACTGCCGGTTGGCTTGACCTGCCGGTTGGCGGCCAGCCATGCAGGCAGCTCGCTGGTGAGGAAGGTCTCCCACTTGAAGGTCAGGCAGCCGGCAGTGCCGCAGGCCGGCTGGTACCAGTCAAAATAGAAGCCCCGCCCGCCGACGGGCATTACCGTCGACAAACCGGACTGGTAGAACCACTCGAAGGCAGGTGTGTGGATGTCCCATTCATTGAAGTCGTCCGGAGCGCG
>CAYLWH010000108.1:0-12978 GCA_964387245.1 uncultured Mycobacterium sp.
GTGTCGCGCGCGGAACGTGCCGCGGCGCCGTCCTGGACGTTGGCCAGAATACCGACGACATGGCCGTCGGAGGTGGCGCCCGGACCCGACCAGTTGCCCATCGCGGCAGCGGCGGCAGCGGCCCGCTCGACATCGGCCCGCGCCTCGGCCTCCTCCGGTGCCACCGTCACCGTCCCGCGCACGCCGTCGATGAGCACCAGGTCACCGGTGTTGACGTCGTCGAGGCCGGCGACGGCCACCACGCAGGGAATCGCCAGTTGCCGCGCGATGATCGCGGTGTGGCTGGTCGGCCCGCCCAGGCTGGTTGCCAGTCCGACTATCAGGGCCGGGTCCAGGCTCGCGGTGTCGGCCGGCGCCAGGTCCTCCGCGCACAGGATCGAGGGGACGTCAGGCAGCGGCACCCCGGGCTCGGGCAGTCCGCTCAATTCGGCAATCACGCGGTCGCGGATGTCTCGCAGGTCGGTCACCCGCTCGGCCATCAGGCCGCCCATCCTGGTGAAGATGTCCGCGAACTTGTCGACGGATTCGGCGGTGGCGCGAACCGCCGGCGTGCCCGTGCTGATGCGCTTCTCCGCATCGCCCAGCCAGGCCCGGTCCTGCGCCAGCTTCGCGGTGGCCGCGAGCACCTCCGAGGCGGACCCGGTCGCATGCGCGGCCCGGTCCCGCAACCGACCGGACACCGCCTTCACCGCGGCTGTGAACCGCGTCGACTCCGCCGCCCGGTCGGACTCGGCGACTTGTGCAGCCGTGGCGACGGAGTCTGGAACCGGAGGCCTCCCGGGCCGAATGACCTGCGCATATGCGATTCCGGGCACCACCGGTACGCCGGTCAGGACCGTGCCGGGCGGTAGGCCCGCCGCATTGATCTGTGAGCTGGACGCCGAAGTTGTGGTCATGTGAATAAGGTTACAAGAAACCCTTGACAAGACAACATGAATAGGCGTAAAACAACACATATCAACACAACAGAACAGTAATAACAACACAAATGGGGACGCGTGTATCCGGAGGAACGTCAGCAGGCGATCGCGTCGCTGGTGATGTCGCGGGGGCGCGCCTCGGTCGCGGAGCTCGCCGCGGCCTACGCCGTCACCACCGAGACCGTGCGCCGCGATCTGGCCGTCCTCGACCGGGCGGGCGTGGTGCGCCGCGTCCACGGCGGCGCCGTTCCGGCCCGCGCCCTGCACGTCGTGGAACCCGGGGTCACCGAACGGGAGTCCACCCGGGCCGGCCACAAGGACGCCATCGCCCGCGCCGCCGCCGACTTCTTCCCGCTCAGCGGCGCCAGCGTGCTGTTCGACGCGGGCACCACCACCGCCCGGGTCGCGGCCCTGCTGCCGGCGGACCGCGATCTGGTGGTCATCACCAACTCCGTTCCGATCGCCGCGCGGGTCTCGGCCATGCCGACGGTCACGCTGCAGTTGCTCGGCGGGCGGGTCCGGGGACTGACCCAGGCCGCCGTCGGCGAGCAGACGCTGCGGGCACTGGACGTGCTGCGCGTCGACATGGCATTCGTCGGCGCCAACGGAATCAGCGTCAGCCACGGACTGTCCACCCCGGACAGCGAGGAGGCGGCCATCAAGCGAGCGATGGTCAACTGCGCGAACTATGTTGTCGTCGTTGCAGATTCATCGAAGATTGGACAGGAGGAGCTGGTGAGTTTCGCCCCGATAGACCGCGTTGACGCACTCGTCACCGACACCGAGATCAGCGACGGCGACCGCGCCGAGCTGACCGCGGCCGGTGTCGAGGTCGTCCTGGCCGGGCAGGCGCAGCCGTGATCGTCACGGTCACACCCAACCCGGGCATCGACCGGACCGTCACGCTCGCCTCGCCGCTGGCCCGCGGCGCCGTACACCGGGTGCAGTCGGTGTCCAGCGAGCCGGGCGGCAAAGGTGTCAACGTCGCGCGCGCCCTGGCCCTGGCCGGCATTGACACCGTGGCGGTGCTGCCCGCCCGCCCCGGCGACCCGTTCCTCGCACTGCTGGACGCCGCCGGCGTGCCCGCGGCGCCCGTACCGGTGGGCGGCGCCGTCCGCACCAACCTGACCATCACCGAACCCGACGGCACCACCACCAAACTCAACGAACCGGGGGCGCTGCTCGACGCGGCGGCGCTGACCGCACTGACCAGTGCCGTCCTCGACCGGGCCGCGGCGGCGAGCTGGGTGGTGCTGTCCGGGTCGCTGCCGCCCGGCGTGCCCGACGACTGGTACGCCGACATCGTCGCGCGGCTGCACGACTTGACCTGCAGGGTGGCGGTCGACACCTCCGAAGGGCCGCTGTCGGCGCTGGCCGCCGCGTTCGACCACGCGGCGCCGGACCTGATCAAACCGAACTCCGAGGAACTGGCCGGGCTTTCCGGTCGATCCGCCGATGAGCTGGAAACCGCTGTGCGACAAGGTGATCCGGCTCCGGTGGTGTCCGCGGCGCGCGACCTGGTGCGCCGTGGGGTCGGCGCGGTGCTGGCCACCCTCGGCGCCGCGGGCGCAG
This sequence comes from uncultured Mycobacterium sp., assembly GCA_964387245.1. Lineage (GTDB taxonomy): Bacteria > Actinomycetota > Actinomycetes > Mycobacteriales > Mycobacteriaceae > Mycobacterium. Next base: position 2,493 of record CAYLWH010000108.1, read on the forward strand.
TGCTGGTCGACGGTGCGGGCGCGTGGATCGCGGCGCCGCCGCCGATCACCCCGCGCAGCACCGTCGGGGCCGGCGACTCGTCGTTGGCCGGGTATCTGCGGGCCGCCGTCAATGGCGCCGACGGCCTCCGGCGCCTGCAGATGGCGGTCGCCTACGGCAGTGCCGCCGCGGCATTGCCGGGCTCGGCCCTGCCCTCGCCGGCGCAGTTGGATCTCGATGCCGTCCACGTCAGCGCGATCTCCGGCGAATGTTCGCCAAACCACGACTCCCCGACCGATTCCCGACGAAAGTGTCAGCCATGACCAACCCCACCCCAGCCGTGACGACCGCAAATCTGGTCCTGCTCGACGTGGATGCCGGATCCGACAAAGAGGCGGTCATCGGGCGACTGGCCGCCGCGCTCGCCGATGCCGGCCGGTCCACCGACGCGGCCGGTCTCACCGGCGCGGCACTGGCCAGGGAGGGCCAGTCGGCCACCGGGCTGCCCGGTGGCATCGCCATTCCGCACTGCCGCTCACCGTATGTCGACACGCCCACCATCGGCTTCGCCCGGCTGAACCCGGCGGTGGACTTCGGTGCGCCCGACGGGCCGGCGGATCTGGTGTTCCTCATCGCCGCACCGGATTCCGGCGGTGCCGAGCACATGAAACTGCTCTCCAGCCTCGCCCGGGCACTGGTCCGGCCGGACTTCGTCGCGTCGCTGCGCGACGCGCCATCGGCCGATGAGGTGGTGGCGCTGGTCGACGGAGTGGTCAATCCGGCACCGGCCGCTCCCATCGCGGCGACGGCGACGGCGCCGAACGCCGCTGCCGCCGGCGCAGCGCTGGCAGAGCCGAAATCCGCTCCGGCCGCGGCCAAGTCCATCGTCGCGATCACCGCATGCCCGACCGGCATCGCGCACACCTACATGGCCGCCGACGCCCTGAAGCTCGCCGCCGAGCGGGCCGGGGTGCACCTCATCGTCGAGACCCAGGGCTCCTCCGGCAGCACGCCGGTGTCGGCCTCGACCATCTCCGGTGCGGCCGCCGTCATCTTCGCCACCGACGTCGGGGTCAAGGACCGGGCCCGCTTCGCGGGCAAGCCCGTCGTCGCATCCGGCGTCAAGCGCGCCATCAACGAACCCGACAAGATGATCGCCGAAGCCGTTGCCGCGGCGGATAATCCGAACGCGGCGCGCGTCGAAGGCTCCGCCGAGGCCGCATCGGCGGCAACGGAAGGCTCCTCGGACGTCGGCTGGGGCACCCGTATCCGGCAGATCCTGCTCACCGGCGTGAGCTACATGATCCCGTTCGTCGCGGCGGGCGGTCTGCTCATCGCGCTGGGCTTTCTGTTCGCGGGCTATGACATCGCGAACCCGCCCGACGGCGCGACCCAGTCGCTCGGCAACATCATCGCCACCACCAACTCACTGACCAACCTGCCCAGCGGTGGGTTCTTCCAGTACCTGGGCGCGGTGTTGTTCAGCATCGGCGGGTTGGCATTCGGGTTCCTGGTCCCGGCGCTCGCGGGCTATATCTCGTTCGCCATCGCCGACCGTCCCGGCATCGCACCGGGATTCGTCGCCGGCGCGGTGGCCGTCTTCGTCGGCGGCGGGTTCATCGGCGGCATCGTCGGTGGCCTGATCGCCGGCTTCACGGCGCTGTGGATCGGCCACTTCGACGTGCCGCGGTGGCTCCGCGGGTTGATGCCGGTGGTGATCATCCCGCTGGGCGCATCGCTGGTCGTCGGCCTGCTGATGTTCATGCTGCTCGGCCGCCCGCTGGCCGCCATCACCAGCGGCCTGACCAACTGGCTGAGCGGAATGACGGGCAGCTCGGTGATCCTGTTGGGCGTCATCCTGGGCCTGATGATGTGCTTCGACCTCGGTGGCCCGGTGAACAAGGCGGCCTACGCCTTCGCCGTCGCGGGGCTCAATATCGCCGAACCTTCGTCGCTGCGCATCATGGCCGCGGTGATGGCCGCGGGCATGGTGCCGCCGCTGGCGATGGCACTCGCCTCGACCGTCCGGCCGGGCCTGTTCACCGAGCCGGAGCGGGAGAACGGCCGCGCCGCCTGGCTTCTGGGCCTGTCGTTCATCTCCGAAGGGGCCATCCCGTTCGCCGCGGCCGATCCGCTGCGGGTCATCCCGTCGATGATGGCCGGCGGCGCCGTGACCGGCGCGATGATCATGGCGTTCGACGTGACACTGAAGGCCCCGCACGGCGGGATCTTCGTTTTCTTCGCAATCTCTCCCCTGCTGTGGTTCGTTGTCTCGCTCATCGTCGGCACCGTCATCGCCGCCGCCGCGGTGATCGCCGCCAAACAGTTCACCGGAAAGTCCGATGCCGAGCTGGAGGCCGGCGCCCTGGCCACCGCGTAACCTCGCCCTCAAAGCTCGCCGAAACGTACGTTTGGGCGGAGAAGTTCGAGAAAGCTAGTGCAAAACGTCGATCTCGACGTGACAAACAGTTAGGAGCACACCCATGCCCAGCAAGACCGTGACCGTCGGATCGGCCGTCGGCCTGCACGCCCGACCTGCCGCTGTCATCTCCGAGGCCGTCGTCAACGCCGGTGTGCCGGTCACCCTGTCGGTCGACGGGGGTGAGCCGGTGGATGCAGGCTCCGCATTGATGATCATGACGCTGGGAGCAGGCAACGGCGCCCAGGTGACGGTGGAGTCCGAGGATCAGGCCGTGCTCGACCAGATCGCCGCACTCGTGGAGCAGGACCTCGACGCCTGATTATAGGTTCAGCCGAGCGGCCGCGGCTCCAAGAGCAATAGCGGGATCTCACGATCGGTATTGCGCTGGTATCCGGCGTAACCCCGGTACTTCTCGACCACCTGCGGCCACAGTTCGGCTCGTTCCTCGGCGGTCGCGGTGCGTGCGTGCATCGGCCGGGCCACACCGTTCACGGTCACGGTGACGTCCGGATTGGCGACGGCGTTCTTGTACCAGTCGGGATGGTCTTGATGGCCACCCTTTGAGGCCACCACGACGATGCGGTTGTCGTCATGCATCGGACTGGTCAGCAGGTTGGAATAGGGTTTGCCGGATTTACGGCCGACGGTGTGCAGTTCGACGGGCAGCATGCCCATCACCGTGCGGGGGTACCGGCCGCCGGTGGCCGCGAGCACAACACGGTGACCGTTCTCCAGCAACCATGCGCTGGCTTCGGCAATGCGATCGGATTTGCGCACGTGGCCCTCCCATTCCGAGCTTTCGCTGACCTCACGCTAGCCGAGTCGACGAGCCGGCGAGGAACAGGGTAGTCGGACTGGCCAACAGCACGGGTCGGTATCCGCCCGGAAACGATCGAGCCAACAGACGTCTTCGCGTTCGGCAGCGCGTGGCAAACTGTGGTGTCCGCATCCGGATCTACTCAAGGGGCAGTAAATGCGCCGTCCGACAATGTTGCACCGGCTGTCGGCCGAGACGATAGGAACATTCTGGTTGGTGTTGGGCGGCTGCGGCAGCGCCGTGTTCGCCGCCAAGTTCGTGTCCGACGGCACTCCCGTCGGTATCGGATTCCTCGGCGTCGCACTGGCCTTCGGGCTCACGGTGCTCACCGGCGTCTACGCCTTCGGCACCATCTCGGGCGGCCACTTCAACCCCGCTGTGACACTGGGCGCCGCACTGGCCCGCCGGGTCGAATGGAAGGTGGTCCCGGCGTACTGGATCGTCCAGGTGATCGGAGGCCTGCTCGGCGGTCTGGTGATCTTCGTCCTCGCCGGCGGGAAAGAGGGCTTCACGGCGACGGGCAACATGGCCGCGAACGGCTTCGGTGAGAATTCGCCGGGAGGCTATTCCCTGGCCGCGGTCTTGCTTGCCGAGATCGTGCTCACCGCGATTTTCCTGCTGGTCATCCTCGGGTCAACCGACGACCGCGCGCCGAAGGGTTTCGCCGGTATCGCGATCGGCCTGACACTGACGCTGATCCACCTGATTTCGATCCCCATCTCCAACACCTCGGTCAACCCGGCCCGAAGCACCGGCGTGGCGTTCTTCAACGGGGCAGGGGCCCCGGCTCAACTATGGGTGTTCTGGCTGGCTCCGCTGATCGGTGCGGCAATCGCCGGTATCGCCTACCCGTTCCTCTTCGGACGCACGGAGGAACTCGCCCCCCGTCCGGTCCGCGACGACCGCCTCGACGAAGACGCCACCGTCTGAATGGGATTCGGGGGCCGCACCCGTCACAGGTGCGGCCCCCGAATGCACTGTCAGACTATTTCGACCGCGCCTTGCGGGCCGCCGCCTTCTCGGTCGACTTGCCCTCATGGGTCAGCTTGCCACCGGCGTTCTCGAGGTGCGCGCGCACGAACCACTGGAACTTCTCCAGTTCGGCGGCGTGTCCGATCAGGATGTCCTGGGTGACAGGATCGAGATCCTCGGTCTCCTTGATTGCCTTACGGGCATCCTCGATCACGCCGTTGTAGACGAGATCCAGTGCGGCGAGGTGGGCCTGGACGGTGTCACGCAGGACCGAGTAGTCATCCCAGTCCCGGTCGCGGATGATCGCTCCGGGTGTGCCCTGCGGTGAAAATCCCAGTGTCGCAATACGTTCGGCCACCTCGTCGGCATAGCCGCGGACGAGTTCCACCTGAGGGTCGATCATCTCGTGGACTCCGATGAAGTTCGGGCCCACGACGTTCCAGTGCACGTGCTTGAGCGTCAGATGCAGGTCGTTGTACGTGCTCAGCTGCCGCTGCAGCAACTCGGCCACCTGGCCCGCCTGCTTGTCGGTCAGCCCGGGAATGGTGAACGAATTAGTCGGCATCGATGTACTCCTTCAAGACGTAGTAGCCAGGCGCATACCCGGGACGCGGGGCAAGCTAACACCTTACATCGCACGGATGTTCTGCACCGGCAGCCGTGGTCCGCGACGTGGCTCGCGGGCCAGCCCACTGACCTCCAACAGGCGCACCACCCGGTGCCGGTGCGGCCGCATCGGTTCGAGCAGCTGCACCATTCCGGCATCGTCCACCGGGTGGCCGAGCAGCGTCCACCCGATCATTTTCGGTATGTGGTAATCGCCGATAGACAGCGCGTCGGCGTCCCCGAAAGCCCGCTGTGCCACCTCGGCCGCGGTCCAGACGCCCACTCCCGGCAGAGTCGTCAGCGCGGCCCGGGCATCGGCGGGCGCCCGCGACTGCAGCCGCTCCAGCGCGTCGGCGCGCTGCGCGGCGGCGACGATGGTGCGCGCGCGGCCGGGATCGACGTTCGCGCGATGGAACTCCCAGGATGGCATCCGGCGCCAGACCTCCGCGCCGGGGAAGACCCGCATCCGGGCTGGCGCCGGGCCGGGCGCAGGGGTGCCGAACCGCGTCACCAGCACCCGCCACGCGTGAAACGCGTCGGCACCGGGCACCCGCTGCTCGATCACCGCAGGGATCAGCGCCTCCAGAATCCGGCTGGTACGCCCCAACCGCAGGTGCGCCGCCTTGCGCGCGGCGGCGGCCACCGTCGGCTCGTCGGTGGCGAAGTCCGCCCAGTCGTCTTCGGCGCCCAGTAGCGCCGGCAGTGCTTCGGCGAACTCGACCGCGCCGTCGCCCCACATCCGAGCCCGCACCGACCTCGGACCGGCGCGCACGATTCGGGCGGTGACCGGGCCCGAGTCCAGCAGGCTGGTACGCCAGAGAGCCCGGTCGGGCGTGATCTGGAAGGTCGGATCCATGCTGCCGCGCCGCCAGGGCGCCAACGTGGCAGCCGGGCTGACGGGTCCTGGAAACGTGACGGTTCGGTCCACGGATTCTGTCGTGCCTACCGGACACACGTTAGTCCGTCGAAGGCGCAACGTTGACGGCCCGCAGGCAGGCGAGACAGGATGATCGACGTGACCACGCCGTTCGACGATCCGCAGGCCGAGTTGGCGTGGATGTTCCTGCAGAACCTGAGCCTGGACGGTGATCTGGACGAGGGTTTCGACCTGCTCAGCGACGATTTCACCTACTGGAGCAACACCACCCGGCGGACCTGCGACAAAGCCGAACTCCGCCGCATCTCCGAGTGGATCAAGAGCATGGTCACCATCAGCTTCGAGATGATCAGCTGCCTGAACGAAGGCGAGAACGTGGTGATCGAAGCGCTGCCGGACGGTGTCACCGCCGCCGGCGTTCATTACGACACCCCCATCGCGTTCTTCTTCGAGACCCGCGACGGGATGATCACCTCACTGCGGGAATACGGCGACACCCGCCTGGTCAGGGAGGCCTTCGGCGTCAGGCCGTGGTGACGCCCAGCCGATGCCACCGATTCCGTAGAATCGGCCGATGCCCCAAGGACTGCCCGCGGTCTCGGCCGACACCACCATCGACTCCGGCCCGGAAACGTTGTATGGGCTCATCACCGACCTGCCCACCCTCGCCGGTTTTGCCGAGGAAACCATTTCGATGCGCTGGACCTCGGGTGATTCGGCACGCCCCGGCGCGGTGTTCCGGGGCAGTAACCGCAACGGTCGGCACACCTGGACCACGACATGCACCGTCACCGACGCCGAACCTGCCCGGGCGTTCGCCTGGGATGTGCGCAGCGGGCCGGTCGCCGTCGCGCATTGGCGCTACGAGATCACCCCCGAGGACGGGCGCTGCCGCGTCACCGAGAGTATGTGGGACACCCGTCCCTGGTGGCTCCGCAAGGTTGCGGTCTACCTGACCGGCGTAGCGGACCGGGAAGCGGCCAACGCCGAACACATGCGGCTCACCCTGCAACGGCTCAAGGAGCACGCCGAATCCCTGTGAACCGGAGGTGGCCGGGGTCAGGGCCTGCGGGCGATGACGTCTGCGATCAGCGCGATCGGCGACGTGCTCGCCCGGCCGCCGGATTCGTGCGCGTCCGCCAATGTGTATGCCGAGTACATCCCCCGAACTCCCAGCCACCGCAGCGGTTCCGGCTCCCAGGTGCGTGACCGATGCCCGACCCACGGCATGCGCGTCAGTTCCGTGTCGCGTCGCAGCACCAGATCGGCCAGCGTCCGCCCGGCGAGGTTCGTGGCCGTCACGCCGTGGCCCACGTAGCCCCCGGCCCAACCCAGGCCGGTCAGGGGGTCGAGCACCACACCCGCCGTCCAGTCCCGCGGCACTGCCAGCACCCCGCACCAGCCGTGGGCGATACCGGCACCGCGGGTCTGCGGGAGCAGGCGGTTGAGCACTCCGGTCAGATAGTCGATGGTGGCGTCGCTTACCTCACCGTCACGGTCGATAGCCGAACCGAAGCGATACGGCACCGCCCGGCCGCCGATCGCGATGCGGCTGTCGGCGGTGCGCTGCGCATAGAAGAAGCCGTGGGCGGTGTCGCCGACGGTCTCGCACCCCTGCCATCCGATCGACGCCCACACGTCAGCGGGCAGTGGCTCGGTGGCGATCATCGCGCTGTTCATCGGCAGCCACTGCCGTTTGAGGCCGGGCAGCCCGGCGGTGAACCCCTCGGTGGCACGCAGCACGATCGGTGCGCGGACGGTCCCGCGGGCGGTGACCGCGCGGCCGGGCAGCAACTCGGTGACCGGGGTCTGCTCACAGAGCGTGACGCCGAGCCGCTCCACCGCGTCGGCGAGTCCACGCGCCAGTTTCGCCGGCTGGATCCGGGCGCAGTGCGGGGTGAAGGCTGCAGACAGCACTCCGTCAATGCTGATCCTTTGTGTCACTTCGTCTTTCGAGAGGATTCGGGCGTCATGGTCTCCCCAGGACCGGTCCTCGTCGAGCTGGGCTCGCAGCCGGCGCACCTGCGGCTCGTTGCGCGCGATGTCCACAGTGCCGCCCTTGACGATGTCGGCGTCGATCCCCTCCCGCGCCGCAACCGCGATCACTTCGTCGACCGCGCCGTTGAGGGCGTGCTGCCAGTCGACCACCGACTGGCGACCGTGTCGTCTTGCCAACAGTGCGCGGTGTCCGGGCGCCAGGCCGGACAGCCAACCGCCGTTGCGCCCGGAGGCCCCGAAGCCGGCGAACCGCGCCTCCAGGACGGTGACCCGCAGCGTCGGGTCGGCGCGCTTGAGGTAGTAGGCGGTCCACAGCCCGGTGTATCCCGCGCCGACGATGCACACGTCGGCGTCCCGGTCACCGGGTAGTGCTTCGCGGGGGACCGGGAGTTCGGCGAACCAATGCGAAACGAGACCGTTGATCGTCGGCGACATGCGTCGATCTTCGCAGGTCCTAGAAGGCGTAGCGGTGGTATGTCGCGATGGTACGCAGTACGGGCAGTTTCGCCATCCCCCGGGCCATCAGCCGGTAGGACGGGCCGAGTTCGTCGAACCCATGAGCCTCGAAGACCGGCTCCACAACCAGCACCCGCACGCCGGGCACCGCGCCGAGAATGTCGGGGGCGCCGTCAATCCCCCAGTGCAGCCGCGAGCCGGAGCGCCGCACCACCGCGTTGAGGGCCTGGAACCTGATCCCAAATCTGCTGAATGCGTCGAATTGTATTTCCCCGGAAGGAAAGTGGCCGACGACCCGGCGCAGCAACGCCAGACCGTCGGACTCGGTCAGATACATCGTGAGGCCCTCGCCGAGCACCAGTGCCGGACGGTCGACCGGCAACGTCTGCAGCCATCCAGGATCGGTCACCGACGTCGCGATCGTCGCGCAGCGGTCACGCTCCGGATAGATCTTCTCGCGCAGCGCGATCACCTCGGGGTGGTCCACGTCGAACCACTCGACGCCGGGCCCGGGATCCACCCGGAACACTCGGGAATCCAGTCCGCAGCCGAGATGGACCACGGACGCGCGGTCGTGCACCGCGAGAAACTCGCGCGTCCAGCGGTCGAAATGAGCGGATCGCAGCGCAATCCCGCCCGCGGTGCGCGGCGTGATGGTGGTGCGCGCCCAGTCGTAGTCGATGCGGGACACCGCCGTCTGCGCCCATCGATCACCGAGGACCGAATGCCCCGCCGCCGCGTCGAGGGCCTTGGCATACAACGTTGCCAGCATCGTCTGCGGTGGGCCGCTCAGGTCGATACCGATCTTCTGCACTGTCCCGAGGATAGCCTGACCGTGTTGGCGCTCTCGCGCACCATGACGCGCACATCTTCTCCGTCACCGACGAGTTGGCGGGTGACGTGGGAGCCGAGGAATCCGTCGGCCCCGATCACCCGGTTTCGGGGTCATCGCGCTGTCCCGAACTTCGTCCACCACGCGGCCGGCTCCTCGCGGCAGCCAGTTCGTCACGGGTGAACTGCGGGGTGTTCACCCAGAGAACTAGAACACGTTCTAGCTGTCTTTGTCTAGGTGGGATGATCCGGGGCGCCGAGCGGCGTTGCGCAGTGCAGAAACGACGGGTATGCCGGATGGAGGCGCTGTCGGTGAATCAGGAGGACATATGAGCGACTATCAGCGGGCGATCCTGGCGGGTGGCTGCTTCTGGGGGATGCAGGACCTGATCCGCAGGCAACCGGGCGTCGTGTCGACCCGCGTCGGGTACACCGGCGGTCAGAACGCACATGCGACATACCGCAATCACCCGGGGCACGCCGAGGCCGTCGAGATCGTCTACGACCCCGCGCGCACCGACTTCCGCGACATCTTGGAGTTCTTCTTCCAGATCCACGATCCGACCCCGAAGAACCGGCAGGGCAACGACATCGGCTCCAGTTACCGCTCGGCGATCTTCCACCTCGACGAGGAACAGCGCCGCATCGCCCTCGACACGATCGCCGACGTCGACGCATCCGGGCTGTGGCCGGGCACGGTGGTCACCGAGGTGACACCGGCCGGCGATTTCTGGGAGGCCGAGCCCGAACACCAGGATTACCTGGAACGCATCCCCAACGGATACACCTGCCACTATCCGCGCCCCGGCTGGAAGCTGACCAGGCGCGAACCGGTCTAGGCTTCGCTCAAACGCCCCCAGCCACAGTCCATATCTCCCCTCGATTCACTCCTCGTCCCACCCCGTCGAGATCGCCTCCATGGCGGCTTTGAAATCTACGTGAGCCGCGATCCAGCAAAATCCGAGTAGCTGGCCGCGAATCCCGACGGGGTGAGAGCGCTCACGGTTCAGGTCGATCGGGTCTGCATGACGGAGATGCGGCGAGACACCGCCTTCGCGACTTCGGCCAGCAGGAACACCACCACCGACAGCCCGAGCGTCGCTATCCAACCCACTTCGGTGAGAGGTGCGGTGTGAAACCAGGTGTGCATGAACGGCGCGTAGATGAACACCAGTTGTAGCGCGACCAACACCGCAACCATCCGCCACACCATCGGATTACCCCGCAGCACCGCCGGTTTGAGGCTCGACGAGTTCAGGAAGCGGCAGTTCAGCAAGTAGGCCACCTGTCCGAAAGTCAGCATGTTCACCGCCGCGGTTTGGGCCAGCGCCACAGGGTGGCCACCCGTTTTGGCGACGAAGTACACCGCGGTGGTGGCGGCGGCGACCAGAACTGACACGAACGCGATCATGCCGAGATCCCCACGCGCGACCAGCGGCCGATTCGCCGGCCGGGGAGGGCGGTCCATGATGTCGGGTTCGGCCTTCTCGAACACCAGAGCCAGCGACAGCGTCACCGCGGTTACCAT
>CAYLWH010000109.1:0-12520 GCA_964387245.1 uncultured Mycobacterium sp.
CGATGCGCAGTTCCCAGTGCTGGGTGTAGCCGCTCCAGGTCTTCGGCGACACCGCAGGCTTCTTGGAATCGGAGAACTGCGTCCATATCCGGTTCAGCGGTGTGCGGCCCAGGCGCGGGTCGAATCGGCGTGCGCCGAGAGCGGCTTCATTGTCACGTTCGGATTTGAACGCCTTGGCTTCGCGCAGGGTCGGGAACGTGGCCGATGTTTCAACCCAGCCTGACGGTGCGTCGGGATCGCGGATCAGGTACCGCACTTGGTAGCGGGGCTGCCCGGCAGCATTGGCGCGCTTTCGGATGCCGCGTGGGGTGTTGCCGGCCATTAGCGACGCACCTGCTTCAGCCAGGACCGGACTTCGGCGCAGTCCCAGCGGCGTACCCGCTCTGACAACATGTAGCAGGGCGGGCCAATCTGTTCGCCGGTCGTTTCGCGGATCGCCGCCCACCGGTTGAGCGTTGCGGCCGAGACGCCGAGCAGTGCGGACACCTGCTCTGCAGTCAGCAACTCGGGAAAGTTGCCGGCGGCGCCCAAAGTCTCCCGGAGGCCGTGAGTGACCATCGCTTTCACCTCGTTACGGGTGGCAGCTTTATGGGTGGGATATCGGCACGGAGCGAGTCGAACCAGGCTCGTGTGCGCGGCAGTCCGGCATCGGTGTCCGCTTGGCCGCCGGTGATTCCCCATAGATCGAATGCCCACCGCTCCAGTGCGGATGCCGTTGTCTCACCGCATCGCTGGAGTTCTGAGTCGTCGGCCAGGACCAGCGCGGTGCCGAGGACTTCGCCGCAGGACCAGAGATGCCGGTACTCATCCCATCCGTGGCTGAGGATCAGGTTGGCGCGGTGCATCAGATCGTCTGCATGCCGAGCCAATTGATCCTGGTTGGGCGGTTCGAAGAGCGACCAGTCGTCATTCATTGCGTTTGCCTCCGGTAGTGCTCTCCCGTCCGTATTGCTTTGCAGTGGAGCGGATTTGGTCATCAGTCCAGAAATCAGATCGGACTCTGGATACCTGACCGTCCTCAGCAACGACGTAGCCGGTGCCCGGCGTATCGGGGCTGATCCGGTGTGCGGGTGCGCTATCGGCCATCCCGTCGCCGAGAACCATCGTCACCTCATCGCGCGAACGAAGTCGAAGCGCGATGGTCTGTGTAAACAGCCCCCGCATCGGTAGGACCTCTTTGCGGGGATCCTGCAGGAACGCGGCCACCACAATTCCCAGGGCGCGCCCTTTGGTCAGGATCCGCGACAACGAGGCGGCGGCTTCCTTGCGAAGGGCTGGATCGCTCATATACGCGGTCATTCCCGCCAGTTCGTCGATCAGCAGCACGATCAGGGGAGCCGATTTTGTGGGGATGTGTTGACGGGCTGTACCTGCCATTTGCGCGCCGCGTTTGTCCATCAACTTTTCCAACGCGGCAAGGGTTTTCACTGCGTCGGCTTCGGTGGTGGCAACTTTGGTGAATAAACGGGCGCCGACAGATAGTTCGATGCCGTACTTGAGGTCGATGCCGATCAGGTGCACCAAGCCGGCGGCGACCGCTGGACCGAAGCCGCCGGCAATACCCCAAAACACCGACCCTTTGCCTGCGCCAGAGCAACCCACGGTCAAGGTGTGGCGTCCGGCGAGGTGCAGTGTCCAGGATGCGCCATTTTCGCAACGCCCCAGCGTGACTCTCGTGGAGGCGACTGCCGTGGGTGAAGCGGCGTGACCGAGTGACGAGAGCTGCTCGCGCATGACCAGTTCCATCCGCACGGTACCGGGGGCGACTACGACCGACCGCGCCGTGTGTGCTCGTGCGGCATCGCGGATGGCTGGGACGGCACGCTCCAGATCGTCGACGGTCAGACCCATCCGTGTCCGTACCGTCAGATTCAGGCAGCTGTCAGACACCTTGACCTGCAGCAGCTTTGGATGAGTCCATCGTGTCTGCGAGACCGGCCGACCTTCGTGGTCCTTGCGGGTGACTTGCTCGGAGGCGGACAGGCCGCAGCGTTTCGACAGCCGCTCCCACGACGCGTATGCCCACAGTCTCCAGCGCAACCGCCGGACCGGGGCGGCGAAGTGCAGTTCGTAGGTTTCCGGCGAGTTGAGCCGCCAGGCAATCAGAACGGCCGCGGTGATGCCTGCGACGGCGGCGACCCAGGCTACCCCGCCAAGCAGCAGGTGCAGCAGGTGGTCAAACCGCAGCGGGGTGTCGGGATCGACCGGCGCGAACGGGTCAGGGTTCATGCCGACAGCCGACCTGAGTTCGACGCTGCGGACGGCTTGCCTGGTGCTGTCATGCCTGAGGCTCGGAACGACCACGCGATTCGTGAGAAATCGCCTGATCGCTCGATGTACGGCAGAGCCATCAGGCCCTCGAACACCACGGGGGTGAACGGTGTTCCGCTGGAATTGGTGGGTGCAGTCGGCTGCGTCTGTGCGGCGAACTTGACCGTCACCGTGCGGCTGCGTTTCGGCGCGGCAGGATCGCCGTCGAGCACTTCGACCTGCCACATTGGCGCGCCGGTGTGGCGGTCAGTCGCCTGTACCCGGTTCTCACCCGAGGACTTGTCGAAGTCGATCATCGGCGTCACCTCCGACACGACGAACGCACCGCACGAAAACACCTGGTCGTGCCGGATCTGGAGCCATTTTGGAATGGACATTGCTTGAACCTTTCGAGTGGAGTGAACTAGACGGCTATGACCCTAGTTGGCTAGGGGAGTATGTCAAGCGTTATGGCCGATTTGGCATTTCGCGAAGGCTCAGCGTGCTGAGAAGTCGTATTCGAGCAGGTAGGCTGATGCGACCTTCACCGTGTCACACACTTCGACAGCCACGTCGTTGGTGTCGTAGGCCGTCCGAACCACAGTCAGGACGGGTACTCCGGCCGCGAGTTGCAAGGCCCGGCGTTCTTTGGGGGTGGGCATTCGCGCGCCGACTTCCTCGGTGAATCGAGCGAGCGTGTGGCCAGCCTCTTCGAGGCGCGCGTAGATTCCGCCAGGCCCGGTGTCGACTTGCTCGATTTTGGTGCCCTGAGCGAATGCGGCAGGAATGTACGAGATCGCAGTCTCAACTGGGCGGCCATCGGCGAGGTAACGCCGTGATCGGACGACAATGTCGTCATCCTGCGATAGTCGAAGACGTTCGGCAACAACGGAATTCGGCCTCTCGCGCGTCACTGTGACGTTGTCAACTTGCGGTGTGTAACCCGATTTCTCCGCTTCGACGGTGAACGCCGCCTTGCCGCTGGCGCGATGTCGCCGCGCGAACCGATCAGATGCGAGTCGCCGGATTGGGGGCGCGGGGCGAACGAACACTCCGCGGCCGTGCTCGGAGACCACCAGGCCTTCCGAGCGCAAGTCCTGCACGGCTTGGCGGACTGTCATGCGGGCGACTCCGAAGTGCTCACTCAACGCCGCTTCGGACGGGACGCGTTCTCCCGCGGCGAGTTGGCCTAAGTTGATCGCCTCGCGCAGCATGCCGGCGATCTGGCGATACGGCGGCTTATCGTCTGATCGATCGATCTGGCCAAGTTGGAGCACCTGCGAGCCTTCCCTTGCACGTCTAGACGACTAGTCTAGGAAAACGACACGCCGATGTCACTACTGCGTCCAGCCAAGAGGATGGAGTCTCGTATGGCAACCACGCCGACGCACTCGGTCAGCGTCGCCGGCATCGTGGTCCGCGACGACGGCCGCGTCCTGGTCATCAAGCGCGACGACAATGGCCACTGGGAAGCCCCCGGCGGCGTCCTGGAGCTCGACGAATCATTCGAGAGCGGCGTTCGACGTGAGGTGCTCGAAGAGACGGGACTCGCGGTGACGGTCGAGCGCCTCACTGGTGTCTACAAGAATCTGACCCACGGCATCGTTGCTCTGGTGTACCGCTGTCGCCCTGCTGGGGGTGATCCGCATCCGACTGAGGAAGCGCGTGAAACCCGCTGGATGACAAAGGACGAGGTGCAATCAGTGATGGTGCCGGCGTTTGGTGTGCGTGTATTGGATGCGTTCGAAGAAGCGACTCAGTCGCGGCTACATGATGGGGTCAATCTGGTGTCAAACTAGGTCATCTACCGTGTTTGACCCCCGCCGTTGTCATTGACTCCTCCCGGCGTGTCAAGCCCTATGTGCGATGGTGTTTCTGCCCAACCTGCGACACCTTAGACATTAATCACGCGGAGCGGCCGTCAAGTCCCGCCAATGGAAGCGACCGCAGTCGCTCGGTCAAATGCTTATAATGGGCTGGGTATAGCGTGGCGCTGAGAATCTTCCAATTGTCGAGTATTCTCTCGACCGCCGCTCTTGCGCGACTTCGAGCCTCAGCCACGCCAAAGCCTGACCGCCGTCCAAGGTCATCGAAACTAGTCGCGCTCACAGACGCAAAGTCTTTGGAACTGTTCAGGTTCAATCCAAGATTGTCATGTTGCATGTAAAGCACCGTAGGCACCACGTCATACAATGGACTCAATGTCGGGTTTTGGCCGTCGGGGTAGGTGAAAGCCCAGTTCTTCAAATGCGCGTCGCCATTTCCCACGAGCACATTGAGTGCGATACGATCAATTACTTCCGCAACGTGATCAATTCCTGATAGTGCCGAGATAAAGTTCGCGACAGTTTCGAAGTTGGCGGAGCGATACTTGGCATTCTCGCGGGCAGTGGGTATATCCATCACTTGTGCGAGTTCCTCGACATGGACACGAGTGCCATCCCCGCGTCGGTCAAACCTGTCCACTGCAAGTACGACCGACGATTTGGATGTTTCAAACCAATCGCTTATTCCCGTGATGTCACTCGCCGGCACCAATCTAGTCGACACAACATCGATTCCTGCCGCCCGCGCTAGCTCTAGCGCTGAAAATTCCGCTTCAGGCACCCCTTCGAACCCTGCGCGACCGTCGGGGAGTTTGGCAATGACGTTTCCGGCAGACCCTTTAGCGGGAATCGTTAATCCGCGTTCGTTCGACACCATAGAATACTTGAGTTGGGCACCTGCAAGGCTAAATTTGAGCAGCGGATTCTCATCGGTGCTGTCTAGATCGTCCTCCAAATCCGGAACCGATTGGCCGCTGCTGTCCAAATCAAAAGGCACTGCTCGGGTGGCGCCCGGCAGGTCGGTTGTGCCCAGACGCCGAATTAGTTCGAACTCTCTAGCGGCATGCACGTCTGCCGCAGATGCGACTGCCTGTCGCATCCTGCCTTCCGGCAGCAGGTGCGAAAACCATCGAGGCAGTGCAACGTTCGCGCGTGGTCTCCAATCAGGTCCGTGTTCCTCAAAGACCTGCCCGAGTACTGGGCGGTGGCCTTGATCCCAGTAGCCAGGTGCGAACTCGAACCAGTTTGACGAGCCGTTGTGGAGCAGGTACCCAACTCTCGTCCAAGAGTTGTCGGGTCGCTGCAGCTCCACTAGTAGAGAATCCGGTCGCTCATTCATTCGATATCTCACCCGCATCATCGATCGCTAGCTGTCGGAGCGGTGGACGAATACTTTTCCCCGGCTCTAGGCGGCTATCAAGAAATGCCTTTACAAAACCGTGTAACGACTTCCCGCGTGCTTGGAGGAAATCATTAGTCTGTCCCCCTGTAAGTAGACCTAAGCTGTTTTGGTCGATGAGATGGCTATCCAATATCGCTTGGTTTGAGATCTCTGTAATTGGCCGAGAATCAACGGTCCAGAATCCGCGAGCAGCCGCGATAGTGCGTGATTGTGGAACGAACGTTGTCACCGCGTTAGACCCGTATTGCTCAAATTGTTCGTCGATCTTTATCAGTTGTCCATCGGCGTCTTGAGGCCTCCGAGATGCAAGGGCTAGCATGACTAAACGCGAGTTTGCGTTCTTCGTATTAAACTTCTCTAGATCGACGTCTGGGATATCCCGGTCGGGTGTGTATTTTAACAAAGAACTTACGGCTTGGTACTCGCTCGGTGCGTTACCGGGATCTGAGAAATCTGGATTGACGGCGCGGATTGCACGTCGGAGGACTGGAGTCTGTCCACCGGCCCTTCCGAAATCGTGAACCCAACCGCGCCACATCCATCGTGCAAGTAGGCGTTTGGTCCAAGGGTCAGGGTCTGGGTGAAGGTGGAAGAAGGCGGCCAAGACTGGAAGTGGCAGAGTATTGGGCAGGAGTAGAAGGTGGGGAATTCCTTGGTTGCGCAAGAATTCGATCGCACGCTGCAGGGCGACTTCGGTTCGGTCGAACCATGTGGCCGGATTGTCGTCGTTCGAACTGAATTCGTCTCGAATGTCACGTTGCACATCGCCGCCACGTAGAGCAAGGAGACTCTGCACTACACGCCCCTCGTCGAGTCTACCAAAGCCAGTCTTTTGCAAATTTTCAACAACAGATGTCGGGCTTACAGGCTCGTCTTCTCCCGCGAAAAGGGCATGGAAAACTTGGGCGCGACTAATCGGTTTTCCAGCGGAGTTCACTCGATCGAACACTTCGCGCAAAATATCCTGGCTTTCGCCGGTGACGACGTACGCGGGAATTTCGTAATCTCTAAGGGCTCCTCCTAGTCTATCTGCTACGTCATAGTCCTGCTCTTCAAGTTCGTCAGCATGTGCTCTGAGCCATTGCAGTATGGAGCGTGTTTCGAGCGCTTCACGTACTGGAATTGATCGCACTGGTATTTTACCGTGGCGCGCGTTTCCGAATCGCTCCCTTTCGAGATCAAAGTAAATGTCGAACCGGTCATCGATTCCCGTATGCTCGGGCGTTAGGGTGGCATATAGGACCGTTATCCGTTGTTGACCGTCTACGACCCAATAAGCTGACTGATGCGCGGGCACGTTCAGTGAAATTGGGCCCAAGTGCAACGTTGCTTGGGGAGCGCTGTGTTGCCAAAGTAGAAACGTCCCGACGGGAAATCCACGGTATATGCTATCGAACAGGTCTCGGACATCTTGGGCCTGCCACGCGAAATGACGTTGGAACGTAGGTACTCTGATCTGACCTTCGCTCGCAAGGCGTACAATTTCTGGGATCGAGAAGCGCTCCGGACGGTTGCGCTCCAACGGTGTGCTTGTCGACATATGCCCGGCTTTCCTGAAGCAAACTTTGTTTAACCAACCTTAGTTGGTGGCACTGACTGTGTTTAGACTTAGACGACGGCGAATCAAGCCGCGTCCGGGTGCGGATCGTCTGAATATCCCGGCCTAGGGTTCGCCCGCTGTCTACCGGCAACTGGAAAATGCCCGAGTTACCGTGGTCTGAACGAGTACGTCGGCACGTCGGCGTCGAGTACCGCACTCCACCGACCCGCTGATGGGATCACCGTTCTCGCGCATCACGTTGTCCGCTCCGAGCATCGCTTCGCCAGTCCCGGCCAGCACCGAGACTCTGCCTTCATCGTCGCAGAGCACCCAGCCCGCGTCGCCTTGGCTCAGCATGTAGGTCACCATGGTGTGAATTTACCGTCGCCGGCCGCCAAGTCAGCGCGTCACCGGCAGATTAAAGGCCCGCTACGGGCGGCGCTTCAACCTGTGCTCGGCCGCGCTGTATTCGTAGAGGACGATGTCCCCCGACGCAATCAAGTCGATCGCCTCGTCTAAAGCAGCCAAGGGGGCTACGTACCACTCAGAGGGTACGTAAACGCGGCCGTCCTTTCCGACCTGGTCGATATTCAGCTTCACCCCGCTGAATACCCGGTGCAGCAGGTGTTCGAGCACGGAGGCCTTCAGGTTGTATGTGCGGTAGCTGGCAACAATTTCGACCGGGGCCATGAGGTATGTGGGTTGATCGACCGCGTGCGCGATCCGCTTTTCGACCGTCCCCGTCGTGAAGCCGATCTTGTACAAGTCCTGCATCGAAGCAATCTGGGGATCGTCGCTGAGCGACCGCAGGATGTAGATGAAACCGGTGTGCTCGTCGTCTTCCAGGATGCTGTGAAGTTCGGCTGCGACCACCGCGTACGAGCCTTCGTTCTTGCGTCGGGCTTCGTAAAGGCGCGTTGCTAGGGACCGCCGATACATAGACGATTCTGTGCCGTTCTCGAAGATGCACCGCAGGCGCTCCTTCGCGGTCCCCGATGGGCTCGCCTCCGGTTCTCGCACCTCGGCCACGAATGCCATGACGCCGGCAAGGACAAAGAACGCGCCCTCCTTGACGTACTTCTCCCCTGGGAACTCGACGAGCTTTGCGGCACCGGACGCGATTTCGGCTTGCTTCTGTTTGAAGAGCGGCTCGAACGCAGCAAAGTCCGCGCTTCTGACCCTTTGCGCGATCTCGTCTGGTTCTGTGCGTTGCGCGCGGGCTGGCAGGTCGGAGGTGTCGAGCAGTCCCGAGTTGTCTTCGAGGAGGTCCAGGTCGTCACTGTCGAGCAGTTCGTCCAGGGACTTCGGCGGCTCGGGCACAACGAGCAGGTTGAATTCGTCAAGATGCGTCAGCGCTGCAATTTTGTCCTCGTTCGCCAGGATGCCGTCAAGCCGAGCGCCAAGCTTGCGCTCCGCGATATCGCGGGTATCCGACCGCGGGATGCGGCCGTGTTGGCGACAAAACTCGACGATCTCCAGGAACGACCGCTCAAGCCGATCGCTGGCAGTGAGCTTTGCAGCCTTTTCTGGAGCGTCGAGTAATCCTTCGTCGTCGGAGTCGAAAATGCTCTCCAAACTTGCTGATGTCATTGCTGCATCGCCCGCTTTTGCACTTCGTGTTCACGCTTCTTCTTCTGCAAGAAGAGCAATACCTCTGCATACCGCTTCTCGGTCGGGTCGTCACTACGGATGTCAGGCTTGCGGCCTTTGACCTTCGCGAACTGCTGGACCTTGGGCCAGAGTAGGCGTGCTTCTTCCTCGGTGACTTCGATTCGGGTAGCTGTGATCGTGTCCTGGATGATGCGCAGCACCTGTGTGGTCACCGCCTTCGACAGCACCTCGAAGGCCCGCTGGAACGGATTGACCTTGTCGATGAGGTTGATATCGAGGTCGTCGAGGTTGACGAACTTCTCGGCCATACGGATAAAGCGCTTGTCTCCGACCTCGCGCACTTCGCCGTTCTTGATCACGGAGTCGACCACGACCTGTTGCCGCAGCTCCTCGACCTGAATCTCATTCAGGTCGGGGTATCGGTCGCGGATAATCTTCGGGATCAGCACCTTGTTGGCCACTTCCGCATCAAGGTTTCCCGCCGTGGCCTTAACGAAAGTCTCGTCCTGAAGGATCGTAGCCTTCAGATCGTTCAGGTCGGTCGCGACGATCTGCTTCACCCGCTCGGACGTTGGCTCCTTGAATCCCTTGACTTTGAGCTCGCCGGGCTTGGGTCTGTCGTCATCGCTGGTTTTGGTCTTGAAAGTGAAGTTCGGTGCGAGCACCTGTTCCATGAGCAGCGATGCGGTTATCGCCTTGAGCATGTTGTTGACCGACAGTTTGACGTCGTCAGTTGTGGCGTCGGGCTGTGCGATCAGGTTTGTGAACTGCGCATGCGGCTTGCCTGGACTGTCGCGCGTGACGCGGCCGATGATCTGAATGACCTCGGTGAGCGAGGCCCGATATCCGACAGTCAACGCGTGTTCGCAGAATGGCCAATCGAATCCCTCCTTGGCCATGCCCAGGGCGATGATGATGTCGACGGCGTCGCGGTCTTTCGACGCGACGGTAGTGAGGTAGTGCAGGGTTTCAGCGCGTTTGACCTGGTCGCTATCATCAACGAGATCAGCAACCCGCAGAATCGTGCCGTCCTCGTGTTGGACGTTCAGGATGCCTGACTCTTCCTGGCTGACGACCTCGCCCATAGCGTCGAGGATGAAACCGACTTCCTCGATCTTGTCCTTCGTCGACTCGCCGCTGTTGACGTTCGGAATGTGGATCAGCGTCTTCTTGGCGGGATCGAGGATCTCGTGGATCGCGCTCGTGTAGCGGCCCTGATAAAAGTGGTGGCCGATCCCCAGCGATCTCAGATGCTCATACCCGTTGAGCTGGTCGTAATAGTTGAACGTGACGGGCGTGAACTTCGCTTCATCTTCAGGCAGAAGTACGGGCACCGTGTCGCCACGGAAGTAAGAGCCCGTCATGGCGACGATGTGCGCATCCGACCCCGCCATCACACCTTTGAGTTAACTCGCCGAGTCGACTACTTGTGGTGTCGGCAGAGACGTGATGGAACTCGTCGATGGCGAGCACGGTGCCGTCGAACGTGGAGGCTGGAAGCTTCTCATAGGCGAACCGGAGCGTGGCGTGAGTGCACACGAGCACCGCGTCATTGCCAGCGAGGAATTCGACGAAGTGTTGGACTTTGCCTGGAGGTCCACCGGGGGTGCAGAGATTGTTGCGGAGCTTGACTTCCCAGTCAGCCCAGAACCCGTTGCGCGTGAGTTCCGTGCTTGCGAACGAGCCGCCGATCGAGCGTTCGGGGACGGCAACGATGACCTTCCTGCGGCCTTGGTTGTAGAGCTTGTCGAGTGCCACGAACATCAAGGCTCGCGACTTGCCCGACGCCGGCGGAGCCTTCAATAGCAGGTATTGAGCGCCACGTTCGGCGAACACCCGCTGCTGCATCTCCCGCATTCCGAGCCCATCGGTGTGGACGCTATCGCCGGTCTGTGCATACGTGACATCGACGATGTTCACGGGTTTCTTCACGTCGCTCACTTGTTGGCCTCCGCGCTGGTCATCTGCTCATACATACCGAACAGGTATGACAAGCGGTCCTCGTCGGTGTCGAATCCGCGCTTGCGGTAGATCACGTCCACCAGATCGTCGAGTTCTTGGTGGGCCAGCCGGAGATCGTCGGGCATGAGGTCCGGGTCGTACAGCCCTGCGAGGGTCTTCTCCGAGTGGTACTCCCGCACATCCAGGACGCGGAGCGCCGCTACAGTCAGGGATTCTCTTTGTTGTGCCGCGAGCGGCGGCACCGGGAAGTTGTTGTACACAACCGTGTTTGAATATTGATAGTCATTGTTGTGGCGGCCCGAAACCGAGTTGACCCATGTCATGTGCATGCGCGAGGTCAGCAGAGCGAACACCCATGGTTTTGCGTCATAGAGCGCAAACGCCTTGTCTGAAATGACAGTTCCAGCCGCTAAATAGCCGATTGGAATGTATTTTCGACGCTCCGAAGAGGTCTTCGGTAGGATTATCGAATCGGTTGGCTTATAACCAATCTGGACAAACCGATGCGGCTTCGAAGCAAATGAAGCCGTACTCGGAGCGACGCTCGCAGCACGTTTCTCCGCGACCAGTTCGAACCGCCGCGCGATTGCGCTGATTTTACGCGCAGTCGCAACCTGTTCATCCTCAACCCAAAGACAGTGTCGCTCGGTGCCCTTTATGAACTCGTCGGCGCCGATAAATGTCTTGATATACGGAGCCGCCTCGGGCGCTTCCTCCAGGAACCGCCGCTTTTCGTCATCAGTCAGGATCAGCCCGCCCCCGTCGCGGGGCATCGAGCCCATCGTCATCGTCGGCAAGTCGCTTATCGGAAGGCTGCGTATCTTGACGAAAACATTATCGCCATCTGTCAAGTAGCCGTTGATGTTAGGAACCTCGATCCGCATATCGTCCTTATACAAGTACTTTGGCGCGTTTCGACGATTGCGAAGACTTATTACCGCTACAGTGATGTGAGCGTTTCCACGTGCGTTGTTGTCCCACCAAAACGCGGGGTACGCGAACCCAATCTCAAGGCCCAATTCGAAAAGTGCCGGGAACATCAGCGCGACGTGTTGGCCTTGAGATACAGAATTTGTTGTAACGAAGGCTAATTCGGACTTCGAGCCTCCGATGTAGTCTGCCCCCTTCGCAAACCAAAGCGCAATGTAGTTGAGGTCCTTAGAGTACGCCCGTCGACCGAACACGAATTTGTAGTCGGCCTTCTGCTCGATTGTCTGCTTCTTCGCGCCGACATACGGTGGATTGGAGATTAGGAAAATCTCGTCGGTTCCGTTGTTCGGACATACCGAGTTCCAATCAACCTGGCACGCGTTACCGGCCCGAATCCACCCAGTCTCCCGCAAAGGAATTAGCGGTAAGTCGATGCCGAACTTGTCGTAGAACTCGACGTTCATCTGGTGTTTGGCGATCCAGAGGGACAAGATCGCGATCTCAACGGCAAAGTCGTCGAGCTCGATGCCGTAGAAGTTCTCGAGATTGATGCGCGATCCGAGCAGCACCCCCTGGCTGCTGCCGTGGAGTTCCTGGAGTCGTTCAAGGATCGCGTGTTCAAGTTTGCGCAGTTCTTTGTATGCGATGACGAGGAAGTTGCCCGACCCACATGCGGGGTCGAACACTTTGATTTTGCTAATCCGGGTCAACAGCGCTTCAAGCTTCCTGGCGCTGTCGAAACTGGCATTGAGCTGTTCCTTTAGTTCGTCGAGGAACAGTGGCTCGATTGTCTTTAGGATGTTCGGCACCGACGTATAGTGCTGGCCGAGGTCAGACCGCTGCCCGGGCGTCACCACGGCCTGGAACATCGACCCGAAGATGTCTGGATTGATTTCGTTCCACAGAAGGCGTCCACTCTCGATCAGCAGGTCATGGGCCTTCTTGTCAGGGTGCCGGAAAGGTTGATGGGTAGCGCTGTGACCTTGGTCTTTGTCATCG
>CAYLWH010000110.1:0-12456 GCA_964387245.1 uncultured Mycobacterium sp.
TCAGCGAACTCGAAGCCACCATCGGCATCGAGATCGCCCGACACGCCGCCTAAGCGGGCGGGCCGATAGATGGAACCGAGCGTCGCTCACTCCGCCCGGTGCACGCCACTGGGGGACGGCGACGGCGGGCTGGAAGGAATCGGCTGCTGAGTCTCCACCGAGTAGTGGACGGCCGGCGGCTCGATCGCCGGTGTGGGTGTCTTACGGGCGTCGGCTTCGGCCTTGGCCACCGCCTGCGCGATCGCCGGGTCGGTCGCCGTGTCGAACCAGTCGGCGACCTCCTCGGAGTCGTCGGTTTCCGGTCGGGTCGCCTCCACCGGCGACGGCGTGTACCGGAACACACCGTCCTCGCCGGGCGCACCCAACAGTTTGGTGAATCCCTGTAGCGCGGAACCGAAGTCGCTGGGCACCAGCCATACCTTGTTGGCCTCGCCCTGGGCCATCTTGGGTAGTGTCTGCAGGTACTGGTAAGCCAGCAACTCCGGCGTCGGGCGGCCGGCCTTGATCGCCGCGAAGGTCTTCTCGATGGCCTTCGCCTGGCCCTGGGCCTGCAGATACTGCGCGGCACGTTCGCCCTGGGCCCGCAGGATGCGCGACTGCCGGTCGGCTTCGGCGGTGAGGATGGCGGCCTGCTTGGCGCCCTCGGCCGCCAGGATCTGCGACTGCTTCTGGCCCTCGGCCTGTTTGATCGACGATTCGCGGACGCCTTCGGCGGTCAGGATCATCGCCCGCTTCTCGCGGTCGGCCTTCATCTGCTTTTCCATCGACTCCTGGATGGACGGCGGCGGGTCGATCGCCTTCAGTTCGACACGCGCCACCCGCAGGCCCCATTTGCCGGTGGCCTCGTCGAGCACGCCGCGCAGTTGCGCGTTGATCTGGTCACGCGAGGTCAGCGTCTGCTCCAGCGTCATCCCGCCGACGACGTTTCGCAGCGTGGTGGTGGTCAGTTGTTCGACGCCGACGATGTAGTTGCTGATCGCGTACACCGCAGCCTGCGGGTTGGTGACCTGGAAGTACACCACGGTGTCGATGTGCAGTGTCAGGTTGTCCTCGGTGATCACCGGTTGCGGCGGGAACGACACCACCCGCTCGCGCAGATCCACCCGGGCTCGGATGCGGTCGACGAACGGCGCCAGCAGGGTGAGCTGACCGCTGACCGTCCGGCTGTACCGGCCCAGTCGTTCGATCACCGCCGCCTCGGCCTGCGGGATCAGCGCGACCGACTTGACCACGATGATGACCGCGAGGATCACGAGTACCGCGAGTAGCACCATGCCGGCTATTGCACCGTCCATGTTCACCAACCCCCATCCAAGTTGTTTTTCCAGACCACGGCGGTCGCGCCGTCGATTCGCATGACGGTCACCTGGTCGCCGGGTTCGTATGTGTCGCTTTCGTTGAGCGGACGCGCCGTCCAGACCTCACCGTCGAGCTTGACCTGACCCTGGTGTTCACTGACCCTGTCGAGCACCAGCGCATGCTTACCCTCCAGCGCCGCGATGCCCGGGTCGCCGGGCGCACCGGAGATCATCCGGCGCCGCAACACGGGCCGCACCAAGACCATGAGCAGCACCGAGACGATCAGGAACACCAGGCCGTCCACCCAGATCGGCATGTTGAACAGCCAACTCGAGCCCGCCGCGGCCAGCGCACCGCCGCTGAGCATCAGCAGAAACATGTCGCCGGTGAGCGCCTCCGCACCGGCAAGGCCGAGTGCGACAACGAGCCAGATCAGCGCCGCAGACATGCCCAAGGATAACCAAACTGCTCGCCAGGCGTGGCAGGCTGGCGAAGCGGTCACCCGTTAAACTGCGCATCATGTGGTGTCCGAGTGCCTCGCTTGCAGCGTGGGCGAACGCCTGGCTTGCCGGACAGGCAGCGCCTGACGACGTCCTGGATGCGTTATCGCAATGGGCGCCAATGCATTCGGTGACCGCCTACGATGCCGTCGCCGCCGAGAGTACCGGTCTGTCGTGGCCGGACCTCAATGACGTGGGCGCGGTTTCGCTGCTGCAGACACTGCGCACCGCCGCGGGGCCACGCGGTGTCACAAAGCCGGCACTTTCCGTCGTGCTTCCGGTGCCCGGCGACGTGCGCGGGTTGCCCGCGGGTACCACCTTCGCCCGTGAGGCCATCGCCATCGGCGAGGCCATCGTCGTCACCTCCGAGCGCGGCACACCGATCGGATTGGTCGCCGATTTCGACTGCGGCGATGCCCGCCGGGACAACTGCACCGACCCGGTTTCCGGGCAGATTGCCGAACTCGGTGCGCTGTCGTGGACGGCGTACTCCCTGCCGGTCACACCGGTGCCCGAGCAGTTCGACCTCGGCGATGCGGAGTTCACCTTGCGCTCGGCGGTGCGATCGGCAGCCGACCTGCTGAGTCGGTTACGGGCCGACGCCACGGTTTTGGACGTCGACGACCCGCGCGGCCTGATCGAACAGTTGATGGATTCCACCCGGGCGCACCGCGCCCCGGACCATGCGCCGGAGCGGGCGATCAGGGTCCTGGAGAACGCCGCGCACGTCGACGCGATCATCACTGTGAGCTCGGGCCTGCTGCCGATCTCGACCCAGTCGTCGTCGAAGGCGCGGATCGCCGGCGATGCGCTGCGCCCGCTGTCGGGGGTGGTGCGGTCGGCGCGGCTGGCCGCAGTCAGCGCGATTGTGCAGTCGGCCTGGGACTGACGGCCTGGCCCGCGCATTCCGCGGTGCACAATGCGCCGTTGACGGTGCACCCGTAGGACGGAACGGGTTCTGGCCCGACGACTCTCGACGGCTCCCGGCCATCGCGCAGTTCATCGACGAGATCGACCACCAGTTCGGCGAACCGACGCCCCGAGTTGGGCGTGCTCGCGCGCGCGAAGGCGATGCCGGCGGTTCGCGCCTGCTCGGCGAGTTCGTTGTCGAGGTCCCACACCACTTCGATGTGGTCGGCGACGAAACCCACCGGGCACACGATGACGGCCCGGGTACCGGCCGCGGCCAGCACCGCGAGGTGGTCGGCGACGTCGGGCTCCAGCCAGGGCACCTGCGGCGGACCCGATCTGGACTGCCACAACTGGTCGTAGTCCGGATAGCCGGCGGCGGCGGCGACCAGCGCCGAGGTGTAGCCGACCTGGCGCTCGTAGAGGTCCGGGCCGCATACCGACGCCGCGCGTAGCGGGATCGAGTGCGCGGTGAACACCAGCCTGGCCGCACCACGCAGGTCGGCGGGCAGCGTCGCGGCGGCGTCGGCGATGGCCCCGGCGAACATCGCGATCAGCAGCGGATGGTCGAAGTACTGGCGCAGCTTCACCAACTCGGGCGCACCTTCACCGGCCGCCCTGCGCGCCCGGCTGATGTCCTCCTGGTACTGCGCGCAACCGGAGTAGCCACCCCAGGCCGATGTCGCGAATACCGCGGCCCGGCGAATCCCGTTGTCGCGCATGGCCCCAACGGTGTCCTCGACGTAGGGCTCCCAGTTTCGGTTGCCGAAGTACACCGGCAGATCGGTCAGCGTGCGGATCTGCGCGATCAGCGCACGGTTGATGCCGTTGATCGGTGACACTCCGCCGAAGTGCAGATAGTGCTCGGCGACCTCGGCGAGACGCTCGGCCGGGATACCGCGGCCCCGGGTGACGTTCTCGAGGAACGGCATCACCTGCTCGGGACCCTCCGGACCGCCGAAGGACAGCAGCAGCAGGGCATCAAGATCCACGGCACTGGGCTAGAGCAACTGGCTGCTGGCGCCGCCGTCGGCGTAGATGACCGTGCCGGTGGTGGCCGGCAGCCAGTCCGACAGCAGGGCGCACACCGTCATGGCGACCGGCGTCGGGTCCTTCATGTTCCAGCCCAGCGGAGCACGCTGATCCCAGCCCTCCTCCAGCAGTTGCATCTGCGCGCCGGCCTCGTCGCCGAGCGCGCCGCCGACGATGGCACTCATCGCCAGCGTCCGGATCGGTCCGGCGGCGACAAGATTCGAGCGCACGCCGACCTTGCCGGCCTCGCGTGCCACGAACCGGTTCACCGATTCCAGCGCGCTCTTGGCGACCGTCATCCAGTTGTACGCCGGCATCGCCCGGGTCGGGTCGAAGTCCATTCCGACGATCCCACCACCGGGGTTCATGATCGGCAGTACCGCCTTGGCCAGGGACGCATACGAGTAGGCGGAGATGTGGATGCCCTTGGCGACATCCGGGTAAGGCGCGTCGAAGAACGGGTTGACGCCCATGCCGGTCTGCGGCATGAAGCCGATCGAGTGCACCACACCGTCGAGTCTGTTGCCCTCTCCGATCACCTCGGAGATCCGACCCGCCAACGAGTTCAGGTGCTCATCGTTCTGCACGTCGAGTTCCAGTAAGGGAGCCGGACTCGGTAGCCGGGCAATGATCCGCTGGATCAGTCTCATCCGGGCGAATCCGGTCAACACCACGTCCGCGCCCGCCTCCTGGGCGACCTTCGCGATGTGGAACGCGATCGACGAGTCGGTGATGATCCCGGTGACCAGGATGCGCTTGCCTTCGAGGAACCCTGCCATATCAGTCCTTTACCTCCGTTGAAGTGTCGTCACGCCAGCCGTGCAGCCTCAGTGGCCCATGCCCATGCCGCCGTCGACCGGGATCACCGCACCGGAGATGTAGCCGGCATCCTCGGAGGCCAAAAAGCTGACCACCCCGGCGACCTCCTCGGCTGTCCCGACCCGCTTCGCCGGGATGAATTCCAGTGCGCCCGCCTGGATCCGCTCATCCAGCGAGCGGGTCATCTCGGTGTCGATATAACCCGGTGCCACCACATTCGCGGTGACGCCGGCCTTCGACAGCTCCCGGGCGATCGAGCGGGCCATGCCGATCAGGCCCGCCTTGGACGCCGCGTAGTTGGCCTGGTTGCCGATGCCCCAGGTGCCCGATACCGAACCGATGTAGATCAGCCGGCCGAACCGCTTGCGCTGCATGCTGCGCGATGCCCGCTGAGTCACCCGGAAGGCCCCGGTGAGGTTGGCATCGATGACCTTCTCGAACCGCTCCTCGGTCATCCGGATGAGGAAGGCGTCCGCGGCGACCCCGGCGTTGGACACCAGCACCTCGACCGGACCCTGATGCTCCTCGATCTCGGTGAACGCGCGGTCGACGGCCGCGCTGTCGGTGACATCGCACTGCACACCGAACAAGCCGTCCGGGGCGCCGGACCCGCGATGGGTGACCGCCACCTTGTGGCCGTCGGCCGCCAGCCGTTGCGCGATCGCCAGACCGATGCCCCGGTTGCCTCCGGTCACCAGGACGGACCGCGAGACGAACGGCGGCTTGCCGCCGCTGGTGGTCGCAGTGGTTGTCTGGGTGGCGTCGGTCATGGTCGTCAACTTATCGCCTCGGCCGCTGCGGCCCGAAACCACCCGCGGGTGTGCGATTTCATCCGCAACACGCGGGGCCGGGTGGATGAGGTGGCACAGTCGGCGGTCAGCGTGTACCTCAGCCCGGCAGCCGCCTGTTGATCAGCAGTGCCGCCAGGGCCGCCAGGGCCAACAGCAGGGAGCCCAGCCGCAGCCAGCCGACGCTGGCATCGCCCTTGATCGTCTCGTAGCCGATCTGCTGCTGCAGGTCCTCGAACACCTTGTTGAGCTCGTCGAGATTGGAGGCGCTGAACGAGTTGCCCCCGGACAGCTCGGCCACCTTCTTGAGCGTCCCGTCGTCGACGGGTACCGGCTGGCGCTGATCGTTGATCTCGACAAAGCCGTACGGGGTGCCGAACGAGATCGTCGAAATCGGCACACCCTGATCTTTGGCGGTGCGCGCCGCGGTGAACGCCCCCTTGGGGTTGTCCGGATTCGACGGCACCGTTTCCTTGCCGTCGGAGAACAACACGATCCGGGCGGGTGGCGGCTCGTCACCGCCGCCGATGACCGCGCCGACGGTTGCGATCGCCTGCAGCGCGGTGAAGATTCCCTCACCGGTGGCGGTCCGGTCCGCCAGTTGCAGTTTGTCGATGGCCACCTTGGTGGCGTCGCGGTTGGTCGTCGGTGACACCAGCACCGTGGCGGTGCCTGCGTAGGCGATCAGCCCGAGGTTGATCCCTGGTGTCAGTTCCGCGGCGAACTTCTTGGCAGCCTGCTGTGCGGCGACCAACCGGCTGGGCTCGACGTCGGTGGCCCGCATCGACTGCGAAACGTCGATCGCGAGCATCACCACCGCACGGTTGCGCGGCACCCGCACGTCGTTGGTCGGACCGGCCATTGCGATCGTCAGCAACGTCAGCGAGGCGATCAGCAGGATCGCCGGCAGATGCCGCCAGCGGGTAGGACGTTGGGGAGCAACGCTTTCCAGCAGATCCATGTTGGCGAAACGCAGCACGCGCTGTTGCCGGGCCAGCTGCACGACGATGTACAGGCCGACCAGTGCGAGGATCGCGAGGATGAACAGGAAGAACCACGGGTACTTGAAGCCGCTGAACGACATCGGCCCGAGCAGAGGCAGGGTCATGGGAGCTGTGTCGTGTCCGTTCGAATCGTCAGGTACATGGCCGGCTACTACCGCCCGGCCAGCGCGCCGGCGCGCCGGCGCGACGCGACGAAGCGCACGGTGTCGGCGATCCAGTCGCGGTCGGTGCGCAGGGTCAGCAGCGGTGCGCCGCAGCGGCGCAGCGTACGGGCGACCTCGGCGCGGTGCGCCTCGGCCGCCCTACCGAAGTCGTCGCGCAACTGCGCGTCGATGGTGAACTCGCGGGTGACACCGGATTCGGTGTCCTGCAGGATGACATCTCCCACGTCGGGCAGTTCGACGTCGCGCGGGTCGAGCACCTCGACGCCGAGCACCTCGTGGCGGGCGGCGATCGCCCGCAGCGGCCGCATCCAGTTGATCGGACCGAGAAAGTCGCTGATCACCACGGCCATCCCCCGGCGGCGTTCGGGACGGCGCAGCGCATCGATCGCGACGGCGAGGTCACCGCGGACGCCTAGCGGGGCGCGCGGCGTGGTCGCGATGGTGCGCAGCAGGGTCTGCTCGTGCTGGCGGCCAGACAACGCCGGCACCCGCACGATGTCCTGGCCGTTGGTGATCACCGCGCCCAGCCGGTTACCGCCGCCGCTGTTCAGGTAGGTGATGGCGGCCGCCGCCGCCACCGCCAGATCGCGCTTCTCGCATCCGGTGGTGCCGAAGTCCAGGCTCGCCGACATGTCGACCACCAGCCACGTCTCCAGCTCGCGGTCGGCGATCATCTGCCGGACATGCGGATGGGTCGTGCGCGCCGTCACCGACCAGTCCATCCGACGGACGTCGTCGCCGGGCTGATAGAGCCGCGACTCGCCCGGCTCGGAACCGGGGCCGGGCAACAACCCGAGGTGGTCGCCGTGCAGCACGCCGTCGAGCTTGCGGCGCACCGTCAGTTCGAGCTTGCGCAATGCCGCCGTCAGCGCGGGGTCACGGATCTCCCCGCGCTGCAGTGACGGCAGGTCTACGGTGCGTCGGGACCCGGAAGGCGTAGTCACCGACCGCTGGCCGCGGCCGCTGCGGCGGGCACGACGGGCGGCACCGAATGGCCTTGCTGTGGAATGGCATTCACCTGGGGCAGGGCCACGGTCTGCATGATCCGGTGGATCACCGTCTCCGAGGAGATCTCGTCGGCCAACGCGTCGTAGGTCAGCACCAGGCGGTGCCGCAACACGTCGGGGATGACCTCGATGACGTCCTGCGGGATGACGTAGTCGCGGCCGCGCACCAGCGCCAGCGCCCGCGATGCCGCGATGATGCCGAGCGAGGCGCGCGGCGAGGCGCCGTAGGCGATCCAGGACTTGGCGTCGGGCATGCCGAACTGCTCGGGCCGGCGCGTCGCGGTGACCACCCGGACCACGTAGTCGACCAGCGCGTGGTGCACGAAGTTGTTGGCGGCGACATCCTGCAACCGCAGCAGGTCGCCGGGAGCCAGGATCTGCTTGGGCTCCGGCGGCTTGACACCCATCCGGTAGATGATCTCGCGCTCTTCCTCGGGCGTCGGGTAGTCGATGTTGATCTTGAACAGGAAGCGGTCGCGCTGGGCTTCCGGCAGCGCGTAGACGCCCTCCTGCTCGATCGGGTTCTGGGTGGCCATCACCAGGAACGGTTCGGGCATCGGGAACGTCTTGCCGCCAATGGAGATCTTGCGTTCCGCCATGACCTCGAGCAGCGCCGACTGCACCTTGGCCGGCGCGCGGTTGATCTCGTCGGCGAGCAGGAAGTTGCAGACCACCGGGCCGAGTTCGATGTCGAACTCCTCCCGGCCCTGCCGGTAGATGCGCGTTCCGACGATGTCGGTGGGAACCAGGTCCGGGGTGAACTGGATACGGGCGAACGTGCCGCCGACCACCTTCGCGAATGTCTCGACGGCCAGCGTCTTGGCGACGCCCGGCACGCCCTCGAGCAGCAGGTGGCCCTTGGCGAGCAGACCGACCAGCATCCGTTCGATCAGCTGGTCCTGGCCGACGATGATTCGCTTGACCTCGAAGATTGCGCGTTCGAGGGTATGGACCTCGGCGGCCAGCCCGTTGCCGGAGGCGGCGGGGTAGGACACCGACGGCCCCGCGGATACGGCGGCGGCCGCGTGCGCGCCCGAAGACGCTTGGGTGTAGTTGGGCGACCCACCAGGTGACGACATCGACAAATCCTCCACAGAGTTCCTACGCATTCCATCGCGCTCGGCCGGCACCCATATCGGCGGGTGCCCGACTCAACTATTCCAGGCAGTTCGGAATCCGTCGACGCGCCCCGACCGAGCCCCGCGTGTTCAGCTCTCGATGAAGCGGGTGGCGTAGGGCTGGATACCCGAGGTCCGGACCGGGCTCACGGTCACCCTGCCCGCACTTCCCGACGCCTCGAGCATCTGGCCGTTACCCAGGTAGATCGCCACGTGTTGGCCGCCACCCGGCCCCCAGAACAGCAGGTCACCACGCTTGGCCTGGGACAACGGGACCTTGCGCCCGGTGTCGTACTGATCGCCGGAGTACTTCGGGATCAACACACCGACACCGGCGAAGGAGAACTGCGTCAGACCCGAGCAGTCGAACCCGACGATGTTGGCTCCCGATTCCACCCCGGTGCTCGGACCGGTGGGTTTCCCGCCGCCCCAGGAGTAGGGCACCCCCAGCTGCGAGCCGCCGCGGCGGATGACGTACTCGATGGCCTGCGGGCCGCGCACCCGCCCGGCCGCGCCGGCGGGTGGCGGGCTGATGATTCCCATGCTTTCCAGGAACTTCCGGCCCATGTCCATGGTGACCTGGGTGGCCTGCGCGGTGGCGGCCAGCGACGCGTTGGCGATTGCCAACGGATCTCCGGGCGCCCCGGAACTGATCAGCTTCGGCAGCGTCGGATCCCACTGCCCGTCGTTGGGATCGGCCGACGCGGGCACCGCCAAGCCCACCGCGACGGCGAGCGCCAATATCGCAAGTGCGAACGACTTGCCCCACCGCACCGGCGTGATCCCACGAAAGACCCTGTTCCTACGGAAGACCATGAGAACCAATCAGTATTCGATGTAACGCACCACGTACGGCGTCATGCCGCTGGTGCGCACGGGCGAGACCTTGACCACGGAGCCGGTGTATGGCGCCTCGAGCATCTGGCCGTTTCCGAGGTAGATCGTGACGTGCTGGCTGCCGTTCGGTCCGTAGAATATGACGTCACCGCGGCGCATCTGCGCTGACGGAATCTTGCGGCCCATGTTGTACTGCGACCCGGAGTAGTGCGGAAGTTTGATGCCGACACCAGCGAATGCATAAAGGACCAGACCCGAGCAGTCGAACCCGACGGTGCCGGCACCCGAGTCGATGCCGCGACTCGGTCCCGACGCGTTGCCGCCGCCCCAGGAATACGGGACACCACGCTGCGCCAGCCCCCGGTTGATGACGTATTCGGACGCCTGCGCGCCGTAGACGACCGGGATTCCGCCGCCGTTGGTGTAGCCGGTCGGGGTGGGCAGAATGCCGAGCTTCTGCAGGAACTTGCGGCCCATGTCGGCGGTCATCTGCGCCGACGTGGACCCGATTTGCAGGACGGCATTGATGATCTGGATCGGGTCGCCGGATACGAAGGCGCTCGGGATCATGGGCAGCGTCATGTCCCACTCGCTGGCCGCGCCGAACGGCGGCTTGACGCCGGAAGCGGGACCGCGGTCCCAGTTTCCGGACGGCTGTTCCGCCGGTGTGGCCGCCTGCGGGGCCGTCTGGCCGGGCGGAACCGGTGGCGTCGCCGCCGGCCGCAGCGGTGCCGCGGGGCGTCTCGCGGCGACCAGCCGGGCGCGGGCCTCGTCCCGTTCGGCGGCGAGTTCGGTTATCTGGCTCTGCTGCTCGGCGAACGTCTGCCGCGCCGATTTCAGTGAATCGACGGCGGCATCCATGCTGTTCTGCGCATCCGCGGTTGCCTGATCGGCCTTCTTCTTGGCCAGCCGGGCCGCCGACTCCCTGTTGACCTGCTCGGTGCGGGCCTTCTGCAGATTGGCCATCACCTGCCGGGACCCGATCGACAAGGTCTGCCCGGCTGTTGCGGTGGAGATGAAGTCGTCGGGTGTCGCGGCGGTCAGGTAGGAGGCCGACGGCCCGTTGACGTAGGTGGCGGCGGCGAATGTGTCGAACCGTCCCTGGGCTTCGGTGATCGCGCCGGCGGCATCGGCGACGGACCGCTCACTGGCCGAGACCTCGCGCTGTGCGGCATCGGCGTTGTCGCGGGCGGTCTGCACCTCGACGATCGCCTTGTTGACATGCTCCTGCTCGGACTGCACGGCCGCGCCCAGGTTCTGCAGCTTCTGGTCGGCTTCGGCGACATCGGCGATCAGCGCGGCCAGACTGTCGGGGCTGGTGTCCGGGGCCGCTGCCGCAAGTCCGGGTGTACTCAACAGCAGCGCCAATGTCACCAGCGGCGATGCGCCAACAGATACCACGGGTCTCATGTGACTCACGACTCCTCAAAGGCGACCCGGTGACCCCCGACACAAGCCGACACTCGAGGCTCACCTACAACATTAGGCATCCACTGCACCGTACGTCACAATTGTCCCTAGTGAAACTCTTGTCACAAACTACAGGAATGTAATTCCGCTCGGCGTGACCGAATGGTTACCTTTGATATTTGCGGAGCAAATCCGCATCGTCACTAACGACTGATTACAGGAGTATTTTCCGCCGTCAATTGCCGTTTGCTGCGCACCTGGAGAATTCGCGTCGCCACAGCGGCCAGCATTACCGCCAGGGTGAGAATGACGGTGAACTCCGTCCACGGGAAAATGGGCGTGCTCAATTGGCTCACGAAATTCTGCGCCGACTGGACGGGATCGCCGGTCTTGGCGACATCCTCGCCGGCCTCCAGCAGCACCCGGTCGAACGTCGGACTGTAGGTACCGGCGAACGCCCTGCTCATCACCAGCACGGTGGATCCCGGATTCGCCTGCCCCACCACGGTGGCGATGTCACGCAACGGCGTATCGATGGGTAGGTTGATGTCGACCACGACGATCTTGAGGTCGACGCCGTCCGCGCGGGCCTCGGCGACCACCTGCCGCAGTTGTGGCAGGTCGGCGGACGACGCACTCACCCCGCCGTCGGACACCTGGGCCTTGACCGCATCGATGTCGACCTCGGGCGGGACGTAGGCCGGAAACGGCCCCGGGACGAATGCAGGAATCTGGTGCGGCCCGGCCATGCCGACTCACCGTACGCGACCGACCCCGCCACCGGTGGCAGCACACGCCCGGCGAGGGAAGGATGGAGGCCAGCGGGGCCGGGAAACCGCCCGCGGCTTGCAGTACAAGCGTACTGTTAGGATGGGTTCAGAACGCAGACCAGCCCGTCTGCGATGAAACTAAACGCCGGGAGTCGATGTGACCAGCAAGAATTCCTTTGGAGCGCACGACACGCTCGAGGTCGGAGACAACAGCTACGAGATCTACCGCCTCGATGCGGTCCCGGGCACCGAGAAACTGCCCTACAGTCTCAAAGTCCTCGCCGAGAACCTGCTGCGCACCGAGGACGGGGCGAACATCACCAAGGAACACATCGAGGCGATTGCGAACTGGGATCCGAACGCCGAGCCCAGCATCGAGATCCAGTTCACCCCCGCCCGCGTCATCATGCAAGATTTCACGGGCGTGCCCTGCATCGTCGACCTGGCCACCATGCGCGAGGCGGTCGGCGAGTTGGGCGGCGATCCCGACAGGGTCAACCCGCTCGCGCCGGCGGAGATGGTGATCGACCACTCGGTGATCGTCGACGTCTTCGGCAGGCGCGACGCCTTCCAGCGCAACGTCGACATCGAGTACGGCCGCAACGGCGAGCGCTACCAGTTCCTGCGCTGGGGCCAGGGTGCCTTCGACGACTTCAAGGTCGTCCCGCCCGGCACCGGCATCGTCCACCAGGTCAACATCGAGTACCTGGCGCGCACCGTCATGACCCGTGAGGTCGACGGCGTGCTGCAGGCCTACCCGGACACCCTGGTCGGCACCGACTCGCACACCACCATGGTC
>CAYLWH010000111.1:0-12448 GCA_964387245.1 uncultured Mycobacterium sp.
CTCAAGGGCAAGCAGGGCCGGTTCCGCCAGAACCTGCTCGGCAAGCGCGTGGACTATTCGGGCAGGTCCGTCATCGTGGTCGGCCCGCAGCTCAAGCTGCACCAGTGCGGTCTGCCCAAGCTGATGGCACTCGAGCTGTTCAAGCCGTTCGTGATGAAGCGTCTGGTCGACCTGAACCACGCCCAGAACATCAAGAGCGCCAAGCGCATGGTGGAGCGCCAGCGCCCCCAGGTGTGGGATGTCCTGGAAGAAGTGATTGCCGAGCATCCCGTCCTGCTCAACCGTGCGCCGACGCTGCACCGTCTCGGTATCCAGGCCTTCGAGCCGCAGTTGGTGGAGGGCAAGGCCATCCAGCTGCACCCGCTGGTCTGCGAGGCGTTCAACGCCGACTTCGACGGCGACCAGATGGCCGTGCACCTGCCGCTGAGCGCGGAGGCGCAGGCCGAGGCCCGCATCCTGATGCTTTCGAGCAACAACATCCTGTCCCCGGCGTCGGGCAAGCCACTTGCCATGCCGCGGCTGGACATGGTGACGGGTCTGTTCTTCCTGACCACCGAGATTCCCGGCAGCGCCGGCGAGTACGCGCCGGCCGCTACGGACATCCCGGAGTCCGGTGTGTACAGCTCGCCCGCGGAGGCCATCATGGCGATGGATCGCGGAGTTCTGTCCGTGCGCGCCAGGATCAAGGTGCGGCTGACGCAGCTGCGGCCACCGACCGAGCGGGAGACGGAACTGTTCGGCGTGAACGGCTGGCGGCCGGGCAACGCCTGGACGGCGGAAACCACGCTGGGTCGGGTGTTGTTCAACGAACTGCTGCCACGCGGGTATCCGTTCGTCAACGAGCAGATGCACAAGAAGGTCCAGGCCCGGATCATCAACGATCTGGCCGAGCGGTTCCCGATGATCGTGGTGGCGCAGACCGTCGACAAGCTCAAGGACGCCGGCTTCTACTGGGCCACCCGTTCGGGGGTCACGGTCTCGATGGCTGACGTCATCGTTCCGCCGGAGAAGCAGGAGATCCTGGAGCGCTACGAGGCCCAGGCCGACGGCATCGAGAAGAAGTACCAGCGCGGTGGTTTGAATCATCAGGAGCGCAACGACGCACTGGTGAAGATCTGGCAGGAGGCCACCGAGGAGGTGGGTAAGGCTCTGCGGGCGCATTACCCGGAGGACAACCCGATCATCACGATCGTCGACTCGGGCGCCACCGGTAACTTCACCCAGACGCGGACCCTGGCCGGTATGAAAGGTCTGGTGACCAATCCGAAGGGTGAGTTCATCCCGCGGCCGATCAAGTCCTCGTTCCGCGAGGGCCTGACGGTGCTGGAGTACTTCATCAACACCCACGGTGCGCGGAAGGGCTTGGCCGACACCGCGCTTCGTACCGCCGACTCGGGTTACCTGACCCGTCGTCTGGTGGACGTGAGCCAGGACGTCATCGTCCGCGAAGAGGACTGCCAGACCGAGCGCGGGATCACCGTCCCGCTGGCCGACGTCGTGGTCGGCCTCGACGGCGCGGCCAGCATGATCCGCCATCCGCACGTCGAGACCAGTGCCTACGCGCGCACCCTGGCCGCCGACGCGGTGGACGAGAACGGCAACGTGATCGTCCAGCGTGGACACGACCTCGGTGATCCGGCCATCGACGCGCTGCTGGCCGCGGGCATCAGCTCGGTGAAGGTTCGTTCGGTGCTGACCTGCACCAGCGGAAGCGGTGTCTGCGCGATGTGCTACGGCCGTTCGATGGCCACCGGCAAGCTCGTCGACATCGGCGAGGCCGTCGGAATCGTGGCGGCGCAGTCGATCGGCGAACCGGGCACACAGCTGACCATGCGCACCTTCCACCAGGGTGGTGTGACCGGTGACAGCGACATCGTCGGCGGTCTGCCCCGCGTGCAGGAGCTGTTCGAGGCGCGCATACCGCGCAACCGCGCCCCGATCGCCGACGTCACCGGCCGGGTCCGGCTGGAGGAGAGCGACAAGTTCTACAAGATCACCATCGTCCCGGACGACGGCGGCGAAGAGGTCAGCTACGACAAGCTCTCCAAGCGTCAGCGGCTGCGGGTGTTCAAGCACGATGACGGTTCCGAGCGGTTGCTCGGGGACGGCGACCACGTCGAGGTAGGCCAGCAGCTCATGGAGGGTTCGGCCGATCCGCACGAGGTGTTGCGTGTCATGGGCCCGCGCGAGGTGCAGGTGCACCTGGTCAACGAGGTTCAGGACGTCTACCGCGCCCAGGGTGTGTCGATCCACGACAAGCACATCGAGGTGATCGTCCGGCAGATGCTGCGCCGCGTGACCATCATCGACTCGGGTTCCACGGAGTTCCTGCCCGGCTCGCTCACCGAGCGTGCCGAATTCGAGTCCGCGAACCGTCGCGTCGTGGCCGAGGGCGGCGAGCCCGCGGCCGGCCGCCCGGTGCTGATGGGCATCACCAAGGCGAGCCTCGCCACCGACTCGTGGCTGTCGGCGGCGTCGTTCCAGGAGACCACGCGTGTGCTGACCGATGCGGCGATCAACTGCCGCAGCGACAAGCTGCTGGGTCTGAAGGAGAACGTGATCATCGGCAAGTTGATCCCGGCCGGTACCGGCATCAACCGCTATCGGAACATCCAGGTGCAGCCGACCGAGGAGGCCCGCGCCGCGGCGTACACGATCCCGTCCTACGAGGATCAGTACTACAGCCCGGACTTCGGCCAGAGCACCGGTGCCGCCGTGCCGCTGGACGACTACGGCTACTCCGACTATCGGTAGCGCGAGCAGACGCAAAGGCCCCTATTTCCGAGCGAAATAGGGGCCTTTTGCGTCTGCTCGTGCGGTTGGGCACCGGGGCAGTCGGCGATGGTGGCCGCCGACCTGTACCGCTTCCGGGCCCAGTTCCTGGCTCGCCTCCGATTCCACCTGGGCGAGGCCAGGACTCCCCCTTTCTCTTCCGAGCAGACGCTAAGCGCCCACTTTTCGGCTGATTACGGGCCCAACGCGTCTGCTCGTGAGCGAGGTGAACGCCCGGCCAACTAAGCTGATCACAATTGCCCGGCGCCCGAGAGGTTCCTGTTGTCGATCGACGAACGGTCAATCGCGGCACCACACGTCGACGATTCGCTCACCGCTCCCGATGCCCGCCTCGTCCTTGCGCGCCGGATTGCCGTGACGGTGTGGGCGATTGTCGTCATCTACCGGATCGCGACCACCGGCATTGCGTTCAACCGCGAACTGTTGCTGGTCTACATCTGCTCGGGCCTGGCGGTCGCGAGCATCGGCCGGCGCCGGGTGCTGTACGTTCTGCGGGACTGGCTGCCCTTCGCCCTGGTGCTGGTGGTCTACGACCTGAGCCGTGGGGCCGCCGACCTGATCGGACGGCCCACCATGTGGCACTGGCAGGCCGATGCCGACCGCTGGCTGTTCGCGGGCACCATGCCGACGGTCTGGCTGCAGGAGCACCTCAAGCAGCCGCACCCGCCGTGGTGGGAGGTGGTCATCAGCACCACCTACATGTCGTTCTTCATCCTGCCGTACGTCATCGCCGGGGTGTTGTGGCTGCGCAACCGCGAGGAGTGGACGAAGTTCGCCCGGCTGTTCGTGGTGCTGTCGTTCACGGCGCTGACGATTTACGCGGTGCTGCCGGCAGCACCACCGTGGGCGGCGGCCCGCTGCACGGCGGGCGACGTG
This sequence comes from uncultured Mycobacterium sp., assembly GCA_964387245.1. GTDB lineage: Bacteria > Actinomycetota > Actinomycetes > Mycobacteriales > Mycobacteriaceae > Mycobacterium. Next base: position 3,670 of record CAYLWH010000111.1, read on the forward strand.
GAGACGGGACCGTCGGCGCCGAAATGCATGTTCCGCTCGGCCCGGGAACTGTCCGACGGCGGCATCCTCGGCGCCATGAACGTTGCGCAGCCGGGTGCCAACGAATGGATCGAGCGGATCTCGACGCGCGGCTGGGGCAAGCTCAACCTCGACACGGCCCGTGCGCTGCTCGACGAGGGGCAGGCCAGCGTGAACCTCGTCGCGGCGATACCGTCGCTGCATGCCGGACTGAGCGCGGCCATCGCCATCTTCCTCTGGCGGCGGGTGCAGCGGCGGTGGCAGCCATTGCTGGTGGCGTATCCGCTGATCATGGCATTTACGTTGGTGTATTCGGCCGAGCATTATGTGATCGACGTGTTGCTGGGGTGGGCGTTGGCGCTGATCGTGACGAGCATGCTGCACGCACTCCCGCGTGTGGCGTTGGCTGAGATACCCCTTGCACAACGTCTCGGTGCCCGCGGCCAGTCGCACGACATCGCCGGTGGCAGTACCGGATAGCACGACGACGAGCCCGTCGGCCTCGGTGTCTGTCAGGACGCCCGGACGGGTACGGGCGCGTGTTCCAGCGCGCGCGACGTGGACGACGGTGTCGGGTTCCAGTCCGACCGATTGGCACTATTACAGACCTTGTGCAGTCATCGTCGAAATGTAACACTCGCGGACATGTCGGATACTCACGTCGTCACCAACCAAGTCCCGCCGTTGGAGGGTTACAACCCGGCGTCCTCGCCGGTGCTCACCGAGGCCCTGATCCGTGAAGGCGGCGGATGGGGCGTGGACGAGGTGACCGAACTGGGTGCGCTGGCGGGCACCGCTGAGGCACAACGGTGGGGCGAGCTGGCCGACCGCAACGTGCCGATCCTGCACACCCACGACCGTTACGGTCACCGCATCGACGAGATCGAGTACGACCCCGCCTACCACCAACTCATGACCGTCGCAGTCGGTCACGGACTGCACGCGGCGCCCTGGGCGGACGACCGGCCGGGCTCGCATGTGGTGCGGGCAGCCAAGAACTCGGTGTGGACCGTCGAACCCGGACACCTGTGCCCGATCTCGATGACCTACGCCGTCGTTCCCGCGCTGCGCTGCAACCCCGAACTGGCCGCGGTGTACGAACCGCTGCTGACCAGCCGCGCCTACGACCCCGAGCTGAAGGTGCCGTCCAGCAAAGTCGGTATCACCGCGGGGATGTCGATGACCGAGAAGCAGGGCGGCTCCGACGTCCGCGCCGGCACCACCCGGGCCGTCCCCAACGGCGACGGCACGTACTCGCTCACCGGGCACAAGTGGTTCACCTCCGCCGCGATGAGCGACGTCTTCCTCGTGCTGGCGCAGGCACCGGGTGGGCTCAGCTGCTTCCTGCTGCCGCGGGTACTACCCGATGGCAGCCGCAACCGGATGTTCCTGCAGCGCCTCAAGGACAAGCTGGGCAACCACGGAAACGCCTCCAGTGAAGTCGAATACGACGGAGCGACGGCCTGGTTGGTCGGCGAGGAGGGCCGTGGCGTGCCGACCATCATCGAGATGGTCAACCTGACACGGCTGGACTGCACCCTGGGCAGCGCCACCAGCATGCGCAGCGGTCTGTCGCGTGCCGTGCACCACACCCAGCATCGAAAAGCGTTCGGCGCGTACCTGATCGATCAGCCACTGATGCGTAACGTGCTGGCGGACATGGCTGTTGAGGCCGAGGCCGCGACCATGCTGGCGATGCGGATGGCCGGCGCCACGGACCGGGCGGTCCGCGGTGACGAACGCGAGACGCTGTTGCGCCGTATCGGATTGGCCGCCGCCAAGTACTGGGTGTGCAAGCGGGCCACCGCCCACGCCGCCGAAGCAATGGAGTGTTTCGGCGGAAACGGTTACGCCGAGGAATCCGGTATGCCCAGGCTGTTCCGGGAGGCGCCGCTGATGGGCATCTGGGAGGGCTCCGGAAACGTCAGTGCGCTGGATACGTTGCGCGCCATGGCAACCCGACCGGAATGCATCGACGTGTTGTTCGACGAGCTGGCCGCCCCGGCGGCGCAGGACCCCCGTCTGGCCGCACATGTCGCCGGCCTGCGGGCGCAACTCGGCCGGTCCGAGAGCGTCGAGTACCGGGCCCGCAAAGTGGCCGAGGACATCAGCCTGGCGCTTCAGGGTGCGCTGCTGATCCGGCACGGCCATCCGGCGGTGGCGGAGGCCTTCCTGACCAGTCGGCTCGACGGCCGGTGGGGCGGTGCATACGGCACCCTGCCGGACGGTCTGGACCTCGCCCCCATCCTGGAACGGGTTCTGGTCAAGGGCGCAGGACAGCGATGACGCACGCGATCCGGCCCGTTGACTTCGACAACCTGAAGACCATGACCTACGAGGTCACCGGCCGGGTGGCCCGAATCACGTTCAACCGTCCCGAAAAGGGCAACGCGATAGTCGCCGACACCCCGCTGGAGTTGTCCGCGCTCGTCGAGCGGGCCGACCTCGATCCGGCGGTGCACGTCATCCTGGTGTCCGGCCGGGGTCGCGGCTTCTGTGCGGGATTCGACCTGTCGGCCTACGCCGACCGCACCTCGTCGGCGGGCGATACGGGCGGCTACCGGGGCACAGTCCTGGACGGAAAGACCCAGGCGCTCAACCACCTTCCGGATCGGCCGTGGGACCCGATGGTCGACTACCAGATGATGAGCCGCTTCGTTCACGGATTTGCCAGCCTGATGCGGGCCGACAAACCGACCGTCGTCAAGATTCACGGTTACTGCATCGCCGGTGGAACCGACATTGCGCTGCACGCCGATCAGATCATCGCGGCGGCCGACGCCAAGATCGGCTACCCGCCGATGCGGGTGTGGGGCGTTCCCGCGGCGGGGCTGTGGGCACACAGACTCGGTGATCAGCGCGCGAAAAGGCTTCTGTTCACCGGTGATTGCATCACCGGCGCGCAAGCGGCCGACTGGGGCCTGGCCATCGAGGCGCCGGAACCCGACGATCTCGATGAGCGCACCGAGCGGCTCGTGGGGCGCATCGCCGCCATGCCGGTGAACCAGCTGATAATGGCCAAGTTGGCATGCAACACGGCGCTGCTGAATTCCGGCGTCGCCACCAGTCGGATGGTCAGCACGGTGTTCGACGGCATTGCGAGGCATACGCCGGAGGGGCACGCGTTCGTAGCCGACGCGGGGGAGCACGGCTTCCGGGAAGCGGTGCGCGCCCGCGACGAACCCTACGGTGACCACGGCCGCCGGACCTCGGGAGTCTAGATGGCCACGCCGACCCGGATGGCGGCCCGCTCCGTCGTGCTGTCGGTGTTGCTCGGCGCGCATCCGGCCTGGGCCACAGCCGCCGAATTGATCGTTCTGACAGCTGATTTCGGTATCAAGGAGACAGCCCTGCGGGTCGCGTTGACCCGCATGGTGGGTACCGGGGACCTGGTCCGGTCCGCCGACGGTTACCGGTTGTCGGACCGTCTGCTGGCCCGGCAGCGTCGTCAGGACGATGCGCTGCATCCCCGTCTGCGTCGATGGGACGGCAGGTGGACAACCCTGGTGATCACGAGTGTCGGCGCCGACGCGCGTTCGCGGTCGGATCTTCGAAGACAATTGCAGGACAGTAGGTTCGGTGAACTTCGTGAGGGGGTGTGGCTGAGGCCGGACAATCTGGAGCCGGTCCCGGTCGACCTGAAACGGGTCCGCGTGTTGCACAGCGTCGACGGCGCGCCGGCGGAGCTTGCCCAAATGCTGTGGGACCTGCCCGCATGGGCGGCGACGGCCACCGGCCTGCTCGACGCAATGGCCGCGGCCCGTGACGTGCCGACGCGATTCGTGGTCGCGGCGGGCATGGTCCGGCATCTGCTGACCGATCCCGTGTTGCCCGAGGACCTGCTGCCCCGGGATTGGCCGGGGGGGCGGCTGCGCGATGTCTACACCGAATTCGTCGCGGAGCTGGCGATGCGCCGAGAACGGACCGAAGTGAGGATGGGGCAGTGAACGGTGGAGTGCGGGTCGAACGGAATGGCCCGGTGACAACGGTGATCATGAACCGGCCGGGGGCCCGCAACGCGGTCAACGGTCCCGCGGCGGCCGAACTGTTCGATGCGTTCGGCGAATTCGACGCCGACGGTTCGGCCGCGGTCGCGGTGCTCTGGGGCGACGGTGGAACCTTTTGTGCCGGTGCAGATCTCAAGGCACTCGGTACTGCGGAGACCAATCAGGCGCACCGCACCGGCCCCGGACCGATGGGCCCGACCCGGATGACGCTGTCCAAGCCGGTGATCGCCGCGGTCAGTGGATACGCCGTGGCAGGCGGGCTCGAACTCGCGCTCTGGTGTGACCTGCGGGTGGTGGAGGAGGACGCCGTGTTCGGCGTGTTCTGCCGGCGATGGGGTGTCCCGCTGATCGACGGCGGGACGGTGCGACTGCCGCGGCTGATCGGGCACAGTCGCGCGATGGACCTGATCCTGACCGGGCGCGCGGTCGATGCCCGCGAAGCTCTCGACATCGGGCTGGCCAACCGCGTGGTGTCCACCGGGCAGGCGCGCTCGGAGGCCGAGCGGCTGGCGGCCGACCTGGCCGGGTTGCCGCAGCTGTGCCTGCGGGCCGACCGGCAGTCGGCGCTGGGGCAGTGGGGCATGTCGGAGGCCGACGCGATGGACGCCGAGTTCGCCAGCCTGTCGAAGGTGGCCGCGGAGTCGATCGCCGGGGCCAAGCGTTTCGCCGACGGCGCGGGCCGGCACGGCGCCCCCTCTTCTTGACCGCGAGCAGACGCGTAGAGCCCAACTTCGCACCGGAAAACGGGCCCTACGCGTCTGTTCGCGGGGGTGAGGTGGCGGTGGTTCGCCAGCGCTCCCAAGCCGCCTGCTTCGAGGTGCCCGATACCTGCGCGACCTGGCTCCACGAATTCGACGCCGCCACTAGCCGGGCCGCATCGCCCACCCGTTCGCCGACGTAGGCCACCACCTTGAGCATCTCGGCGAAGGCCTCGGTGGTGCCCCGACCGCTCAGCTCGTCGGTGATCCGGCGGATGAGCGTCGCCAACTCGGCTTCGTCCACGCCGGCGAGCGGGAAGTCGGGAACTGCCGTCATGCGGCAATTCTATGGTCGCTACGCGGCGGGAACGTCGAGGCGCAGTTCGGCGTCGGCGGAGTCGAACGACCTGCTCCACACCGTGCCGGGCCACCGGTAGTGGACGTCGCCGGAGTCGGGCCGGTAGTCGGCGGTGTACAGCGTGCCGAACCCGGCACCGTATTCCGTGCTGCGCAACGGCTCTCGCAGGAACTCGGCGGCCAGGACATCCGGGTGTGTCCGCCGCTCGACGTGGCGCAACAGGTGCGTCCGGCGCTCGACGCTGCGGTAGCGCTTCGCGTGCGCCGGGTCGTCGGGACAGTCGAACCGGTGGTTGGTGGCCAGCGGAACCGGCCGCGCCTCCATCTGCCGTCCGGGTGCCACGTACGCCGTCCGGGTGCAGCCGGTGCGGTCGGTGAGGGTGAGGTTGTAGGAACCCGAGACGGGCAGTCGGCGCAACTTCGCCAGTGCCTCTGGCACGGTGCCGGCGACTTCCAGCAGATACCGCACGACCAGCGGGATGCCGAAGCCCCGCCCGTACCCCTGGACCCCACCGAAGGTCAGCGAGACGGCCAGGCCGTCGGAGTTCATCCCGTCCAGTAGCCCCCACAGGCAGTCGCTCGTGCCGAGGACCGTCCGGCCCGTGAACTGGGTCGTCATCACGACCTGCTCGAACAGGTCCGGGTGGTAGTCGTAGTTGCGGATCAGGGCCCGTGGCGCGTCTGCGGCGTCGACGACGACCTGTGAGCAGCCCGGCGCGAAGGCGGGCATGTTCCAGTGCGTGAGCATCGCCGAGGCCGTGGGGTCGCTGTCGGTGAGTGCGACCAGGCGCTGCCACGTCGGCACCAGTTCGGGCATGTGGCGCCGCAGGGCGGCTTGGGCTTCGGTGACCGTGGGGCGTCGGCCCGGCCCCAGGTACCACGATCGGTAGGCATCCCGCGTCGCCCGGTACAAGTGGCGCCAGCGCGGGCCGGGGATGTCTTCGCGGAAAGCATGCAGGGTGATCGATTGAACGGGCATGCGTCAAGATTTACCTGACGTACACCCGCCTTGTCAAGGCAAGCCTGACGATGGTCAGCCCTTCTTGATGTCGTTGCCCGAGCCGAGGTTGTCGATCTTCGGATCGCCGTCCTTGAACGTGACGGTGTTGTTCAGGCCGACCACCGACAGGTCCTTGTCGATCTTGTCGACGGTGATCTTGTTGTCTGCGCCGCCGACGTTCACCGATGCGCACGTGCCGCGCACGGTCAGCGTGTTGTTCGAGCCGCCGACGTTGAGCGACTTGCCGTCAGCGCAGTCGATTTCGGCGGTGGTGCCGAACGATCCGTAGTTGATGGTGTTGCCGACCTCCACCTGCGCGCCCAGCGTGCCGGCGGTCATCGTGGGGGACTGCGAGTCGCCGTCCGAGCCGCAGCCGGCCAGCGCGATCGGCGGCAACGCGAGCAGTACCGCCAGGCTCAACGCCGCGCCTACCGTTGGATGCACCGCGTCCTCCCATGCTGTCGAGTTCTGCAAAACAGTACGTGCAACCGTCGTCACCCCGGAAGTCTCCCGCGGCGCATTCGGCCCAACTGTCACGGAATGCGTCAGTCGGGGTCCGGCGCTGTTCTAATAGCGGCGGACTCAAACCTGAACCGGTGAGGACGAGACAGCGCGATGGCAGCACAGCCCGACCCGCCTGCGGGCGCCCGCCCGCGGGGCCGTGCGCCTGCGCGCTCGGCCAAACTCAGTCGCGACATCATCGTCAATGCGGCGCTGACGTTCCTCGACCGGGAGGGCTGGGACGCGCTGACCATCAACGCCCTGGCCGCCCACCTGGGTACCAAGGGTCCGTCGTTGTACAACCACGTGCAAAGCCTTGACGACCTGCGGCGGACGGTACGGATGCGGGTGATCGGCGACATCATCGAGATGCTCAACACGGTCAGCGAAGGGCGTACCGGCGAGGACGCCGTGCTGGTGGCCGGGGCCTACCGTAGCTACGCTCACCATCACCCGGGCCGGTATTCGGCGTTCACCAGATTGCCGTTCGGCGACGACGACCCCGAGTACTCGGCGGCCACCAGGGCGGCTGCCGGGCCGGTCATCGACGTGCTGGGGTCTTTCGGCCTCGCCGGTGACGACGCGTTCTACGCCGCGCTCGAGTTCTGGTCCGCGATGCACGGCTTCGTGCTGCTGGAGATGACCGGGGTGATGGACGAGGTGGACACCGACGCGGTCTATGCCAACATGGTTTTGCGGCTGGCGTCCGGATTGGTGCATCGTCGGTAGGCTGACCTGCGGTAAGAGCGGGCCGGCCCGGTCCGCGATGCGCAACGGCGCAGGTTTTGTCGGGGCAGGTCCGACTGGTATTGTGGTAGCTCGTGCCTGGCCGAGATGGGTGCACGCGGCTGCAGGAGCAGTAAGCGTGCGCGCACGCCGGGCCAATTCGCATGTGCACCTCAACGCATCGACTCGATCGGTGCGGGCGCGTGCGACACGCCCGGTCGCGGGGGACGCGAACGGGACGAAAACGAGCAGTACACAGACCTGAGAAGTGCCGAAGTACCGCAGCAACACAACAGAGGAAGACGGTAGATGCCAACCATCAACCAGCTGGTCCGCAAGGGTCGCCGCGACAAGATCACCAAGGTCAAGACCGCGGCCCTGAAGAACAGCCCGCAGCGCCGTGGCGTGTGCACCCGCGTGTACACCACCACCCCGAAGAAGCCGAACTCGGCGCTTCGCAAGGTCGCGCGCGTCAAGCTGACCAGCCAGGTCGAGGTCACCGCCTATATCCCGGGCGAGGGCCACAACCTGCAGGAGCACTCCATGGTGCTGGTGCGCGGCGGTCGTGTGAAGGACCTGCCCGGCGTCCGCTACAAGATCATCCGCGGATCGCTTGACACCCAGGGCGTCAAGAATCGCAAGCAGGCCCGTAGCCGCTACGGGGCCAAGAAGGAGAAGAGCTGATGCCGCGCAAGGGGCCCGCGCCGAAGCGTCCGTTGGTCAATGACCCGGTCTACGGGTCGCAGTTGGTGACCCAACTGGTCAACAAAGTCCTGCTGGACGGGAAGAAATCCCTGGCCGAGCGGATTGTCTACGGCGCGCTGGAGCAGGCCCGTGACAAGACCGGCACCGATCCGGTCGTCACGCTCAAGCGGGCCCTTGACAACGTCAAGCCCGCCCTCGAGGTCCGCAGCCGCCGCGTCGGCGGCGCGACCTACCAGGTGCCGGTCGAGGTCCGCCCCGAGCGGTCGACGACGCTGGCGCTGCGCTGGTTGGTCAGCTTCTCCAAGGCCCGCCGCGAGAAGACCATGGTCGAGCGCCTGGCCAACGAGATCCTGGACGCCAGCAACGGCTTGGGTGCCGCCGTCAAGCGGCGTGAAGACACCCACAAGATGGCCGAGGCGAACCGAGCCTTCGCGCACTACCGCTGGTGATGACCGCCCGGCGGTTGTTCGCCGGCGCAGCGGGACACCGATTGACTGAAGCAAGCGAAAGAGTGGGAATCTAGCCGTGGCACAGGACGTGCTCACCGACCTCACCAAGGTCCGCAACATCGGCATCATGGCCCACATCGATGCCGGCAAGACCACCACGACCGAGCGGATCCTCTACTACACCGGCAAGAACTACAAGATCGGTGAGGTCCACGAGGGCGGCGCCACCATGGACTGGATGGTCCAGGAGCAAGAGCGCGGCATCACCATCACCTCGGCCGCCACCACGTGCTTCTGGGACGAGCACCGGATCAACAT
>CAYLWH010000112.1:0-5963 GCA_964387245.1 uncultured Mycobacterium sp.
GCGAAGGTGCCCTACGACATCGTGCTGGAGATGGACGAGATCAACGACGACTTCGCCGACACCGACGTCGTCCTGGTCATTGGCGCCAACGACACCGTCAACCCGTCGGCGTCGGAGGATCCCGGCAGCCCGATCGCCGGCATGCCGGTGCTCACGGTCTGGAACGCCGCCAACGTCATCGTGTTCAAGCGGTCCATGGCCGCCGGCTACGCCGGCGTGCAGAATCCGCTGTTCTTCCGGGAGAACACCCAGATGCTGTTCGGCGACGCCAAGGACCGGGTGGACGCGATCAACGCGGCACTGTCGCTCAGCGAGCACGTCTGACTGCCGAGCAGACGCAAAAGCCCCTATTTGCGGTCGAAATTGGGGCAATCCGCGTCTGCTCGCGGTGCAGGTGGACGGTCCGGTCGACAGGTGTCATATCGTGACCAGCATGGATTTTGCGATGTCGGAAAAGGCCCAGGACTACCACCAGCGACTGACGGAGTTCATGGTCGAGCATGTGATCCCCACCGAACCGGCGTACGACGAGTACCGGGCGCAGGCCGGGCGGGCCGACTTCACCGTGCCGCCGGTGGTCGAGGAACTCAAGAAGCTGGCCCGGGAACGCGGCTTGTGGAACCTCTTCCTGCCCTCGGAGTCGGGGCTGACCAACCACGAATACGCGCCGCTGGCCGAACTGTCCGGGTGGAGCACCGAGATCGCCCCGGAGGCCATCAACTGTGCGGCGCCGGACACCGGCAACATGGAAACGCTGCACCTGTTCGCGACCGCCGATCAGCGCAAGCAGTGGCTCGAACCGCTGCTGGCCGGCGAAATCCGGTCCGCCTTCTCGATGACCGAGCCGGCGGTGGCTTCCAGCGACGCCCGCAACATCCAGACCCAGATCGTCCGCGACGGCGAGGACTACGTCATCAACGGCCACAAATGGTGGACCTCGGGTGCCAACGACCCGCGCTGCAAGATCCTGATCGTGATGGGCCGCACCAACCCCGACGCCGCCAGCCATCAGCAGCAGTCGATGATCCTGGTGCCCGTCGAAACACCGGGAGTCACCGTCCTTCGCTCGACTTCCGTGTTCGGCTGGCAGGACCAGCACGGCCACGCCGAGATCGTCTTCGACAATGTGCGGGTGCCGGCGTCGAACCTGCTGGGCGAGGAGGGTTCCGGCTTCGCCATCGCCCAGGCCCGGCTCGGACCGGGCCGAATCCACCACTGCATGCGCGCGATCGGGGTGGCCGAGCGCGCCTTGGCCCTCATGGTCGACCGGGTGAACAATCGCATCGCGTTCGGCAAGCCGCTGGCCGAACAGGGCATGGTGCAGAACGCGATTGCCTTGTCCCGCAACGAGATCGACCAGGCCAGGCTGTTGTGTCACAAAGCGGCGTGGACCATCGACCAGGTGGGAAACCGGGCGGCACACGCGCTGGTGTCCCAAATCAAGGCGGTGGCACCGCTGATGGCGTGCAACGTCATCGACCGGGCCATCCAGACCCATGGCGCCGCGGGCGTCAGCGACGACACCGTGCTGGCCCGCATGTACGGCTGGCAGCGTGCCATGCGCATCTTCGACGGACCCGACGAAGTACACCTGCGCACCATCGCGCGTACCGAACTCGGCAGGGAGAAAAGTCCGCTCGCGGCCGCGGTGACGTCCTGATGACGGCCGGCGTCAGCGCACTGTCGGGGGCCTGGAACTTTCGTGATGTCACCGAGTCGACCGGCGGAGCCGTCCGGCCCGGCCGACTGTTCCGTTCCGGCGAACTGACCAAACTCGATGGCGCCGGCATCGGCCAATTGCGGCAGCTGCAGGTGAGTGACGTCGCCGACCTTCGGTCTCCCCGGGAGGTCGAGCGCCACGGCTGCGATCTGGTGCCGGACGGAGTCGACGTGCACCTGCTGCCCTTTCTCGACATCGTCGCGACCGTCGACGGCGAGGCACCACACGAGCACGCATTCCAGCGCCTGCTGACCGAGAAGCCCGACCACGAGTCCGTATTCGAAGCTGCCCGCCGCTACATGACCGAGGAATACCGGCGCTTCGCGAGGGCCCCCGGCGCGCGTGCCGCGATACAGCGGATCGTGACACTGCTCGGCGGCGGCGGTGCGGTTCTGACGCACTGCTTCGCGGGCAAGGACCGCACCGGTTTCGGCGTGGCCGTCGTGCTCGAGGCGGCGGGGGTGGACCGCGACGCCGTGGTGGCGGATTATCTGCACAGCAACACCGCGGTGCCCGAGTTGCGGGCGCAGATCATGGAAATGGTGGCCAGCCGCTTCGAGGACGGGCTGCCCGCGCAGGCCGCGGAACTCACCGAAGCGCGACTGTCCGAGGATGTCCTCGGCGTCCGCGCCGAGTATCTGGAAGCCGCATTGGACACCGTCCGCCGAGACTACGGCTCGCTGGACGCCTACCTGCGTGCCGCCGACATCACCGACGAGCACATCACCCGCCTCCGCACCGCCCTGCTCGAGTGACTTGTGGAGCATTACCGGCGGCCAGCACACGGCGGCCAGCGCCGGTAATGCTCCACAAATCACTCAAAAGGTGACGACGGCGACGACCCAGGCGACCGCCGCCAGCAGGGCACCCACGAATTCGACACCGACCGACAGTGCCACCGCCTTGAGCGCGTGCACCGTCGACGTCCAAGCGCGCCGGCCGTCTCGGCGGTGCGCCAGTTCCATCAGGAACACCCCGAGCACGAAACCGAGGATCAGCCCGACCACGGGTACCACGAAGAATCCGACGACGCCCAGGACCGCGCCGGCCAGCAGGGTCCACTTGCCGACATCGGCGGCCCGCATCCGTTTCACCGGCCAGGTGTACTTGACGATCTCGGCCGCGACGAACAACATCGCGGCGACGCCGAGCGTCACCCAGCCGACCGCGGTGCGTTCGATGATCGCCCACACCCCGATGGCGCCGAACACCAGCAGGCCGCCGGGCAGGATCGGCACGATGATGCCGGCCAGGCCGACCGCGATCACCAGCGCAACCAGGGCCAGCCCGGCTGTGCTCACGGCTCCAGCACCAACTTGCCGAATACTCCACCGTCATCGAGGGCCTGCAGCGCCTTGGCGCCGTCGCAGAGCGGAAAACGCACCGGCGGAGGCGGTTTCAGGCCCGCGCTGACCAGTCCGGCCAGACCGTCGGCGAACACCGCGGCCGAGCCGGGATCGCGGTTGATGTACTCGCCGTAGGCGACGCCGAGCACGCCGACATTTCGCAGCAGCAACCGGTTGACCTTGACCGTCGGGATGCCGCCGGCGGCGAATCCGATCACCAGCAGTCGGCCGTCGGTCGCCAGGGTGCGGATGGCGTCGTCGAACGCCGCGCCGCCGATCGGGTCGACCACGACATCCACGCCGCGGCCACCGGTGGCCTCCCGCACCGCATTCGCCCAGCCGTCGGTCAGGCCGATGACCGCATCCGGCCCCAACGACGAGACGAAATCGCGCGCACCCTCCCGGTGCACCACCGCGATCACGTGCGCGCCCATCGCCTTGGCGATCTGGATGGCGGCGGTGCCGACACCGCCGGCCGCGCCCAGCACGAGCACCGTCTCCCCCGGCCGCAGCGCCGCCCGGCGCTCATAGGCGAAATACATGGTGTTGTAGTTGACCAGCAGCGAAACCGCCTCCGCGTCATCGAGTTCGGCCGGACTGCGTCGAACACCGGACACCGGGACGGCAACCCGGTCTGCGTAGCCGCCGAGCAATGCCGAGGACGACACCCGTTCGCCCACGACGAATTCCGATCCCGCCGGGACGGCCGCCACCACGCCGGCGACCTCCATGCCCGGGATGAACGGCGGCGGCACCTTGAGCTGATACTCGCCCTTGCTCAGCAGTAGGTCCGGAAAGCACACACCGGCGGCGCGCACCTCGATGACGAGGTCAGAGGGTCCCGCGGTGACATCGGGTGCGTCCGTGTAGGACATCCCCGACGGTCCCGAAAGCTCCTGTACTACACAAGCTTTCATCTAACGAAGATTGAACGCCGCCTGCTTGGCGGCGGACAGGTCGTCGATCTCCGACCACCGGTCGGCTATGTCGTCGACCGACGGCGGAGCGGTGAACGTGACTCCCTCGTTCTGGAACAGCGCGGTGCGCTGTACCTTTCCACCGCCGACGATGAAGACCGATCCGGTGTCGGGCACCTCTTCGGTGCACAGATAGGCCACCACCGGTGCGACATACTCCGGCGTCAGCTTCTTGAGCACCTCCGGCGGCAGGATGTCCTCGGTCATCCGGGTGGCCGCGATGGGGGCCAGCGCGTTGGTCTTGATGTTGTACTTGGCGCCTTCCTGAGCCAGCGTGTTGATCAGACCGACCAGCCCCAGCTTGGCGGCGCCGTAGTTGGCCTGACCGAAGTTCCCGAACAGCCCACTGGTGGAGGTGGCGACGACGACGCGACCGTAGCTCTGCTCGCGGAAGTGCGGCCACGCGGCGCGGATGACGTTGTAACCACCGTAGAGATGGACCTTGAGCACGGCGTCCCAGTTCTCGTAGGTCATCTTGTGGAACGTTCCGTCACGCAGAATGCCGGCGTTGCTGACCACCCCGTCGACCTTGCCGAACTCGTCGAGTGCGGTCTTGACGATGTTGTCCGCACCCGCGGTCTCGGCGACGCTGTCGTAGTTGGCAACGGCGCGACCGCCGGCTTCCTTGATCTCGGCCACCACATGATCGGCCATGTTGTGTCCGGCGCCGGTGCCGTCCCGCGCGCCGCCCAGGTCGTTGACCACGACGCATGCGCCTTCCTTGGCCAACGTCAACGCATACTCACGACCCAGCCCACCGCCGGCACCCGTGACGATGACGACTCGATCCTGAACTCCGGGCATCTAGCTTCCTTTCGACGTTTCGGGCAATCGGTCGGTGGATCAGAAGATCCGGCGCGCCAACTTCCAGGCCTTCTCGGTGTACGGGGGGTAGATCATGGCGGACAAATCGGGTCGGGTGTGCTTGGTCAGCACGGACTTGCGGTGGCTGAACTCCTCGAAGCCGTACCGACCGTGGTAGGCGCCGATGCCCGACGGCCCGACCCCCCCGAACGGCAGCTTGGCGGTGGCGAACTGGAAGATGAGGTGATTGACCAGCATGCCGCCGGCGGGCACCTCGGTGATCACCCGTTCACGGACCGCCTTGGACTTGGTGAACAGATACGCGGCGAGCGGCTTGGGCCGCGAATTCACGAAGGTGATGGCTTCGTCGAGGGACCGGACGGTGACAATCGGCAGTATCGGGCCGAAGATCTCATCGGTCATCAGCGGCTCGCTGGGGTCCGGATCGACGACGACTGTCGGCTCGATCTCCAGGCTGGCCTCGTTGGAGCCACCGCCGATCGCGACGTCGCCCTTGGTCGCGGCCAGCGCGCCGGTCAGCCGACCGAAGTGCCGTTCGTTGACGATCCGCAGTCCGCCGGTGTCCTCGGCGCGGAACTTCGTGATCGCCTCGGTGATCTTGGACACCAGCGTGTCACGGACCGATTCGTCGACCAGTACGTAATCGGGTGCAATGCAGATCTGGCCGGAGTTGATCAGTTTGGTCCAGGCGATGCGTTTGGCCGCCGTCTCGACATCGGCGTCGGCCGCCACGATGACCGGGCTCTTCCCGCCGAGTTCGAGGGTCACCGGCGTCAGATGTGGTGCGGCGCTCTGGTAAACCTTGCGGCCGATCTCGGTGCCACCGGTGAAGCAGAGCTTGTCGAAACCCTGCGCGATCAGTTCCTGGCTCACCGCGCCGTCCCCCTCGACCACCACGACCGCCTCGGGGTCGAGGTACCGCGGTACCAGCTCGGCCATCAGGCGCGAGGACGCCGGTGCCAGCTCCGAAGGCTTGAGCACCACGGCGTTTCCGGCGGCGAGCGCACCGACGAGCGGCCCAAGCGTCAGCGCGAACGGGAAGTTCCACGCACCGATGACCAGCACGGTGCCGAAGGGCTCGTACTCGATCCAGCC
>CAYLWH010000112.1:6063-12434 GCA_964387245.1 uncultured Mycobacterium sp.
CTCGAGAACGCGTCGCCGTCGGACATCGGGACATCCAGCCAGCGGCCCAGCCGCCGCATCTCCGCGGTGGCCGGCACGGCTTCGGCGGACCAACCTGCACGGCTCAGCCAGCCGGTCAGCTCGGTGCGATCGGGGTCGTTGTACACCAGGTCGGCGATGTCCAGGCTCTGCGCAATGCCGAGTTGATCGGCCACCCGCTCGAACCGCTCGCGCATCTGCTCCCGACTATCCGCAGAGCGAACGCCCGCGGTCTCGGCCGCAATGCGGCTGCCCGGCGCGCTGAGCCCGGTGATTTGTTCGAACAACCGGTCCTGCGCATCCGACGGCAGGTACATCAACAGTCCTTCGGCCAGCCAAGCGGTTGGCTTGGCCGGATCGAAGCCGGCCGCGGTCAGGGCGGTCGGCCAGTCGAAGCGCAGGTCCACCGGCACCTCGTGCCGCGAGACCGGCGCGCGCACTCCGTGAGCGGCCAGTGCGGCCGTCTTGTATTCCAATACCTTCGGCTGGTCGATCTCGTAGATCTCTGTGTCGGAGGGCCATTCGAGCCGATACGCGCGCGAGTCCAGACCCGAGGCGAGAATTACGATCTGCCGCACGCCGGCCTCGACGGCGTCGGCGAAGAACGCGTCGAAGAAGTGCGTGCGCACCGCCAGGTAGTTGCGCATGTGGGTGAAGATCCGCGCCATCTCGGGATCTATGTCGCCGAGCCGGTCGACCAGCGACTGATCGAGCATGTTCTGCCAGGGACCCGTCCCGACGCCTTCGACCAGGAGCTTGGCGTACCTATCCTGGACCAGCGCATCGGCGAGCTGGGTCTCGGCCGCACGGGCAGCGGCGACCATCACGGCGGTACTGCCGACGCTGGTGGCGATGTCCCAGGTGTCGTCATGGGTGCGCAGGTTGCTCATCGGGGCTCCTCCGGTAGTTGGGCGCTGATCTGGCGTCCCAGCCGCGCCATCTCGTCCCAGTCATTTCCTAAGCCATGCTACCTAATAAATTAGGTAGCCTATGCACATTTGTGGGCCACCTCACACCGTCGTCAGCCGCGGAGCTGCCACAGCCGTTGTTCGAGGAGCAGCTTGAGTTGGTGGGTGATGCGCTCCAGCTCTTCGTGGCCGCCCACGAAGCCGGCGTAGAAGGCCATCCCCCACAACACCGCGACGAGCATGTCGACCAGAGCCGGAACCTCGGTGTCGGCCGAGAGCTCACCGGACTCCACCGCCTCGGCAACCGCCCACTTGACGAACTTCCGAGAGTCCTTCAAAACGTCGATGTGCCCCTGCAGTTCCGGATGACGCTGTGCTTCGAGCACCGCGGTCACCAGGAAAGCCGCCGCGGCACGGTCTTTCGAATCGACGTTCACCGCGGCGCTGATGAACGCCTCGAGCCTTCCGATCAGGGTGGACGCTGAGCGGGCCCGTTCGGCACCGGCGGCGAGCACCAACGTGTACGTCTGCTCGACGACCTCGTTGTAGAGGACCTTCTTGCTCGCGAAGTAGTGGTTGATCGCAGGCCGGGTCAGGTCGGAGCGGACGGCGATGGCCTGGAAGGTCGCGGCGTCGTACCCCAGCTCGCTGAATACATCCCGGGCGGCGCGCACGATGCGCTCGCGGGTCTCCGCCGCTTTCGCGGCCGGGGGGCGACCCGGCCCCCGGCTGGCGGTACTCGGCACTCTCGAAGTGTGCCACAGCCGGCGGCTTGAACCCCGGCGGTGGCGGCCTCACCGGTCCCGGCGGTGCGCGCGCACGCGGCACCGAATTAGGGTTGCCAGACATGGTGACCCTGACGACCCGGGAGGCGTACTTCGAGACCGGCCTGGACGTGCTTGCCGATCTGGGCTACGGCGGGTTGAAGCTGGCCGAAGTGTGTCGCCGGATGGGGGTCACCACAGGCTCCTTCTACCACTACTTCGAGAACTGGTCGGTCTACACCCACCAGTTGGTCCGACACTGGCTCGCGGTGTCAACTCAGCAGCGCGTCGAACAGGTGCGCGCGGAACCCGATCCGCGGCGACGCATCGACGCCATCATGGACATCGGGCTGAATCTCCCGCACGGCGCCGAAGCCGCCATCCGGGTGTGGAGCGCGGTCGACCCGCAGGTGCGCGTGGTTCAGGAGGATGTGGATCGGCAGCGCTACGAGATCCTCCACGAATCCGCCAAGGAGCTGCTGCACGACGACCGCCAGGCGCAGCTGTTCGCCAGCTGGGCGTTGTACCTGCTGGTGGGCTTCGAACAAGCCACCGTGCCGCTCGACGCCGTCGGGCTGGCCTGGGTGGCCGAGCAGCTGGCCTATGCGCTGGATTCGGGCCGCTTCTCGACTGCACCCCCGCCGTGATCGCACCGGCCCGGCGCCTGCTGGACCGGCTCGAAGCCCGCGACCCGGAGTTCGACGCGCTGCGCCGAGCGGCCCGCGCCGGGTTGGTGATACCTCTCGCCGCAGGCATCGGCCTGGCCGTCGGCGGCCCTCAGACGCCCCTGTTCGCGATCTTCGGGTCGATCGCGCTGCTGATTGTGGTGGACTTCCCCGGCAACCGGACCGGCCGCGCGGTGTCCTACCTCGGACTTGGCGTGGCCGGTGCGGCATTGATCACGCTGGGAACCCTGGTTTCACCGATTCCCTGGCTGGCGGTGGCGACGATGTTCGTCCTCGGCGTCGTCGTCACGTTCGCCGGGGTGTTGAGCACGGCGATCGCCGCGGCGCAGCGGGCGACCCTGCTGCCGTTCGTCCTGACGGCCTGCACACCGCCGGGCCCGATCCCGGAGCGGCTGCTCGGCTGGTGCATCGCGCTTACGGTGTGCGTGCCGGCCGCGTTGTTCGTGCTGCCGCCGCGCCACCACGACGAACTGCGCCGGCAAGCCGCGCAGGTGTGCACCGTGCTGGCCCACCGACTTGACGGGAACGCGGGTGCCAAGGATGTCAACAACGCGATGAACGCCCTGTTCGCCAACTACGTCAACAGCGACTACCGTCCAGTGGGCCTCACCGCGGGCAGCCGCGCACTGGTCCGCGTGGTCGACGACCTCGGTTGGCTGTGCGACCGGGTGAACGACGACACCGCCGCCACGCTGGCCGTGATGGCGGCACCCTCGGTTCGGGTGTTGCGCGCCTCGGCTCGCCTGCTGCGGGTCACCCGGGTGGCGCACCGCGATCCCGACCGGGCCGAACTCGATGCGGCCCTGACCGAACTGCGGGCGGTGGCGCACGGTCGCTACCGCGATGACATCGCCGAGATACTGCGCGAACCCGACGACGTGGCCGCGATGCGCGTCGGTGAACGCCTGCTCAGCGGCCGCACGTTCGGAGCGACGGTCGCGGTGACCGGACGGGTGATTGCCGGCGCGGCGGCCGCCGATGCCCGACCGGTGTTGATGCGAGTGCTCGGACGCCAGGTCACCGACAGCGGGGCCGCAGCCCGGGTGCTCTCGGAACGGGAAGCGGTGACCCACATCCCGTCGGGGTATCTGGCGACGAGGGCGGTGGTGGTTCGCAACAGCCTGCGCACCGGCCTCGGCCTGGCACTCGCCGTGGCGACCACCCACGTCTTCCCCGTGCAGCACGGGTTCTGGGTGGTGCTGGCCGCGGCCTCGGTGCTGCGCAGCAGCGCGCTGAGCACCGGCACCAAGGTGGTGCGCGCCGTCGTCGGGACGACACTCGGGTTCGTGATCGGTGCGTTGGTCATCGAACTCATCGGCGTGCAGCCGGCGGTGCTGTGGGCCGTGCTACCGGTCGTCGCCTTTCTTGCGGCGTTCGTTCCCGACATCTGGTCGTTCGCCGCCGGGCAGGCGGCGTTCACGATGCTGGTGCTGATCGTGTTCAACCTGATGCACCCGTCGGGCTGGGCAGTCGGTCTGACCCGTATCGAGGACATCGTGGTGGGCGGCGCGGTCGGCGTGGTGGTGTCGCTGTTGTTGTGGCCGCGCGGCTCGGCAGGCGCAGTCACCTCGGCGATCAGAGCCGCGTTCGACACCGGGACGAGATACCTGCGCGCGGCCGTCTCGCGGATCACCCACGGCACCGCTGCGGTCGCCGTCGACGAGCTGGGCTTTGAGACCATGACCGCTTCCCGGACCGTCGACGACGCGATTCGGCAGTACCTCTCCGAGGGCGGTGGACCGGCCGACCATCGCGCACCGATCGTTCGCAAAGCCAACAGGGCGGCCAAGCTCCGGGCAGCCGCCGATCTGATCGCCGACATCCCGAAGCCGCCGGCCGCGGGTTCCTATCCGAGCACCCGGGCGGTGCTGGACGCGCATGCGGCCATCATCTGTGACCGAATGTCGGGCCGGACCCGCACCCCGATCGGCACCGGGCTCATCATCGAGCACTTCGTCATCGCGCTGCGCGCCGAGGCCGCCGCGGCCACACACCCGGTGGCCGACGCGTTGCCGTTGGTGACGGTGGCGGCCAACCTCGGCGAACTCGAACTGCTCTACCCGGTCAACGCTTAGTCGCGGCCGCTTCGGTGCGGCATCAGCGCATTCGGCGGGATCGTCCCGAACCTGCCGGCGTTGTAGTCCTCGAATGCCTCGATCAACTCCGCCCTGGAGTTCATCACGAACGGGCCGTAATGGACGACCGGCTCGCGAATGGGCCTGCCGCCCAACAGCATTACCTCCATGGCGGGCCGGTTGGAGTCCTGCCGACCGTGCGCTGCGACGGTGATCCGATCACCGCGGCCGAGCACGGCGAGTTGCCCCTGCTGGATCGGATGGCCGGCCGGGCCGACCGAGCCGACGCCCGACAGCACGTACACCAGGGCGTTGAAGTCCCGGTTCCACGGCAGGTTCAGGCGGGCACCGGGCTCGATGGTCGCGTGTGCCAACGTGATCGGGGTGTGGGTGGATCCCGGTCCGTGGGCACCGTCGACCTCGCCGGCGATGATTCGCAGCAGCGCACCGCCGTCGGTCGACGACAGCAGCTGCACCGCGCCGCCCTCGATCGATTGGTATCTCGGTGCCGCGAACTTGTCCTTGCGCGGCAGGTTGACCCACAGTTGCACGCCGTGGAACACACCGCCGCTTTCGACGAGTTCGGCCGGCGGGGTCTCGATGTGCAGGATTCCGGCGCCCGCGGTCATCCACTGGGTGGCGCCGTCGGTGATCAGACCGCCGCCACCGTGTGAATCCTGGTGCGCGAAGCGGCCGTCGATCATGTAGGTGACCGTCTCGAAGCCGCGGTGCGGGTGCCAGTCGGTGCCCTTCGGCTCGCCGGGCTGGTACTCCACCTCGCCCATCTGGTCCATGTGGACGAACGGATCCAGGTCGGCGGCGGCTACGCCGGCGAACGCACGGACGACGGGGAAACCCTCGCCCTCGTAGCCACGGGGTCCGGTCGTGATCGAGCGCACGGGACGGTCTGCCTCGGACGGAGCGGGCGGGATTATCCGCGCCAGGCTCAGGGTGCTTGCGGTGACGGCGGGCATTTGGGTACCTCCTGGTTGGCGAGAGCTACCCGGAACAACCGGACCGTAGTCCGATTATTCCATTCCGGCCCTCACTCCAGGAGTTCCAACGCCGCCGCCCGCGCATCGGCGGCACTGGCGGTCTTGAGCACCGCTGCGGCCGCGTCGCGGCACTGCTGCAGGGTCACCGTCGCCAGCTTGGCGCCGACCGGTGTGAGCGCCGCGGCGGCCGCCGACAACGACGTGATCCCCATCCCCACGAGCACACAGGACAGCAATGGGTCCGCGGCCGCCTCGCCACAGACACCGACGGGCTTGCCCACCGCGCCGCCGGCGCCACCCGTCATGGCGATCAGCGCGAGCACGCCGGGCTGCCACGGGTCGGTCAGGGTGGCCAGGTCGGCCGACATCCGGTCGGCCGCCATCGTGTACTGAGCCAGGTCGTTGGTGCCGATCGACAGGAAGTCGACGTGCTCGAGGATGTGGTGCGCCAGCAACGCCGCGGCGGGCACCTCGATCATCACACCGGGTGACATTCCATACGCACGTACCTTCGCGGCGAAACTCTCAGCCTCCTGCGCGGTGGCTATCATCGGCGCCATCACCCAGGGCTTGTTGCCGGTCTGCTCGGCGGCGGCGGCGATGCCCGCCAGTTGGTGATCGAGTATCGCGGGGTTGCCGAACGAGATCCGGATGCCGCGCACCCCCAGAGCGGGGTTGGCCTCATCGGGATGTCCGGCGAACTTCAACGGCTTGTCCGAGCCGGCATCCAGGGTGCGTATCACCACTTTGTGTCCCGAGAACGCCTGCAGCACTTCACCGTAGATCCGTGCCTGCTCGTCGACGGTCGGCTCGGCCTCGGCGTTGAGGAAGCACAGCTCGGTGCGGAACAGCCCGATGCCCTCGGCGGGTGTGTCGCGCGCGGAACGTGCCGCGGCGCCGTCCTGGACGTTGGCCAGAATACCGA
>CAYLWH010000113.1:0-11971 GCA_964387245.1 uncultured Mycobacterium sp.
GCAAGCTCGACCCACAGGTCGTTGCCCTCACGCGTGCGCTCACCCACGCCGGCGAACACCGAGGTGCCGCCGAAGTTGCGGGCGATCCGGTTGATCATCTCCTGGATGAGCACCGTCTTGCCGACACCGGCGCCCCCGAACAGGGCGATCTTGCCGCCGCGCACATAGGGCGTCAACAGGTCGACGACCTTCAGGCCGGTCTCCAGCATCTCGGTGCGCGGCTCGAGTTGATCGAAGGGCGGGGGCTTGCGGTGGATCGACCAGTGGTCGAAGTCCTCGCCGTACCCGGGCTCATCCAGGCAGTACCCCAGCGCGTTGAACACATGGCCTTTGACGCCGTCGCCGACGGGCACCGAGATCGAGGCGCCGGTGTCAGTCACCTGCACCCCACGCACCAGGCCATCGGTGGGCTGCATGGAGATGGTACGGACCAGGTTGTCGCCGAGGTGCTGGGCAACCTCGAGGGTGAGCGTTTTGGCCATCTCGGCGTAGGTGATGTCGGCATGTAATGCGTTGTACAACTCCGGCAACGAGCCCCGCGGGAACTCCACGTCGACCACCGGCCCGGTGATCCGCACCACGCGGCCGGTGATGTCCTTCTTCGTATCTTCAACGGTGGCAGTCATTTTCTCTTGCTCTCTGCTTCCTGGTGGGGCTTAGTTGGTTGCGTCGGCCAGTGCGTTGGCGCCACCGACGATCTCGCTGAGTTCCTGGGTGATCTGCGCCTGCCGTTCGCGATTGGCCTCGAGGGTCAACAGCTTGATCAGATCGTCGGCGTTGTCGGTAGCCGACTTCATGGCCCGCCGTCGCGATGCCGACTCGGACGCGGAAGCCTCCATCAGCGCTGCATACACCCGAGTGGCCACGTAGCGCGGCAAAAGTTCGCCGAACAACGTCGTGGCGTCGGGTTCGAAGGAGAACAAGGTCTGCGGTCCGGATTCTTCCTCGCCGACGTATTCGACGACCAGCGGAGCGATCCGGCGCGCCTCGGCAACATGCGACAGCATGGACCTGAACTCGGTGAAGACGATGTGCAGTTCGTCGACACCGCGAACATGGTCTGCACCTTCTCTGCCGGGCTGGTCGTCCTGGCCCGCCAAGAAGGCCGACACCAAAGTGTCCGCGATCTCCTTCGCATCGGCGAACTTGGGCCGCTCGGAGAATCCGGTCCAGGACCTTGCGATGTCACGTTGACGGAAGTTGTAGTAGCTCAGCGCTTTCCGTCCGACGACGTACAGAACGGGCTCCTTGCCCTGCTCACGCAACAACTCGAACAATTCCTGCGTGCGGCGCAACACGTTGGCGTTGTACCCGCCGCACAGACCCCGGTCGGAGGACACCACGAGCACCGCGGCCCGCCTGCCGTGCTCACGTTCGACCAATAGGGGGTGGTCCAACGCGCTATGGGTGGCCAGATTAGTCAGCATGTGGGTGATTTCCTCGGCATAGGGTCGGGCCTCCTCGACCCTGGCCTTTGCCTTGACGATCCGCGAAGTCGCAATGAGCTCCTGGGCCTTGGTGATCTTCTTGATCGCCCCGGCGGAGCGGATGCGCCCCCGCAACTCGCGCAGTGTGGCTGCCATTGGTTCCCAGATCCTCCGGTCTACTTCTTCTTCGGTGCCGGCTTGCGGACCTTCACCGACTCGGTGCTCAGCTCACTCGCTTGCATCGCCTCGACCGGCGCATCGACCGGGACAACGGGATGTCCCTCGGTGGTTGCGAAACCCTTCTTGAAGTCGTCGATCGTCTCCACCAACTTGGCTTCGGTCTCCTCGGAGAGCTTCTTGGTATCGCGGATCTCCGTCAGGATCTCCTCCTGCGAGCCCTTCAGGTGGTCGAGCAATTCCTGCTCGAACCGCTGAACGTCCTCCACCGGAACCGCATCGAGGTGCCCCTTGGTGCCCAGGAATATCGCGACAACCTGGTCCTCGACCGCCATCGGGCTGTACTGCGGCTGCTTGAGCAACTCGACGAGACGCGCACCGCGCTCCAGCTGCGCTTTTGACGTGGCGTCCAGATCGGATGCGAAGGCGGCGAAAGACTCGAGTTCGCGGTACTGCGACAGGTCCAGACGGAGACTTCCCGCCACCTCTTTCATCGCCTTGATCTGGGCGGCACCACCCACGCGGGACACCGAGACGCCGACGTTGATGGCAGGCCGCACACCCTGATTGAACAGATCGGTCTCCAGGAAGCACTGACCGTCGGTGATCGAGATCACGTTGGTGGGGATGTAGGCCGAGATGTCATTGGCCTTGGTCTCGATGATCGGCAGGCCTGTCATCGAACCACCACCGAGTTCGTCGGACAACTTGGCGCAGCGTTCCAGAAGACGGGAGTGCAGGTAGAAGACGTCACCGGGGTAGGCCTCACGGCCCGGCGGGCGGCGCAGCAACAACGAGATGGCGCGGTACGCCTCGGCCTGCTTGGTCAGGTCGTCGAAGATGATCAGCACATGCTTGCCGTCGTACATCCAGTGCTGGCCGATGGCTGACCCGGTGTAGGGCGCCAGCCACTTGAAGCCGGCCGAGTCCGACGCCGGGGCGGCGACAATGGTGGTGTACTGCATTGCGCCGCCCTCCTCCAGGGCACGCTTGACGCTGGCGATCGTGGTTCCCTTCTGGCCGATCGCGACATAGACGCAACGCACCTGCTTCTTGGGATCGCCGGACTCCCAGTTCTCGCGCTGGTTGAGGATGGTGTCGACGCACAGCGCCGTCTTGCCCGTCTTGCGGTCGCCGATGATCAGCTGGCGCTGGCCGCGGCCGATCGGGGTCTGCGAGTCGATCGCCTTGATCCCGGTCTGCAACGGTTCGCTGACGCCCTGGCGCTGAACCACCGACGGCGCCTGCAGTTCCAGTGCGCGCCGCTCGCTGGCGTTGATGTCACCCTGGCCGTCGATCGGCACACCGAGGGGGTTGATCACGCGGCCGAGGAACTCGTCGCCAACGGGCACCGAGAGCACCTCGGCGGTCCGCCTGACCTGCTGGCCTTCCTCGATCTTCTGGAAGTCGCCGAGGATCACGGCGCCGACTTTGTGCTCATCGAGGTTCAGCGCAACACCGAGGACGCCGCCCTCGAACTGGAGCAACTCCTGGGTCATCACCGAAGGCATGCCCTGGACGTGCGCGATGCCGTCGCCGGCGTCGATGACGATGCCGACCTCTTCGCGGTCGGTGCCGGTCGAGAACGAGGATACGTACTCCTCGATGGCTCCTTCGATATCAGCAGACGAGATTGTCAACTCTGCCATGGCTTTTCGTCTTCCTGCCTTTGTGATTTCTGGTGTTCGAGTTCTTGGGTGTCAGTCGGGTAGGCCGGTGCGGGCCGCGGCCAACCGCGACGCGATCGCGCCGTCGATGACCTCATCGCGGATGGCGATGGTCAGCCCGCCGAGTTGTTCGGGGTTGATGTCCTGCTGGATCGACACGGGATGTTCGTAGATGCGGCTGAGGATGTCGGTCAGCCGGCTCCGCTGTTGATCGGTCAGATCGGCGGCCGCCGTGACTTGGGCGACCAGCTCGCCGCGGCGTGCGACCGAAAGCTCCACGAGGTCGACAACCGTCTCGTCGATCCGTTGGCCGCGCAGGAGCTCGACCTCCTGACGCAACAGCGCCGCAGCGCCGCGGGAGACACCTGCGGTGTGGAGAACCTTGTCCAGCAAGGCGATTCGGCGGTCGATCGGTGCGTTGAAGTCTGACAACAGTGTGGTCAGCCGTGGGTTGGCGTCCAGAATCCGACTGATCCGGAACAGCTGTTCCTCGAGTTCCGGGCTCTCGCGGTTACGCTCACCGCGCATCACCAACGCCAGTCTCGCCGCGTGCTCGACGGCGTCGATGATGTCATTGTCCGCCGACCAGCGCTGGGCCGCAGCCGAACTCAGTACCTCCAGTGTGGGGGCACCGACCTTGCCCTCGAGCAGTTTGTGCAGCAATGACACCCGGCCCGGCGCGTCAGCCGTCGGCTTGGTAAGGGCCCTGGTCAGTGTCGGTTCGCGGTCCAGCAGCCGGGCCGCAGCCGACAGCTCGGCGGCCAATGTGGTGAGACCGTCGTAGTCGAGGCCTTCGACGACCTGGTCGACGGATTTCACGACCTCTGCGAGCGCTCCGCGGCTGGTGGCCCGCAGGTTGAGCGCGGCACCCGCGTCGAAAGGCCTCACCGACACGTCGGTCGCCGACATCGCGTCGAGTTCATCGAGGAAGCGGTCGACGGTGGCCGACTGCGCCGCCGGGTCCGCGACGTGCGCCCGCACCAGTTGCTCTGCGCCGTGCACCGACTCGGCCCCGAGGTCGGCGCGCAGCCCGCGGATCGTCTGCTGGCGCAGCAGCTGAACGTGCTGGGCACCTTGTGCTTTGATCCGCTCGGCCTCAACAGCCGCATGCTCGCGCAGGCTTTCGGCGATCCGCACCGAGTCGTGGCGCGCCTCTGCGGTGACCCTGTCGGCCTCGGCCTTGGCGCCCTCGATCGCTTTGGCATGCAATTCGGCGGCACTGTCCAACTTGTCACTGGCCGAAGCGCTCTCTGCGAGGGCCACCCGCACGGCATCCTGCTGCTTGGCCATCAGGGTGCGCAGGGGCGGCAGCACGTACGCCATGAACAGCCACACAATGACTGCGAAGCCGGCGAGTTGTCCCAGAAATGTCGACATCTACCGACTCCCGTCGATGCCGAGGATGCGGTCGGCCAGCGACCGGGACAGCCCGTACACCGAGGACTGCAGCTGTGCCGATGCGGCATCTGCGTTCTGCGACAACTCGTTTCCGGCGGCCCGCAGTGTGTCGGAAACTTCGCCGCTGGCCGCTGCCCGCGACGCGTCGACGACCTGCCGCCCTTCGGCACGGGCACCGTCCCGGAGGGCGGACGCTTCAGTTCGTGCGCCGGCCATCGTCTCGTCGTAGTCCGCCTGGGCGGCAGCCATCTGTTCGGCCGCCTTCTTGCTGTCGGCAGCGGTTTTGGCCAGCATGGCTTCCCGTTCTGCGAGCACCTTGCCAACCGGTGGCACAACCCACTTGGCGATCACCCCGAGCACGATCAGGAAGATGAGCAGCACGACGAAGAACGTGCCGTTGGGGATGAGGAAGTTACTCGTCTTCCCGCCCTCTTCCGCCGCCAGGACGGTTGCGCTCATTTCACCCATGTCGCTGGATTAGGCAACCGGGGTGGCGAACACAAACAACGCCATGAAGGCGAGGTTGATGAAGTACGCGGCTTCAACCAGGCCGACCGTGATGAAGAACGGAGTAAACAGTCGACCCTGCGCCTCCGGTTGACGGGCGATACCTGAGATCAGTGCATTACCGGCGATACCGTCACCGATGCCCGCACCGATGGCGCCGCCGGCCATGATCAGACCACCGCCGATGAGCGCGCCGGCAGCGATTGTGGGATCCATTCCTAGTCCTCCTTGATAACTGGTAGTCGTTGTCCACCAGGCTTGTTGGTTGTCTCAGTGCTTGTTGGTCGTCTAGTGAGTTTCTGCGAGCTCTTTGGCGTGTTGCCCGGGATGGTCGTCTTGATGGTCGCCGTCGTGCTCGTGCGGCAGTTCCATCGCCTGACCGAAGTACAGGATCGTCAGCAGGGCGAAGATGAACGCCTGGATGAGTCCGACGAACAGGTCGAAGGCCTTCCAGATCGCGTTGGGCGCCCACATGATGTACGGCGGGAACAGCGCGATCAGTGAGACCATGATGCCGCCGGCGAAGATGTTGCCGAAAAGTCGGAGCGACAGCGAGATGGGTTTGGCTATCTCCTCGACGAGGTTGATCGGTGCCAGGAACGCCACGTGGCCCTTCGCCAGCTGGACCGGGTGGCCGATGACGCCGCGGCGCCAGAAACCTGCGAGGTGATAGCAGATGAACACGAAAAGCGCCAGCGCCAGCACGAAGTTGATGTCGGCCGCCGGCGGCTTGAGCAGTTCGGTGGTGGTGCCGTGGGAGTCGGTGTACTGGACCGGCAGGACCGCGAGCCAGTTGGCGACCAGGATGTACACGAACAGCGTCACGGACAGGGGCAGCACGAATGGCGCGATCTTCATCCCGATGGCGCCCTCGATCTGGTCGCGCATCTGGATGGTTAGCGTCTCCCAGAACAACTGCACGCGGCCCGGCACACCGGTCGAGGTGACGTGAGCCCGCAGGAAGAAGGCCAGCGCAATCACGATCAAGCCCGCGATCGCCGATGCGATGACGGTGTCTCCGTTGATCGTCAGGCCAAACCAATGCCAGATTGGGGCATGGTGTCCGACGTGGATGGCAGCTTCGGCGAGGATCTGTTCAGACATCTGCGGATCAATCCTTCGGTGCAATTCCGTCATTGGGTGCAGGTGCTTCGGTATCGCCGGAACGCAGCTTCCTGAGCACCGGCAGCGAGGTGGTCAGCACGAGAATGACCTGAAACACCGCCAGGCCGAACAGGACGCCGAGGCCCGGCGGCCGGAAGGTGAAGGCGATCGCGAGGCCGACAGCGGTGATCACCAGCAGTCGCGTCGCGGAGTTCAGGGCCATCTTCTTCTTGAGTGGATGGTCCATGGCGGTGATGGCTGACACGGCGCGGCGCACCAACAGCGCGTTGAGCAGACCCAGCGCCACCCCGACACCGAAGAACACACCGAACATCGGGTAGCCCAGCAGCGCGGCGGCCGCGGTAACCAATGCCGTGACGAGGACACAGAGGACGGACAGACGGGACGGGTTGAATGCGACCGCGGGAAGCACGAACGGCGCGTCCTGCGGTGGCGTCGTCACGGCTTCACCTCATCTCCATCTTCGCGGTCAGTGCATGCCCGCAGAGCGTATCGGAGTGCCAAGGGCGCGGTGGAATCACCCAAGGCGACAGCTCCCTAGTCGTCGGTCCAACAGTCGGTCGAAATCGGCGGCGAACGGTCTTGTAGACCGGGGCCAGGGCCGGCAACCCGCGAGGTTTTTCGGGTTCTGCCAAGACCGTACCACATGGTAGAACGCCCAAAACGGCCACTACTACTAACTGTCGTAACGTCTCCGAAGGGTCCGCCGTTGACCGTCCGACCGGGGCCTGTCCGCTGCCCTCACGCGGCCGAGTGGGTCAGTCGTAGCCGCCGCTGAAGTATTCGTCGAAGCCGTCATCGACATCGCCGCTGCGGCGTCGCAGCAGTGGGATCAGGGTGACGATGACGGCCACCACGATGGCGGCCAACATGACGGCCCCGATGTACCGCGGGTCGACGAAGATCGTGCTGGCCACCCCGAAGGCGACGATGCCCACCCACAGATAGACCAGTAGAACCACCCGGCGATGGGAATGCCCGATCTGCAGCAGTCGGTGGTGCAAGTGCATCTTGTCCGGGCTGAACGGGCTGCGCCCGGCCCGGGTTCGCCGCACGATCGCGAGCAACATGTCCAGTGCCGGCACGAACATCACGGCGACGACCAACAGAAATGGTGACAACAGCGCGAACACGTCGCGCGCACCATAGGCGTTCTGCGAGATCGGACCAGCGGCCGTGGTCGAGGCGGCGGCCAGCATCAGGCCGATGAGCATCGAACCCGAGTCGCCCATGAAGATCCTGGCCCGGTGGAAGTTGTGCGGCAGGAAGCCGAGACAGGCGCCGGCGAGCACCACCGAGATCACCGCGGGCGGGTAGAAGAGTACGTCGCCCCCGTGGTCGCGCAGCAACCCCACCGAGAACGCACAGATTGCCAACGCGGTGATCAAGCCGAGGCCCGCCGCCAGGCCATCGAGACCGTCTACGAAGTTCATCGCGTTGACGATCGAAACGGTCAGCGCCAGGGTCAACAGGATTGACGACGTCTGGTCCAAGACGATCGTTCCCACGCCCCCGAACGGGATGTAGAGGACGCTCCAGGAAACGCCCATGGTCACCAGAACGCTGGCGGCGGTGATCTGTCCGGCGAACTTGGTCAGCGCATCGAGGCCCCACCGGTCGTCGATCAGTCCGATCGCCATGATGAGACCGCCGGCGACGACGACGGCCGGCATGCCGGTGGAGTACACGAAGCCACGGGTCAGCGCGGGGAGCTGCGAAGCCAGGAAGACAGCGGCGACGACGCCGATGTACATCGCGAGTCCGCCCATCCGCGGGGTCGGCTGGACGTGTACGTCGCGTTCACGCGGATACGCGACAGCACCCAACCGGCTGGCCAGGATGCGCACCGGCCCGGTGGCGAAGTAGGTGATGATCGCCGCCGTGAGCCCCACCAGCGCCAGCTCCCGAAGAGGCACTCCCGCGCCGCGATCTGACAGGGCGAGGATGCCGCCGGCCAGGGCCTGGCTGGCGTCGCTGATCACCGCTCACCCACCGCATGACCGTACTGGACCAACGTGATGACCTCAGCCTTGCAGCGCAGCGGGTTCGATGCCGAGTACGGCTCCGATGCGCTCGGCGGTCACCGGACCCGGCCGCAGGATCTTCGGCTGGGGACCGGTGAGATCGACGATCGTCGACGCCGCCTGTTGCACAGCGGCCCCACCGTCGAGATAGACCTCCACCCGATCGGCCAACTGGGCACGCGCATCCTCGACGGTGACGGCCGGCGGCCGGCCGGAGACGTTGGCACTGGAGACGGCCATCGGTCCCACCCGGCGCAACAGTTCGATAGCAACGGGGTGCAACGGCATGCGCAGCATCACCGTGCCGTTGGCATCGCCGAGGTCCCACTGCAGGGACGGCGCCTGATGGACCACCAGGCTCAGCGCGCCCGGCCAGAACGCCCGGATGAGCTCACGCGCGACGGCCGGCACCGAATACACCAGGCCGTCGATCGTGGTCCAGGAGCCGACGAGGACCGGAACCGGCATGTCCCGCCCGCGCCCCTTGGCCGCCAGCAGACCGGCGACCGCGCTGCCGTCGAAAGCGTCGGCACCGATCCCGTACACCGTATCGGTGGGCAGCACGACCAACCGGCCGCCCTTGGCCGCGTTGACGGCCGAGGCGATGCCGACGACACGCTGCCCGTCGTCAGCACAGTCGAACACCTGGCTCATGGTCGGCCACCACCCTCTCGGCGCACAGCGGTCACGAAGCGCGGGCGCCCAGATAGGTCTACCCGCGGTACCACGTCATCGAAAAGTCCCGTCCCGGTTATGAGTTCGGCTGTCAGCGCGGATGTCGTGTCGTCATGCTCGACGGCCAATCGGCCGCCTGGGCGCAGCCATCGTGCCGCCTGCTGCACCACCGCGCCGATGACCGACATGCCGTCCGGTCCGCCGAACAGCGCATGGTGCGGATCGTGTTCTGCCACTTCGGGTTCGAGGTCGGCACCCTCAGGAATATACGGCGGGTTGCAGACCAGCAGATCGACGCGGCCGTCGAGGTCCGGCAGCAGTTCGGGCCCGGTGACGTCGGCCTGGACCAGTTCGACGCCCGTTCCCGCCGCGTTGCCGGACGCGTATCGTAACGCCTCGGCCGAGTCGTCCACCGCGACAACGATGGCGTCCGGTCGGTGTCGGGCCAACGCGACCGCGAGTGCACCGGATCCGGTGCAGAGATCGACGATCATCGGATTGTGCCGCGATCCAACGGCTTCCAGCGCCGCGAAGGCCCACTCGAGCATTGACTCGGTCTCCGGCCGCGGGATGAACACCCCTGGCCCGACGTGCAGCAGCAGCGCGCCGAACGGCGCCACGCCCGTCAGATGCTGAAGCGGAATCCGACGGGCCCTCGCGGCGACCAGTTCGCGGTAACGCTCGGCGAAATCATCGGGCAACTCTGCGAGAGCGAGCCGGCCGCGCTCGATGCCGACGACGTGCGCGGCCAACAGTTCCGCGTCCACGCGGGCCGAGCCGATGCCCGCATGTGCCAGAACCCGTTCGGCGGTGTCGACCGCCTCGCGGATGTCGCTGCGCGGCTGCATTCAGGCCTGCTGAAGCCGCGACTGCTTGTCCGCCTCGGCCAGCGCGTCGAGCAGCGTGTCGAGATCACCGTCGAGCACCTGGTCGAGATTGTGTGACTTGAAGTTGATCCGATGGTCGGCGATCCGGTTCTCCGGGAAGTTGTAGGTGCGGATCCGCTCGCTGCGGTCGACGGTACGGATCTG
This sequence comes from uncultured Mycobacterium sp., assembly GCA_964387245.1. Taxonomy (GTDB): domain Bacteria; phylum Actinomycetota; class Actinomycetes; order Mycobacteriales; family Mycobacteriaceae; genus Mycobacterium. The sequence continues at coordinate 10,032 of CAYLWH010000113.1, forward strand.
GCTGGCGCGGTCTGCCGAGGCGTCGGCCTGCGCCTGTTCCTCGGCGAGAGCCTGCAGGCGTGCTGCTAAGACCTGCATCGCGCGGGCTTTGTTCTGCAACTGGGAGCGCTCGTTCTGGCAGGTGACGACGATACCCGTCGGCAGATGGGTGATGCGGACCGCCGAGTCGGTCGTGTTCACGCCCTGACCACCCTTGCCGGACGATCGGTAGACGTCGATGCGCAGGTCGGATTCGTCGATCTGCACCTGCTCGACTTCCTCGGGCTCGGGATAGACCAGCACGCCGGCCGCGGAGGTGTGCACCCGGCCCTGGGATTCGGTGACCGGAACACGCTGCACACGATGGACGCCGCCCTCGAACTTCAACCGCGACCAGACACCACCGAGCGAATCGCCCTTGCTGGTGATCGACAGCGTCGCGTCCTTGTAGCCTCCGAGATCGGAGGTGGTCTCGTCGAGTACGGTCACGTTCCAGCCGTGACGCTCGGCGTAACGGATGTACATGCGGGCCAGATCGGCGGCGAACAGCGCCGACTCCTCGCCCCCCTCACCGGATTTGACCTCGAGCAGAATGTCGTCCGCGTCGTGCGGATCGCGGGGCGCCAACATGTCGGTCAGCTGCGAGTCCAGTTCGGCGACGCGCGCCTCGAGATCGGGCACTTCGGCCGCGAACGACTCGTCCTCGCCGGCCAACTCGCGGGCCGCCTCGAGGTCGCCGCGGGCCGATTCCAACTTGCGGTAGGTGGCCACGATAGGGGCCAGCTGGGAGAACCGACGGCCGACTTTGCGCGCGTTGGCCGCATCCGAGTGCAGCTCGGGATCAGAGAGCTGCCGTTCGAGGTCGGAGTGCTCGCACAGCAGCGCGTCGATCGCATTGCCTGTCGTCACAGTGCATTCCTCCTCGCCGTCGTCATCCGAACACGGAACCGGCGCCCGTCCTGCTTCGCGCACGGTGCGCGACGCAGGCGGGCGCCGGTGACGGAGCTAGTTGTCGGCTGCGGCAGCTTCGGCAGTCTTGCGCTTGCCATAGCGCTTCTCGAAGCGCGCGACGCGACCGCCGCTGTCGAGGATCTTCTGCTTGCCGGTGTAGAACGGGTGGCACTGCGAGCAGACCTCGACCACGATGTGGCCGCTTGCCTTGGTGCTGCGGGTGGTGAAGCTGTTGCCGCAGCCGCAGACCACTGTGGTCTCTTTGTAGGCAGGATGAATGCCGGATTTCATGGTGTCCTCTTCAATCGTCGGTCGCCGGGTCGCTCGCTCAGTTGTTACCGATGACCTGCTGTGATCGGGCGTGAACCGGAACCGGAGGTGGTCGGCGGTCAATTATGCCAGGTCAGCCGCCGTACACCCAAAACACGCGACCCCCGTCGCGCATTCCCGATGGCACAGGTGTGATCGACCGGGCGTGGTGCTGGTGCCCTGGGGCGCCCGGCAGAGACTGATCAGTAGTCGCCGGCGTCCACGTTGCCGGGGGCGGTCTTGGAGACCTGGACCAGGAACTCGTAGTTGGTCTTGGTCTTGCGCAGCTGACTCATGAGCAAGTCGATGGCCTGGTGGCTGTCGAGGCCGCTGAGCACCCGCCGTAGCTTGTGCACGACCGCGAACTCGTCGGCGCCCAGCAGCAGCTCGTCTTTGCGAGTACCGGATGGATTTACATCGACCGCGGGGAAAACCCGGCGCTCGGCGATCTTGCGGTCCAGCTTCAGTTCGGCGTTGCCGGTGCCCTTGAACTCCTCGAAGATGACGGTGTCACCGGTCGACCCGGTTTCCACCATCGCCGTCGCGACTATGGTCAACGACCCGCCTTCTTCGATGTTGCGCGCCGCTCCGAGGAACCGCTTGGGCGGGTAGAGCGCTGTGGAGTCCACGCCGCCGGACAGGATGCGGCCCGAGGCCGGCGATGCGTTGTTGTACGCGCGTCCCAGTCGGGTGATCGAGTC
>CAYLWH010000114.1:0-11845 GCA_964387245.1 uncultured Mycobacterium sp.
GCTGTGTTCCTCGCCGATGACCGCGTCATCTACAGCGCCTCCGACCTCGCCGCCGCGGCGCGGTGCGAGTACGCGCTGCTGCGAGCCTTCGACGCGAAGCTCGGCCGCGGGCCGGCGGTCGCCGTCTCCGACGAGCTGCTGGCCCGCACCGCCGTCCTGGGTGCCGAACACGAGCAGCGCCACCTGGACGTGCTGCGGGAGCAGGCCGACGGTGAGGTGGCGGTCATCGGTCGGCCGATGGCGCCGTACAGCGCCGCGAGCCTGACCGCTGCCGCCGAGGCCACCATCCGGGCCGTCGATGCGCGCGTCCCGCTGATCTATCAGGCGGCGATGTTCGACGGCCGGTTCGTCGGGTTCGCCGACTTCCTCGTGTTCGACGGTGAGCGATACCGCGTCGGCGACACCAAGCTGGCCCGGTCGGCCAAGGTGGAGGCGCTGTTGCAGCTGGCCGCCTACGCCGATGCCTTGGCCGCGGTCGGGGTGCCGGTGGCCGCGGAAGCCGAACTGGTGCTCGGCACCGGGGCCACCATGCGCTACCGCGTAGACGAACTGGTCCCGGTGTACCGCAGCCGGCGCGCCGAACTGCAGCGCCTGCTCGACACCCACTACCGCAGGGACGCCGCGGTGCGCTGGGACGACGACGGCGTCCGCGCGTGCTTCCGTTGTCCGGAGTGCGCCATGAAGGTGCGCGAAACCGACGACCTGCTGCGGATCGCCAACATGACGGTCAGCCAGCGCGCCCGGCTCATCGACGCCGGCATCACGACCGCCTCGGCGCTGGCCGCCCAGCACGGCCCGGTGCCGGGCCTGCCGAACCGCACGGTCACCGCGCTGACCGCCCAGGCCCGGTTGCAGACGGCCCCGCGGGAGGACGGCAAGCCGCCCTACCTGGTCACCGACCCGCAGCCACTGGCGCTGCTGCCCGACCCGGACCGCGGCGACCTGTTCTTCGATTTCGAGGGGGACCCGCTGTGGACCGCCGACGGCGCCAACTGGGGCTTGGAGTACCTGTTCGGGGTGCTCGACGCCGGTGACGGCTTCGCACCGCTGTGGGCGCACGACCGCGACCAGGAACGCCGCGCGTTGCTGGGCTTCCTGACGATGGTCCGCAAACGCCGCCGCAAGCATCCTCGTATGCACATCTACCACTACGCGCCGTACGAGAAGACCGCGCTGCTGCGGCTGGCCGGCCGCTACGGTGTCGGTGAGGACGACGTCGACGACCTGCTGCGTAACGGTGTGCTGGTCGACCTGTTCCCGTTGGTGCGAAAGAGCATTCGGGTGGGCGCCGAGAGTTACAGCCTGAAGTCCCTGGAGCCTTTGTACATGGGCGCCGATCTGCGCACCGGCGAGGTCACCACCGCGGCCGACTCCATCACCGGTTACGCACGCTATTGCGAATTGCGTGATACCGGCCGCACCGAGGAGGCCGCGGCGCTGCTCAAGGACATCGAGGAGTACAACCGCTACGACTGCCGGTCCACCCGCAGACTGCGAGACTGGTTGCTGGCCCGGGCGTTCGAGTCCGAAGTGGTCCCGATGGGTCCGCAGCCGGTGGGCGACGCCGGGCAGATCGAACCCGACGATTCACTCGGCCGCACACTGTCGGCATTCGCCGGCGAGGAGGTCACCGCCCGCACGCCCGGACAGACCGCCGTTGCGATGATCGCGGCAGCGCGCGGCTACCACCAGCGCGAGAGAAAGCCCTTCTGGTGGGCGCATTTCGACCGGCTCAACAACCCCGTCGACGAATGGGGCAACAAGAACGACGTGTTCCTCGCCGATGAGGCCGAGGTCGTCGAGGACTGGCAGGTCCCGGAGGGTACCCGGGCCAGGAAGCCCCGCCGCTTGGTCCGCCTGACCGGGGCGTTCGCCAGCGGCGGGTTCACCCAGAACACCTTCGCGATCTACGACCCACCCGCTCCGGCGGGGCTCACCGACGATCCGCAGCGACGCGCGTCCGGCGGCGTGAGCATCGAATGGTGCGACAACCCGGACGCCCCCACGCAGGTGATCATCGGTGAGCGCGAACCGAAGACCGGCGGCACGTTCAGCCGGCTCCCGTTCGCGCTGACACCCGGCTGGCCGGTCAACGACGACGTGCTGCGCACCGCGATCGACGACGCCGCCGGCCAGATCGCGGCGGCGCTGCCGGCGCTGCCGGCCACCGCAATGCTCGACATCCTGCTGCGCCGTCCGCCGCGCACCCGCAGCGGTTCCGACCTGCCCCGCACCGGCGATAGCGTGGACGACATCACCGCCGCCGCACTGGATCTGGATTCGTCCTACGTTGCCGTGCACGGGCCGCCCGGCACCGGCAAGACGTTCACCGCGGCACGGGTGATCGCCCGCCTGGTCAACGAGCATCGGTGGCGCGTCGGTGTGGTCGCACAGTCGCACGCGGTGGTGGAGAACCTGTTCGCCGAAATCGTCGCGGCCGGGGTCGATCCGGAACTGGTGGCCAAGAAGGCCAAGAAGTCCCCCGATCCATCCTGGCGCCACATCGGCAAGGATGCCTACCCGACCTTCATCGCAGACTCGGACGGCTGCGTGATCGGCGGCACCGCATGGGATTTCGCCAATGCCGTCCGGGTGCCGCACGGCAGCCTGGACCTGTTGGTGATCGAGGAGGCCGGACAGTTCAACCTGGCCAATACCATCGCGGTGGCCTCGACCGCACGCAACCTGATGCTGCTCGGCGACCCGCGGCAGCTGCCGCAGGTCAGCCAGGGCACCCACCCCGAACCGGTGGACCAGTCCACCCTGGGCTGGCTGATCGAGGGCCGCCACACCCTGCCGCCCGAACGCGGCTACTTCCTCGCCCGCTCCTACCGGATGCATCCGCGAGTGTGTGCGGCGGTATCGCGGCTGTCCTACGACGGCCGGCTGCAGTCCAACGAAACCATCACGGCCGCACGGTATTTGGACGGCTATCAACCCGGAGTCCAGCTGTTGACGGTGTCGCACAGCGGCAACTCGGTGGACAGCCCGGAGGAGGCAGAGGCCATTGTCGCGCAGATACACCGAATACTGGGCCGGGCCTGGACCGAGGGCGTGGGCAAGACCCGTCCGTTGGCGGCGGCCGACGTCCTGGTCGTCACGCCGTACAACGCACAGGTCGTACTGCTGCGCCGGTACCTGGACGCAGCCGGCCTGGGCAAGGTGCGCGCCGGGACCGTCGACAAGTTCCAGGGCCAGCAGGCGCCGGTGGTGTTCTTCTCGATGACGGCATCCTCGATCGACGACGTGCCCCGCGGAATCTCGTTCCTGCTCAACCGGAACCGGCTCAATGTCGCGGTCAGCCGTGCACAGTACACCGCCGTGGTCGTGCAGTCTGAGATGCTGACCGAGTACCTCCCCGACAGCCCGGACGGCCTGGTGGACCTCGGCGCGTTCCTGACGTTGACGGGCGCGGTTTGAGTGCCGACTGGCGGGCGGAGGCTCAGTCGCGCCCGGGCGAGGAGCCCCCGCATTGGCTCGACGCGTCGTCCGGCGGCCTCAGGTCGGATTGCGCACGCCCGGTCGGCTCGGGAACGACGGGCAGGGCGATCAGATACTCCACGTAGCCGTCTTCGTCGTCGATGTAGCCCTCCGGGTCGCGATCGTCGATCTGCCCGTAGAGATCGGGCTCGCGACGATATGGGCCCGCCCACACGGCGGCACGCGGCCCGGGCGGTTTGGCCGCGCCGGGCTTGACCATGCCGACCATGAACAGCGCCGCTGCCACCCCGAACAGGGCGACGAACGCAGGTAACAGCATCGACTGCGACAGCGCATCCGCGAAGGGTGCGCGCAGGAATTCGGGCAGCTGCATCGCGGTCGTGTCGCCGGGAGGCCGATGCCCCGCGTCGGGCATCTCCGCGCTGATGCGGGATGTCATCAACGCCGCGATGCCCGCACTGCCGAGCACCGAACCGACCTGGCGCGTCGTGTTGTAGACACCCGAACCGGCACCGGCCAGGGCCGGTGGCAGGTTGCGGGTCGCGGTCGCGGCCAGCGGGGCCCAGATGAAGGCCATCCCGATCCCCATCACCAGGAATGGCAGCAGCAGTCGCCAGATCGGCATTGCCGGGGTCATCGCCGAGGACAACCACGTCAGTGCGATCGCGAGCATCGAGAATCCGAAGCCGATGACCGATCGCGGGTGGGCCCGGTCGACGATCTTGCCCACCAGCGGGGCCAGCACTCCGGACATCACCGCCATCGGAGCCGTCAGCAGCGCCGCCCGCGTCGGCGTGAGCCCCGACACGGCCTGGGCGTAGAACATCACCGGCACGATCATCGCCGTGACGGCGAAACCGATGACCGCCACGCCGACGTTGGCCAGACTGAAATTGCGATCCAAGAAGATCCGCAGCGGGATCAGAGGTTCGCGCTTGTTGACCGCCTGCCAGTAGACGAATGCCGCCATCAGGATCACGCCCGCGGCGATCATCGCCCAGATCCAGGTGGCCCAGTGCCTGGATTCACCTTCCTGCAGGCCGAACACGACCAGGAACATCGCCGCGCCCGACAGCAGCACACCGAGTACGTCGAAGCGGTGCCGTTGCGTGGGCAACACCGGGATGAGGCATCGGCCAAGTGCCAGACCGATCACGCCGATCGGTACGTTGACGAAGAAGATCCACTGCCAGCCGAGGTGGTCCACCAGCCCGCCGCCGGCCAACGGACCGACCAGCGTCGCGACCCCCGCGGTGGCGCCCCAGACACTCATCGCGGCTCCCCGCCGGTCCGGCGGGAAGATCCGGGTGATCGTGGACAGCGTCTGCGGCGTCAGCAGGGCGGCCCCGATGCCCTGCACCACCCGGGCCGCGATGAGGATTTCGATGGATCCGGACAACCCGCACCACAGGGACGCCGCGGTGAAGACGAACAGACCGATCAGGTACAGGTTCTTCGGTCCGAACTGGTCACCGAGCCGGCCGGCGAGCAGCAACGGCACCGCATAGGCCAGCAGGTACGCGCTGGTCACCCAGATGACTGCGTCGTAGTCGGCCTGCAGCTTCACCATGATGCTGGGATTGGCGACCGCGACGATCGTCGAGTCGACCAGGATCATGAAGAAGCCGATCATCATGGCCCACAACGCGTTCCACGGCTTGGCCGGCGGCCGCACCGGGGGCTGCGCGGGCGCGGGTCGCCCGCGCTTCGGCGCACTCATGTGGCCACCTCGCTCCAGGTTGCGGGACCGATCGGGGCCGACGATACGGTCGTCGGCCACCGGTGGACAACCGGGATCGGCGTGCGGTATCGCACGGCGCCGGTTCGCCGCCGAACACAACGTCGCCGGTGGACACCGTTACCGCCTGCCGATCGTGGCACTACCGCTAGCCTGGGCACAGGCGATTACGCAGGAGGGACACAATGGACTGGGGCCGCAAGAAAGCTGAACCGGAGAATCTGCCGACCAACACAGATGATCCCGGTCCTTCGGCGCATGTGCTGTCACATGTGATCGAGACCGCCTCGCGAGTACAGGCGCCGGCGATCCGGGCCTACGTAGACCGGATTCGGCTGAAGTTTCCCGACGCCGGCCCAACCGAGATCGTCAGCAAGTTGGAGAAGCACTACCTGGGCGCGGTGATGGCCAGCGGTGCCGCGGTCGGGTCGGCGGCCTTGATCCCCGGTGTCGGTACCGTAGCCGCACTGGCCCTGGTGGCCACCGAGACGGCGTTGTTCCTGGAGACCACCGCGGTGTTCGTCCTGGCCGTGGCCGAAGTCCACGGGGTCTCGGTCACGGATCGCGTGCGACGCCGCACGCTGGTGCTCGGTGCCCTCGCCGGTGACGACGGAAAGCACGCAGTCGCCCGACTGCTCGGCGCGGGACGCACCAATGGTTCATGGCTGTCGGAGGGCGCGGCCAGCACGATGCCGCTGCCCGCATTGTCCGAGCTCAACACCAGGTTGATGCGGTTCTTCGTCAAGAAGTACACCGTCAAGCGGGGGGCGCTGGTGTTCGGCAAGGCGCTGCCGGTCGGGATCGGCGCCGCGATCGGCGCAGTCGGCAACCGTGCGATGGGCAACAAGATCGTCGAGAACACCCGCGTGGCGTTCGGACCCGCACCCGCCCGCTGGCCGGTTGCGCTGCGCGTGCTACCCGCGGTCGGCGACAACATCGGTAACTGAAGCCGCGGGTCCGATCCGGGCCGAGCGTGACAATTCAGGGCTTTGCCCTGCTTACATGGCCCGGCACACGGCACTCGCGATAGCCTTTGGTTCGGCGGAGAAAACCGGACGGCTGGGTTGTCGGTCGCCGAAACATGTGGCAGGCACAACGCCGCGCTTGCCGGACGATGAATATGCGACATGAATCGAGGCGAGCCACTGCTGTGAGCAGTACAACTTCACCCTTCGGCCAGAACGAGTGGCTGGTCGAGGAGATGTACCGGAAGTTCCGCGACGACCCGTCGTCGGTCGATCCGAGTTGGCACGAGTTCCTGGTCGACTACAACCCCGAACCCGTGGGCGCAACCGCTCCCGTCGGCAACAGCCAGACCGGGGTGCCGACGGCAGTCGCGGTCGCCCCAACCCCGGCGCCCACTGCGCCCTCGCCTCAGCCCGCCACACCGGCAGAGCCCGTACGCACCCAGACGGCGCCGGTCACCGCTCCGCCCGCACCTGCCGCAGCGCCGTCTCCGGCTCCGCCGCCGGCCAAGGCGACCGATGCTGAGGCCCAGGTGCTTCGCGGTGCGGCCGCGGCGGTCGTCAAGAACATGAACGCCTCGCTGGAGGTGCCGACCGCCACCAGCGTGCGGGCGATCCCGGCCAAGCTGATGGTCGACAACCGCATCGTCATCAACAACCACCTGAAGCGGACCCGGGGCGGGAAGGTCAGCTTCACCCACCTGTTGGGGTTCGCGATCGTCCAGGCGGTCAAGAGCTTCCCGAACATGAACCGGCATTTCGCCGAGATCGACGGCAAGCCGAACGCGGTGACCCCAGCGCACACGAACCTGGGCCTGGCGATCGACCTGCACGGTAGAGACGGCAAGCGCTCCCTTGTCGTGGCCGCCATCAAGGGCTGCGAGACGATGGCCTTCGGGCAGTTCATCGCCGCCTACGAGGACATCGTCCGTCGCGCCCGCGACGGCAAGCTCACCGCCGAGGACTTCTCCGGGGTGACGATCTCGCTGACCAACCCGGGCACCTTGGGCACGGTGCACTCGGTGCCGCGGCTGATGGCCGGGCAGGGTGCCATCATCGGTGCCGGCGCCATGGAGTACCCGGCCGAGTTCCAGGGCGCCAGCGAGGAGCGCATCGCCGACCTAGGCATCGGCAAGCTGATCACGCTGACCTCGACCTACGACCACCGCATCATCCAGGGCGCCGAGTCCGGCGACTTCCTCCGCACCGTCCATCACTCCCTGCTGGCCGACGAGTTCTGGGACGAGATCTTCTTCGAACTCGGCATCCCGTACGAGCCGGTGCGCTGGCGGACCGACAACCCGGATTCGATCGCCGACAAGAACGCGCGCGTCATCGAGCTGATCGCGGCCTACCGCAACCGCGGCCACCTGATGGCCGACATCGACCCGCTGCGGCTGGACAAGGCCCGGTTCCGCAGCCACCCCGACCTCGATGTGCTGTCCCATGGTTTGACGCTGTGGGACCTCGACCGCGAGTTCAAGGTCGACGGGTTCGCCGGCCAGGAGTACAAGAAATTACGCGACGTCCTCGCGGTGCTGCGCGACGCGTACTGCCGCCATGTCGGGGTCGAGTACACCCACATCCTCGAACCCGAGCAGCAGCAATGGCTGCAGGAGCGCATCGAGGTCCGCCACGAGAAGCCGACCGTCGCGCAACAGAAGTACATCCTGAGCAAACTGAACGCCGCCGAAGCCTTCGAGACCTTCCTGCAGACCAAATACGTTGGACAGAAGCGGTTTTCGCTCGAAGGTGCCGAGACCATCATCCCGATGATGGACGCCGCGATCGACCAGTGCGCAGAGCACGGACTCGACGAGGTGGTCATCGGCATGCCGCATCGCGGCCGGCTCAATGTGCTGGCCAACATCGTCGGCAAGCCGTACGTGCAGATCTTCAACGAGTTCGAGGGCAACCTGAACCCGTCACAGGCACATGGTTCCGGCGACGTGAAATACCATCTCGGCGCGTCGGGAAACTACATCCAGATGTTCGGCGAGAACGACATTCTGGTGTCCCTCACCGCCAACCCGAGCCACCTGGAGGCCGTCGACCCCGTCCTGGAGGGTCTGGTAAGGGCCAGGCAGGATCTGCTGGACAAAGGAGATTCGGCCGACGGCTTTTCCATCGTGCCACTGATGCTGCACGGCGATGCGGCGTTCGCCGGCCAGGGCGTGGTGGCGGAGACCCTGAACCTGGCCCTGCTGCGCGGCTACCGCACCGGCGGGACCATCCACATGATCGTCAACAACCAGGTCGGCTTCACCACCTCGCCGGAGCACTCGCGTTCCAGCGAGTACTGCACCGATGTGGCGAAGATGATCGGAGCGCCTATTTTCCACGTCAACGGCGACGACCCGGAAGCCTGCGTCTGGGTGGCCAAGCTGGCGGTGGACTTCCGGCAGCGGTTCAAGAAGGACGCCGTCATCGACATGCTGTGTTACCGCCGCCGCGGGCACAACGAGGGCGACGACCCGTCGATGACCCAACCGGCGATGTACGACGTTATCGACCACAAGCGCGGTGTCCGCAAGTCCTACACCGAAGCCCTGATCGGCCGTGGCGACATCTCCATGAAGGAAGCCGAGGACGCCCTTCGCGACTACCAGGGCCAGCTGGAGCGGGTGTTCAACGAGGTCCGTGACCTGGAGAAGTACATCCCCGAACCCAGCGAGTCGGTCGAGTCCGACCAGGTCATTCCCAAGGGCATGACCACCGCCGTCGACAAGTCGATGCTGGCCCGGATCGGTGACGCGCATCTGGCACTGCCCGAGGGATTCACCGTGCATCCGCGGGTTCAGCCGGTGCTGGACAAGCGCCGCGAGATGGCTTACGAGGGCAAGATAGATTGGGCGTTCGCAGAGCTGCTGGCGCTGGGATCGCTTGTGGCCGAAGGTAAGTTGATCCGGCTGTCGGGTCAGGACACCCGCCGCGGAACGTTCACCCAACGTCATTCGGTGATCATCGACCGCAAGACCGGGGCCGAGTTCACACCCCTGCATCTACTGGGCACCAACGAGGACGGCACCCCCACCGGGGGCAAGTTCCTGGTTTACGACTCACCACTGTCGGAGTTCGCAGCAGTCGGCTTCGAATACGGCTACTCGGTGGGCAACCCCGAGGCAATGGTGTTGTGGGAAGCCCAGTTCGGCGACTTCCTCAACGGCGCGCAGTCGGTGATCGACGAGTTCGTCAGCTCCGGTGAGGCCAAGTGGGGCCAGACCACGGACGTAGTGCTGCTGCTGCCGCACGGCCATGAAGGTCAGGGTCCGGATCACACCTCCGGCCGGATCGAGCGGTTCCTGCAGTTGTGCGCCGAGGGCTCGATGACCGTGGCGCAGCCGTCGACGCCGGCCAACTATTTCCATCTGCTGCGCCGGCATTCAGTGGACGGGATCCACCGGCCGCTGATCGTCTTCACCCCGAAGTCGATGCTGCGCCTCAAAGCCGCGGTCAGCGACATCAAGGACTTCACCGAGCAGAAGTTCCGCTCGGTACTCGAGGAACCCACCTACGAATCCGGAACCGGTGACCGCGACCAGGTGACGCGGATCCTGCTGTGCAGCGGGAAGCTGTACTACGAGCTGGTGGCGCGCAAGGCCAGAGACAAGCGCGACGACGTCGCGATCGTGCGTATCGAGCAGCTCTACCCGTTGCCGCCGCGCCGGCTCGGGCGGGTGCTCCACTCGTATCCGAACGCCGGCGAGTACTTCTGGGTGCAGGAGGAGCCGGCCAACCAGGGCGCCTGGCCGACCTTCGGCCTCGCTCTACCGGAGCTGCTGCCCGACAGGCTGTCGGGGGTCAAGCGGATCTCTCGGCGGGCGATGAGCGCGCCGTCGTCCGGTTCGTCGAAGGTGCACGCCGTCGAACACAAGGAGATCCTCGACGAGGCGTTCGGCTGAGCGGCGCCCGAACGACGAAGCGGGGCGAGGAACGAGCCCCGCGCTGGAGTCGGGCAATCAGGCCGCGAAGCGTAACGACAGGAGAATCCGGCCAGCACGAGGCGTTCGGCTGACCCGTTCGGGTCGACCGGCCCACCGCGATGCGAAATCGCGGACGGCGTCAGATGCCGAACAGTTTCAGCGCAATGGGTGACCGGCCATCGGCCAGGGAGGCGACCGCACCCGGGCAGAAGATCGAGATCGCCAGGCCGGTGAACATCGTCGCTGGGCCCAGCGGGCGGCCCAGCGCGCCGGCGACATCGGCGGCGACATCGGCGACGCGCTGTCCCGGTTCGGCCAGCATCGGGCACACCTGCTGTCCGATTGCGGTGGCCGTGGCCGGGTCGACGCCGGATAACCCGATGTCGCCGAGGTCCGCCAGGAACTGGTCGGAGCCGGGGTCCGCCTGCGCGGGGCCGGCGAGCAGGGTGGCTGCGCCGAGCAGTCCCATGGACACGACGAGCGACGCGGCGGTCGCGATGCGGGTGTGCTTCACAACGTTGCCATCGTCAGCGGGCAGTCGGACGTTACCGCAACTGCGGACCGTGGCGACGACCCGAGCGTCGCGTTACCGCTGGTCCTGGCTAAACTCGGCGCGAGTCGAACGAAAACGGAGGAATGTCCATGCAGGGGTTCGCCGGAAAAGTCTGTGTCGTCACGGGTGCCGGTTCGGGCATCGGTCAGGCGCTCGCCATCGAGTTGGGCCGCTCCGGAGCCAAACTGGCGATCAGCGACGTCGACACCGAGGGACTGGCCGATACCGAGGGCCAACTCAAGGCCATCGGTGTGGACGTGAAGGCCGACCGCCTGGACGTCACCGAACGCGAGGCGTTCCAGCTCTACGCCGACCAGGTGGCCGAGCACTTCGGGAAGGTCAACCAGATCTACAATAACGCCGGCATTGCCTACGTCGGTGACGTCGAAATCTGCAGTTTCAAGGACTTCGAGCGGGTGATGGATGTCGACTTCTGGGGCGTCGTCAACGGCACCAAGTCCTTCCTGCCGCATCTGATCGCCTCCGGCGACGGCCATGTCGTCAATGTGTCGAGCCTGTTCGGCATCTTCTCGGTGCCCGGTCAGTCGGCATACAACTCGGCGAAGTTCGCGGTGCGGGGGTTCACCGAGGCGCTGCGTCAGGAAATGCTGGTCAGCAAGCATCCCGTCGCCGTCACAACCGTCCATCCCGGCGGCATCAAGACCGCCATCGCACGCAACGCCACCACCGCCGAAGGTCTCGACCACGCGACGTTCGCGACCTTCTTCGACAAGTACCTCGCCAACACCAGCCCCCGCCGAGCCGCCAAGATCATCCTGACGGCCGTCCACAAGAAGAAGGCGCGCGTGCTGGTAGGCCCCGACGCCAAGGTTCTGGACATTCTGGTGCGACTCACCGGATCCAAATACCAGAATCTGGTTGCGGTCACGACGGCCCGGTTCGGATCCAACGTGCACTGACCTCGGCAAATCTGTTGCCGCCGTAGTGATTTCTAGCCACGCCGCATCCGGCCGGCCCGGGTATTCGTAACGAGACCGAGCCGGAAATCTACATACCACGCGTGGCTGAACACGCCGATGTGGTTCACTCGGCGGGTGGCTCTGTGGGGGGACCGCAAGTGGACGAGGCGGGCGGTGCTCCTCGCGGGTGCCGCCGGGCTGGCCGGCGGCTCGGCCGGCCAGCGGCTCGCAGGCGCTGACCAGTCACCGTTGGTCATTCACCTCCACGGCGCACCGAACGACCCCGCCAACGACGGTTTCCCCAC
>CAYLWH010000115.1:0-11824 GCA_964387245.1 uncultured Mycobacterium sp.
TCATCGAGCCGTCGGTGTTGGCCAGGTAGTTCAGTTCCACGGTCCACTCCGACGGCAGCAACGGGCCGTCCAGCGGCATCGTCACCGGCGCATCGGGTTGCGCCAGGTAACCGCACTGCGGTGTCGGCCCCGGCGTGATGGTGCGCACCCACGTCACCTTCGCATCGACCAGCCGGCCGGTCATGTCCAGCATCCGCATCTCGGTGGTGGTCGCGGCGAACTCCGGCCGGTCGCGAACCAGGGCGAACATGTGGCTGACCAGATTCTCCGGCCAGGCCGCCCGGTGCAGGATCAGCGGGTCGACCTCTTGGTCGAGCATCGCCGCGTCGGAGGCGATGTGTGCGCCGGCCAACGAAAGCTGGGCGGTCTGCAGGTATGCCTGGGTCGGGTTGTCGCGCCAACTGGTCAGGAAGGTCGAGGTCGAGTACAGGCTGCTGGCCACGAACATCGCGGCCAATCCGATGACGGCGCTCGTGCGCCGCCTGGACACGTCGAGCCGCGGCGTGGCCCGGGTGTGCGCGCAGAACCCGACCGCGCACAGCAACGTCAGCACGAATACCAAGTCGGGCAGGTAGCGCAGGGTCTGGGCCAGTTCGAGCGCGGTGAATCGGGAGGAGCGCATCAGGTAGACCGGGATCTGGCAGGCTACCGCGTAGGCTAGGGCAACCGTCCACACCGGCCACAGCCGCCGCTTGCGAACCAGCGACAGCGCCACGGTCGCGGCAAGGGCGATCCAGCCGAGCAGCATCACCGCGGCCGGCGGCACCGCCCACGGGGAAGCCGGGACCCAGCGCTGCCACAGCCAAGGGCCACCCGCCAGGCCCGGAACGATGCCGTGCGTGAACGAACGCGACAACAGATCCCACGTCATCGCCAGATCCCAGCTCCACCGCTGCTGGTCGACCACCAGGACGTACACCACGACCCAACTTGCCAGCACGACGAGCGCCGGCAGCCAGAGGCGCACACCGCGGCGCCAGGCTGTTCGCAGCGAGTTCTGTTCGCCCGCAACATAGCCGAGCAACGCGACGACGGCGAACGCGACGAACGGGATGACCGCGGCCTTCTCGAAGAACAGCAGGCCACCGAAGAACACCAGCACGCCGGTGACCGCGTAGCGCTGATTTCCGGTACGCACCAACAGAATTGCATCACCACACACCCAGGCCAGGGCGGCCAGCATCGGAAGCGAGTTCAAACCAGCGGCCCACCACGCGAATGCCGGTATCCCCAGCGGGGTGAACAGAGCGAATGTCAGCGGCACCAGCAGCACCGGCCGCCAGCCCAGGATCACGTGCAGGGTGCGCAGCAGTGCCAGCCAGGCCAGCGCCTGCAACACCACCAGGGACAACGCCGGCCAGAACCACACCAGCGGTGCGGCCCGGGTGATGACCCCGGCCAATAGGAACGCGCCCGGCATGACGTGGCCGTCGTGGTCGTCGAACAAGTACCCCCACGACAACAGGTCCTGCGTGCCCGCCCGGCCCACCAGGAGCAGGTCGTCCCAGTAGAAGAATCCGCCGAATGCCAGCACCCCCCGCACCGCGAGAGCCGCCGCGATCAACGCGGCGGCGGCCAATCTCACCCGGCGGGCAGACATTCCTGCATTCATACCTGGGTAAGGTGGTCCGATGCGTGCACTGGTCACCGGCGCTGCCGGATTCATCGGGTCGACACTGGTAGACCGACTGCTCGGCGACGGACACTCCGTCGTCGGTGTCGACAACTTCGCCACCGGCAGGGCCACCAACATCGAACATCTGGCCGACAACCCGGAGTTCTTCTTCGTCGAGGCGGACATCGTCACCTCCGATCTCGACGCGACCCTGCAGGAGTACACCCCCGAGGTGGTGTTCCACCTGGCCGCCCAGATCGACGTCCGGAAATCGGTCATCGATCCGCAGTTCGACGCGTCGGTCAACGTCGTCGGTACGGTCCGACTCGCCGAGGCGGCGCGCAAGGCCGGCGTCCGAAAGATCGTGCACACCTCTTCGGGTGGGTCGATCTACGGCGTCCCGAGCACGTTCCCCACCTCCGAGGGGGTGCCCGCCGATCCGCATTCGCCGTATGCGGCAGGCAAAGTGGCCGGTGAGGTCTACCTCAACACGTTCGGCCACCTGTACGGCGTCCACTGCTCTCACATCGCCCCCGCCAACGTCTATGGCCCACGGCAAGATCCGCACGGCGAGGCCGGCGTGGTGGCGATCTTCGCGCAGGGACTGCTGGACGGTAAACCCACCAGGGTGTTCGGCGACGGCTCCAACACCCGCGACTACGTGTTCGTCGGCGACGTGGTGGACGCGTTCGTCAAAGCCTCCGGCGGCGCGGGCAACGGCCAGCGCTTCAACGTCGGCACCGGAGTGGAGACCTCGGACCGGCAACTGCACTCCGTTGTAGCCGAGGCCGTCGGTGCGCCCGATGACCCGGAGTTCCACCCGGCGCGGCTGGGCGACCTGAGGCGGTCCAGCCTGGACATCCACCGAGCCGCTGAGGTGCTGGGCTGGCGGCCGCAGGTCCCGCTCATGGAGGGTGTGCGCCGGACGGTGGAGTATTTCCGCTCCACCGGCCCTCGCGGGTAGTCGGTCAGCGGCCGACCTCGAAGCCGTCAGGTCTGATCTACTGCCGCAAGTCGACTAGGCCGTCCCAGGTTGACCAGTTCGAAGCCTGTTCCGTCGAAGTGGCGAGTTTTGCGGATAGCCACAGTTGCGTGCCGGGACGCGGCGATACCGGCGATCTGCACATCACGAGGCTCCACCGCACGACCGGCTCGTTGCCCGGTGGCTGCGATGGTCCCAGCGGGGATCGCAGCCGTCAGGTCGAGGGATTGCAGCGACCGTCGAGGTCCTCGTCGAGGAGCTGAGAAAAGATCTCGTCGAGCCGCTTGCGACGCCGGCTCGGCGCCCGCAACGAACCCGGGGATCGAGGTCTATCACCGCGACAACCAGACCCGGACCCTGACACCGCTGTCGGATGCGCCGGTGCGTAACGGGCAGCGCTGGCGGGTGGTCAAGATCGATGTCGCCGGGGATCGGCATCGGGTGCGCCGTATCGGCGATAACGCGGTGGCGGTGTCAGCGGGGACTACCTGCACACCCCAGGTGCATCACGGGTATGCGATCACCGTGCACGCCGCCCAAGGAACCACCGCGCAGCGCTGCCACGCCGTCCTGGCTACCACCGGGAATCAGGCCGCGACCTATGTGGCGATGACGCGCGGCCGGGATTCGAACACCGTCTACCTGTACGACAAAGTGGGTGAGGAAGGCGACCACGAACACACCCCCCAACCCGCCGACGGAGTCCACGCCGCGCGGCGCGGGGACGACCACGATGCCGCCCAAGCACTGCGGAATCTGCTCGACCGGGATAACACCCCGCACACCGTCATCGACACCGCCACCCACATCCCGGCCGAGCACCTCCCCGCCCAGGTCCGGCAGCTGCTGGCGGTCCACGAGCACACCCTTGAGCAGGTTCGTGTGGTCTACGACAAGCCCCGGCTGGCCGCCGAAATCGACTGGCTGCAGGCCGCCGGCGGCTGGAGCCCGGCCAGCGCCTACCTGTCTGACAGCACAGACCAGATCATCGGTGACGCCGCGCCCGGGCTCAGCCAGGGCGTCCGCGACACCGCCCGGGCACTGGCCCACAAGAGGAACACCGTCCAACACCTGCACCTGGCAGACGACACCGAGAAATCAGCACCTTTTGGCCGCCTGCGCCCGCCGGCAGGCCGTCGAGCCGCCGGGCCGCACCTGATCGACACCGCCCACGCTCCCCTGCCCTGGGCGAAACACCTCGGCGAGGTCTCCACCCGCGACACCGCGCTGCGCCGCGCCCAACACATCACCCGACCCACCACCGTCGACAACTCCGGGATCAGCGAAATGCTCTACCGCGCAACATGATTTACCGCCCACTACCAGTGGCGCGACAAACCACTGCGGGCCGAAGGCGACATCAGCGCCGACCGCAGCCGTGATCAAAGTAACGACGGCCACGGGCTGGAAATCTAAGCGTCGACTGCGACGCCGACGGGGTGAAGAACGTCCGCGCCGCCTGGCGAGGTCACACGCTTCGGCGGGGCCCCGCATGTGACGACGGTGATGCTGGGGCACCGCGCCGCGGAATTCGTCCGGGAGGGTTGATCAGCGCTGTCCGGTCGTCCGGTGATCCGGCGCACCGGACTTTCCGTGCGGCCGGCGGCGCGGTCACTTCAGCGAATGCCGGATCGGAAGGTGTTTGAGGCCGCCGACGAATGTCGTCGCCGACAATTCGGGTTCCCCGGCTCGCTAGCTAGCTCGATGTATTCCAGCCGCGGGACCAGTTCGGTGAACAGGCTGTTCATTTCCATGCGGGCCAGTGCGGCGCCGAGCAGTAGTGCACGCCGTAGCCGAACGCGAGGTGCTTGTTGGGATCGCGCCCGACGTCGAACCGGAACGGCTCGTCGAAGATGTCCTCGTCGCGGTTGCCGGATACGTAGGCCAGGTAGACTGCCTCCCCTTCGGCGATCGGCACCCCGCGCACCTCGGTGTCGGCGGTGGCCGTGCGTGGTCCAGCGGATCATCTCCTCGACGGCCGTCGGCATGAGGCCGAGATTGTTGCGGAGGCGTTCGAGTTCGCCCGGATTGTCGATCAGTGCGTGCAGTCCGCCCGAGATCGCGTCCTTGGTGGTGTCGTGGCCGGCGGTGGCGACGATGACGTAATACGACATGGTGTCCATGTCGGACAGCGGTTCGCCGTCGATGCGGCCGTTGGCGATCGCCGAGGCCAGATCGTCGGTCGGTGCGCCCGGCGTGATGCGGTCAGGTTGGCGAAGTACAAGAAGAAGTCGGCGAGCACGGCCAGCAGATCCTCGTGGGTGTCGCCGCGCCGGTGTTCGGCGTCGTCGAACAACTCCTGGGTGAGGGTGAGCATCCGGGGGAAGTCGTCCTCGGGCAGGCCGAGCAGCGACAGGATCACATACAGCGGGTAATTGACGGCGATTTTGGTGACGAAGTCGCATTCTGGACCGATGTCACGCATGGTGTCGACGTAGCGCTTGGCCCGTTCGTCCACCCGGACCTTCAGGTCGCGCATCGCCTTGGGCCGGAACCAGTCGGCGCCGATCTTGCATACGTCGCGGTGCAGCGGGTCGTCCATGTGGATCAGGGTGCGCAAGCCGATGCCCGCCTCCTGCTGGGCTTTCAGCAGGTCCTCGCGCTCGGCCTGCATCAGCACCGGGCGCGGGCCGTTGAGGAACAATTCGTTGTCCCGCTCGATGGCCATGATGTCCGCGTGTTTGGTGATCGCCCAGAAGGGGCGGTACGGCGGGTGTCCACCCATGCGACGGGCTCGTTGGCGCGCAACCAGGTCAGTCCGGCGTGCAACCGCTCGTCGTCGGCATAGGTGGCGGGATCGGCGAGTAGCCGGCCCTGTTCGCTGGCCCGGTGGTGTCGTTGGCGTGGTCATGGAGGTTCCTCATCGCGCGCTGGCGAGTCTTAACGGGTGTCAGGTAACCAGCCTGGTGGCATGGATCGCTGATTGCGAAGCAGATCGGAAGCACAACACCTTGGCCTGAAAATGCACGGACAGACGGTCGTAGGCTCTGATGGCGTGCCGACGAGATCGCACCGCTGCAGCACCGAACCCGAGCAGCTTGCACCGCCTGTCCCGCGGTTCGTATTCGGGGGACGTGCGAAGGGGGAGCCGACAAAGGTGTAACATGTTCAACATGAGTACTCACAACTTGAAGGAGTTGCGGAACCGGCTCGGCGCGATCGTTCGCGAGGTCGCCGCGACGGGGGAGGAGGTGATCGTCACCGACAGCGGCACCGAAGTGGCGGTCATCGTCGGCATGGCCGACTACGAGCGGCTGCACGAACACGCCGATGTCGCCGACGCCTTGCGGCTACGACGTGTGCGGGAGCGGCCATTCGCGGCGATGTCGATGTCGGAAATGCTTGACGCTCTTGGTGTCGACCCCGCCGCAGTGCATGCGTCGTGAATGTCGCCTTCCATCCCGACACACTGAAGCAGCTTCAACGACTACCGCGGGCCGTGTTTGAGGCAGCACTGCTGGCTATCATCGCCCTGAGCAAGCAGCCACGCCCCGCCGGCGCCAAGAAGCTGGTCGGCAGTCGCGACGACTGGCGCGTCCGAATCGGTCAGTACCGCATCGTCTACGAGATCGACGACGCGGAGAACCTGGTCACGATCTACACCGTCGCGAAACGGTCCGACGCGTACTGAATGGGTTTCCCGCCCGGTGGAGGGCATGGCGACCTGGAACCGGTCACCGAGGCGCTCACAGCGGCGGGCGAAGCGATCGGGCGCCTGGACATCGCAGTGGTACCTGCGCCATGACACGTTGCGGAAGGCCAACGCCCGCCTCGTGAATGCCCATCATCGGCACCCCCTCGCCGCTCTGTGTGGGGCGGCGGGACGCTGTCGTCCTCGGATGGGCAACGATTCCCGCAGCGCGGGCACAGCCTCACCGCCCGGGCGGTGTCGCGCTACTTCCGCTATGAGGGCACCACTACTTACACCCATGTCTCCGACCAGCACTCGACCTACGGCACCACCGTCATCCCAACCACCTGGCGCGAGGCCGTCGCCGTGCTCGATATCTTCGGCAACCCGACCGACCTGCCGATCGCGGAGCACACCACCGACCACCGCCGGGCGGACGCTGGCCACATTCGCGATCTTCGACCTCGCCGGCCTGCAGTTCTCCCCGCGCATCCGCGACATTGGACGGCTACAGCTCTACCGCCTCGGCCCAGGCTCATCGTGGCGAACCCGCTACCCGCACGCCGGAGCGCTGCTCACCCAGCCCATCCAAACCCAGCTGATCGCAGATCACTGGAACGATCTGCTCCGGCTCGTCGGGTCAATGAAATTCGGGCACACCACGGCCAGCCTGCTGATCGCCAAGCTGCACGCCAGTGGCCGACAGAACTCGCTCGCCCGCGCCTTGCAGGAATACGGCCGGCTCGTCCGTACGATCTACCTCTGCCAGCCCATTGCTGACGAAGAACTCCGACGGAGAGTCCGGCGGCAGCTGAACATGGGCGAGAGCCTGCGCGCGCTGCGCCGTGACCTCTTCTTCGCCCACCAAGGCCACATCCGATGCCGCCACCTCGATGACCAGGTCGACCAGGCACTGTGCCTCACCCTGGTTGGCAACGCAGCGGTGCTGTGGACCACGACCTACATGGGCGACGCCCTCGACGCGCTACGCACCGACGGCTACCCGGTGACCGACGGGGCCGCCGCCCACCTCACCCCCGCGCAGCACGACCACATCAACTTCTACGGCACCTACCAGTTCGACGTTGAATCAGAACTCCGCCGCCAAGGACACCGACCGCTGCATTCACCCGCCGCTTGAGCTACCAGGACCCGCCGATAGGGACCAGATTCGCTTCGTTACTAAGGGCCTAGCTGTTTGTGTCCGGCACCCGCGCATTCTGCAGCGCCACGGCCCGCGCCAGCCGCGCGTACTTGAGTTCGAGTTCCTTGAACCGCATATAGGTGCTCATGGTGGTGAAGACGAACGCCACGATGAGCACGTAGCCGATCAGGTCGGCGCCGCGATCGACGCCGAGCCAGTGCGCCACCACGGTGGTGTCGTCGGGCCGCAGGATCGCGTAGACCGCGGCGATCACGAATGACAGATAGCCGACCTTGACCCAGGCCCGGGTCTTGGCGCTGGTGCGCGAGCGCAGCAGGTAGAACAGCAGCGATATGATCGCCGCGATCAGCAGTACCTGGATCCAATTCATCGCGGCAACCTCGGTCGCAGGAACCCGTCGAACACGATGTTCACCCCGTTGAGCAGCGGCTGGCCCTTGGATATCGAGTAGTCGGTGTAGAGGATCTCGACGGGCTCTTCACCCACCCGCCAATGGTTTTCGGCGATCAGCGCGATGAACTCGCTGGCGTGGCTCATTCCGTTCATGGTGAGGTTCAGCCCGTCGGCCACGGTCTTGTCGAACACCCGCAGTCCGTTGTGGGCGTCGGTCAGGTGCAGCCGACGACTGCTCGGGCTGAGCCGGACCGCCGTCCGCAGCACCATGCGCTTCAGTAGCGGCATCCGCGTAGGCGGACCCGCGGCAAACCGGGTGCCGATCACGATGTCGAGATCGTCGGCGGCGAGCCGGTCGAGCATCGCGACGACGTCTTTGACCCGGTGTTGACCGTCGGCGTCGAAGGTGGCGAACAGTCGGGCACCGGGCCGGGCGCGCGCGTACTCGACACCGGTCTGGATCGCCGCGCCCTGGCCGAGGTTCACCGGGTGCGGGACGACGTGCGCCCCGGCCCCCGCGGCCGCCGCAGCGGTGCCGTCCCGGCTGCCGTCGTCGACGACCACGACGTTGGGGAACACCGATCGCAAGTCAGCGACGACGTCGCCGATGACGCCCGCCTCGTTGAAGGCGGGCACCACGATCCACAGGTCCCGGTAAGTCATAGTGCTGCGGGCCAGGTTACGCGGTGCTCAGCGGTTCAACCGCGCCAGCGCGGCCAGATGCACGGCGATTCCCACCAACGGTCCGCACACCAGCGCGACGATCGTGCGGGTCTCCAGCGTCAGCGGCAGGGTCAGCAGCAGCGCCGAGGCAACGGTCGCGCCGACCCAGCCCAGCGAGTAGGCCCGGTGCTGTGCCGCCGCCACGGCAGCCGCTCCGGTCACCGTCAGCACGGCGATCGCGACAGCGCCGGCGGTCAGCCACGCCAGCAGGGTGCCGCGGGCCTGGTATTGGTCACCGAAGCCGACTCGCAGCAGCCACGGCCCGGTGAGCGCCGCCAGCGCGATGCCGACGGCGCCGACCACAACCAGCACCGCCACCGCGCCGGCGACGGCGCGCAACCGGTGCCGGCGGGCGTCGACGAAGTGGGCGATCAGGTTGCCCTGCATGGCGGTCAGCGGCACCAGCAGTGGAGCACGGGTCAGCGTCACCGCCAGGATCACCACACCGCCGGCGGCCCCGAGATCGTCCGAGGTCGCCTTGAGCAGCACCGGAAAACCCATCACCAGGATTGCGCTCGCGCCAGCCGCGGCCACCGCGTGCGAGGCGCCGCGCAGGAAAGACGTGGTGTCCTCGCGGGCAACCAGTCGGGCGACCCCGCGGGTCGTCGGCGAGGCCAGCAGCAGCAGCAGCCAGGACAGCGCGCCGCCGACGGTGGCCCACAGGAACCCGACCAGGCCCCAGCCCGCCACGACGGTCGTCACCGCGATAAGCACCCGGATGACCGCGTCGGTCACCATCAGCGCGCCGTACTGCGACCAGCGGTTGTCGCCGGCCAGCATGCCCAGCAGCGTGGCGTGCAGGCAGAAACACGCCGATCCCACGGCCAGCAGGATCACCGAGAGCGACCTGGACGCGACGAACACGTGCGGTGACCACATCAGCGCGGTCAGCGCGATCACCACGGCAGCGACGACCCCGACGGCGGCGGCGACGCGCATCGGATGCGTCAAGGGGGTGCCTTTTTTGACCGAACCGTGGGCCGAGCTGTGGGCGGCGAGTCGGATTTCACGGGTGCTCTGCTGCAGCAGGCCGAACGCCGCCCCGGTCACCAGACCGAACGCGCCCCAGAAGACGGCGAACACCGAGAAGCCGGCCGGGTCGAGTGCGCGCGCCGCCAAGTACAGCACGGCGTAGCCGCATAGTGCGGTGATCACGGTGGCCACACCCACCCGCGTCACACTGCCCCGGGTCACCGGGCCGGTCGCGGTACCGGCGTCGGTCACAACGGCGGGACCGGCGTCGAGTACAGCCAGGCGTCCCACAGCGGACGCAGCGAGGTCCGTGAGTACCGAGCGGCTAGGCCGGTGAAATCATCGGTCACCACGGTCGAGTGTCGGTTGCGTGTGGTCCAGTCCCGCAGGAGCGCGAAGAAATTGTCGTCGCCGATGATCCCGCGAAGCGCATGCAGGGTCAGTGCCCCGCGCTTGTAGACCCGATCGTCGAACATGTTCCGCGGCCCCGGGTCGGCCAGCAGCAGATTCTGCGGCGAGCCCACCAGCTTGCGATGGTACTGCCGTGCCAACTGCCCGGCGCTGGGGCCGCCGCACTCCTGAGACCACAGCCACTCCGCGTAGCACGCAAACCCCTCGTGCAGCCAGATGTCCCGCCAGCGCCGCGCGGTGACGCTGTTGCCGAACCACTGGTGCGCCAGTTCGTGCGCGATCAGGCGCTCGGAGCTGCCGGAGCCGTTGCAGTGGTTGGCGCCGAAGATCGAAATTCCTTGTGCCTCAAGGGGAATCTCAAGATTGTCATCCGTCACCACAACGGTGTAGCCGGTCGAAAGCGGGTACGGGCCGAACAGCTTGACGAACAGTTTCATCATCTGTGGCTGGCGTGCGAAAGCATGGTCGAAGTTACGGGTCAGGCGCTCGGGCAGGGCGGCCTGCATCGGTACCGGCGACTTGGCGAGCCGGTGCATCTTGTAGTCGCCGATCTGCAACGTCACCAGGTACGTCGACGTGGGCTCGGCCAGTTCGTAGGTCCACGTGGTCAAGCCTGCCTTGACGCGGCGGGCGATGAGCTTGCCGTTGGCCACCGCGCGGTAGGGATTGTCGGTGCTGATCTGGATCCGGTAGCTCGCCTTCGAGCTGGGGTGGTCGTCGCACGGGAACCACGACGCGGCGCCGTTGGGCTGGCCGGCCACCAGCACGCCGTTGGTCAGTTCCTCGAAACCGACCTCTCCCCAGAGGCTTCGGACAGGGCGGGGGGACCCGCCGTATCGCACGGTGACCGTCATGGCGGCCCCCGCCGGCAGCGCGGAATCCAGGCCGATGTGCAGCTTGCCGCCGGTGCTGCGGAACGACGCCGGCCGTCGGCCGTTGACGGTCACCTTGGACACCGCCAGCACCGCCGACAGGTCGAGCGTGAACGTCTTGAGCGCGGCCAGCGTGACAGCGGTGATGGTGGCGGCGCCGGTCAACCGGTGGATGGCGACCTTGTACTCCAGGTCGAGTTTGTAGTGCGATACCCGGTAGCCGAGGTTGCCGTTGGCGGGCAGGTAGGGGTCGATCATCGGCGGCCCCGGTCGGCGCTTCTTGGGTTTGCTCACGCCGCGGCATCCTCCGACGCGGCCTTGCCGACGCGCTTCTTGCCGGAAACCATCCATGGCGCAATGGGATTGCCCTGCCAACGGGTGTTGGGCGGAACCTCGTCGCCGCGCATCACCAGTGAGGCGGGACCTACCGTGGCACCGGCGCCGAGGCGGGCCGCCGGCAACACCACGCAGTGGGTGCCCAGCGTCGAACCCTCCTCGAGCACCACGGTGTCCATCCGCATGATGCGGTCGTGGAACAGGTGAGTCTGGACCACACAGCCGCGGTTGACGGTGCTGCTCTTCGCCAAGGTCACCAGATCGGCCTCGGGCAGCCAGTAGGTCTCACACCAGACGCCGCGGCCGATCTTGGCGCCCAACGCGCGCAGCCACAGGTTCATCACCGGGGTGCCGCTGGCGGCGCGGGCGAACCACGGGGCGGCGACGGTCTCGACGAAGGTGTCCGATACCTCGTTGCGCCACACGAACGACGACCACAGCGGGTGTTCGACGGGCTGGATGTGGCCCACCACAATCCATTTCGCCAGCACGGCGATGGCGCCGGCAACCGCCCCGGCGACCAGCAAGACCATCCCGCCGACCAGCGCCGCGCCGTCCCAGCCCCAGGTGTGCGCGGCCACCTGCAGGCAGCCCAGCACCCAGACGCCGATCGCGAAGGTCACGATCATCGGCAGCAGCCGGCACGTCTCGACCGTCCCGCGCATCGCCTTGAGCGCAAGTGACGGATGGAACGTGCGAAGAACGTCGGCGGCGGTCGGCTTGC
>CAYLWH010000116.1:0-11772 GCA_964387245.1 uncultured Mycobacterium sp.
AACCACCCCGGCCAATCCAATCCACTTCCACCCAATGCGCATGGGGTCAGTGTGCCTAAGCTGCGATGGTGACCGTGACCGTCTCGCTGGATCAGGCCCTGGAAGCAACACGCACCGGCGACATCTGGCTGTTCCGCGGCGGTTCCAGACCCGACCGGACCATCCAGACCCTGACCAACAGTCCGGTCAACCACGTCGGCATGACCGTCGCGGTCGACGACCTCCCGCCGTTGATCTGGCACGCCGAGCTGGCCGACAAGCTGCTGGACATGTGGACCGGCACCAACCATCGCGGCGTGCAACTCAACGACCTGCGTGCGGCCGTAGAGCAGTGGATGGACAAGTACCACCAGCGGTGCTGGCTACGGCAACTCAACCCATACGCCGACCGCGAGCAAGAGGATCGGGCGCTTCACGTGGTCGCCCGGATGAACGGCACACCGTTCCCCAGCACCGCGCGGTTGACCGGACGCTGGTTCTTGGGGCGACTGCCCACGCTGAGCGATTGGACACGGGGCATCCCGTTCGTACACAAGGTTGTTCGCGGGACGGCTGAACAGGACAAACGGCGGCGCCGCGCGGTGGGCTTGCAGACGGCGTACTGCGCGGAAACCGTCGCAATCACCTATGAAGAGATGGGCCTGCTGGTCACCGACAAGCGCGAGAACTACTTCGACCCGGGCTCATTCTGGAGTGGCGACGAGCTCCCACTGACCCCGGGATACGAACTGGGTCAGGAGATTTCGATCATCCGTTAGCGGCGTCGGCCAAGGCGTGCCGCAACTTGACCGCAGCACCCTTGCCGCTGCGGGCCCGTGCCTCGCCCGGGTGAGCGGCTGTGTCCCGGGCTCCGGCTTCGGCAACCGCGGTGGCTTTCCCCGGTCGCCGAAGCGCCTGGCCGAGGTTCGCAAGCCCGTTGCGAAGGGATTGCTTGGCCGCGCCGAGCTTGACGGTACGTGTCGCCCCGGCGGTTTTGTTCTGATTAATCGATACATCACGGCTCTTCGCGATTGCCGGCGATCCATCGGCGCCGCGCATCCGCGTGGTGCGGACCGCCGCGGTTGGGGTAGGCGTAGGCGTAAGGCTGGCCATGTCCTGCGCCGGCAGCGGATCATGCAGTGCCGCAGAAATATTCACAACGGCGGTGTGCGTGGCCGTGCCGATGTAGCCGAGCGCCTTGCCGAATGACGCGGTCGCTGCGCGTTCACCGGCGGCGAACGCCACCACCGGGTTTCCGGTTTGGGCGAGTGCGGTCGCCGAGGAATCGACCGTCTGCACAATGCCGAGCAGGCCCTCCTCGAAGGCCTGGAACAGGATCGATGATGCGACGTTGATCGACTCGACCGCCACAACCTGGATGAGGCCGCGCGGGTTGGGTGATGTCTGCGACGGCGGGATCGTGTCGTTCAACGCATCGAAGGTGTTCTGCCGGGCGGTCTGGATCGCGTCCACGACGCCCAGCGGTCCCGCCGCGGCAATGTCGAGCAGGCCCACGACGCCCACCGCGAGGGCGTTCTGGGCGCGCGGGAGCACGAGGGTCAGGTCATTGGTGATGATCGGGTCGAATGCGGCATCCAGCGGGTTGGTCACCGACGCGACCGCAGCGCCGAGTGCATTCAGCAGATTGCCCGACGAGAGCGAGGTCACGAATGCGGCCGGCGCGGCGACAGCGCCCGCCGGAACGGTGGCCGCCAGTCTTACGAGATCCGGGCAGATGATCGAGCAGTAGATGAGTTGGTTGCCGGCAAAGCTGGTGAGCAGGCCGCCGAGCGGGACCGCGTCGGCGGCCAGCCGGATCGGGGAAGCCACCGGCGCGGAGACCGGCAGCGGAGGTGGCGGGGAAGCGACCGCCGCGGCACTGATGGCCACGACGGCGAATCCAATGGACAGTGGCGAACGGACCGAGCTGTGCATGTGCTCCCCCTTGCGTTGACAGACTCAAGGGAACACGAGTGGCGGCCGCAGGCGGTTCACGGTTTTGAGAAGTTGCACCCGAAATTCGGACCACGCTGCGGTCACACCGTCGCGCGGGCGGCCCATGCCGTGGCGGTAACGGTGAAGGGCCCACTACCCAGACGTCGGCGAGCCACTGATTCCAGGCGTGCACGGGCGTCGTGATCGAGTCGCTGGACGTAGTCACCGGCAGGACCGACGCCGTATGTATACGGCTCCCACCACTGCTCAAAAGTCGGGTGCACGACCTCGACCGCGATGGAGTCCTCTTCCACATCGCGTAGGCCAGCCGTTTCGAACAGGTCAGTCAGGTGCCCCGCGCGCGCCCCGGAGAGTAGCGCTTCATCCTCGGCCTGCGGGTCGATCATGTGAACCGCATCCCAGAACGGCGCCAGCGCACCGGTCGGCCCGTCCCACACACATGCGGCAATGACACCGCCACGCCGAGTCACGCGCGCCATCTGTGTGAGGCCTACGACTGGATCGGTCATGAAGTGAACCACCAATTGCGCGAGAGCGGCATCGAAAGCGGCAGTGTCATAAGGCAATTCCTCCGCCGTACCCCGACGCGCGGCAATGTTCGGGAAGCGTTCACGGATCGCGTCGATGAACGGCGGTGACGGATCGATCGCCTCGACCTCGGCTCCGACGGACAGCAGATGTGCCGTCAGCGCCCCCGGTCCGCAGCCCACGTCGAGCACCTTCTCGCCCGCGCCGACCCCGGCAAATGCCACGAAGACCCCCGCGAGAGGGTCGGCGTAGCGGCCCATGAAACGGGCATAAGCGTCCGGCGGGACGGCAAAACTCACCAGGGAATGCTACGTCGCAGGGCTACTCATTTGTGCTGACCTGAGGTTGCCCGAACGGGAACTCCACGACCCAAGATCAGGGCTCGTCGACCACGGGCACTCCGATATCGCAGCACGCGGCCGTCAGTCGCTTGTCCCGGGTCCAGAAGCAGGCGCCATCAACAATCGCGGCAGCAGCCATCAGGTGGACATCGACCATGCTGAGGCCCCTTCCCCATAGCTGCCTGTGTTCGACGAGGTAGAGCAACTCGTCGTGGGCCACCACGGGAAACTGATAGAGATTCGCCAACAGATCCAGCACCGCGCCACGCTGCCTGACGGAACCCAGTGCCACGGCGAACAACCTCTCATGTGCGGTATGCGTCCAGTCGGCGACGAATCGAAATGACCTCGACGCGAATCCTGTTGTCATCGATGTCGTAGATGACCCGAAACTCACCCCTCCTCGCTGAATAGGATCCGGCCAGTTCGTTCCGAAGCGGCTTGCCGACATGGCGAGGATTTTCGGCCAGCGGTCCCGTGATGAACTCAAAGCACGCCGCGGCAACCGCCTCCGGAAGTTCTTCCGACAGAGCCCTACGTGCGCCCGGAGACAGGACCACTTCATGGGTCACTTGGGCAATCGCCCTTTGGCCCGCAGTTCGTTCGCCACGTCGTCAAGGGTGTGGAAGTCACCGCGTGCGACGTCTGCCTGTCCTTCGCGGAGCTCCTTCATCAGATCTCGGTCGCTCAAAATATCGAGGGTTTCGATGATCGAGTCGTAGTCGTCAGCACTGAGAATCACCGCCGCTCGCCTGCCCTGTCGAGTGACTTCGATGCGCAGATGGGTGCGGACAGCCTCGTCGATCAGCTTGGAAAGATTCGCCCGGACCTCAGCCAGGGGCAGCGTTGTCATGTACAGAATTCTAGCGCGATTGCGAGGTCGGAAGCGCTGCAAAGACCGCAAAACAGACCAACGGGGGCGGGATAACCAAACGACTGGCCGCAAGGACACGATCCGGATGCCGACGTTCTCGAAAACGAACCCGAACTCGGCTACACGTTGAACCGGAACTCCACCACGTCGCCATCGGCCATGACGTAATCCTTGCCCTCCATCCGGACCTTTCCGGCGGCCTTCGCAGCCGCCATCGAACCCGCCCCGACCAGATCGTCGAAGGACACGATCTCGGCCTTGATGAAGCCCTTCTCGAAATCGGTGTGGATCACACCGGCGGCCTTGGGCGCGGTGTCGCCCTGATGAATCGTCCACGCCCGCGCCTCTTTCGGCCCCGCGGTCAGGTAGGTCTGCAACTTCAGTGTGTGAAAGCCGGCCCGTGCCAACGCATCCAGGCCACGCTCGGTCTGCCCGATCGACTCCAGCAGCTCGGCGGCGGACTCGTCGTCGAGTTCCTGCAGTTCGGCCTCGATCTTGGCATCGAGGAACACCGCGTCCGCCGGCGCCACCAGTTCGCGCAGTTCGGCCACCTTCGAAGCATCGGTCAGCACCGACTCGTCGGCGTTGAACACGTACAGAAAAGGCTTGGTGGTCAACAGGTTCAGCTCACGCAGTACGCCGAAGTCGCCGTGGGCGCCGAACAACGTCTTACCGCTGTCGAGCACCTGCTGGGCGGCCATCGCCGCCTCGTGAACGGGCTTGCGCTCCTTGTTGTTCCGCGCTTCCTTCTCCAGCCGCGGCACCGCCTTCTCCAGCGTCTGCATGTCGGCCAGGATCAGTTCGGTCTCGATGACCTCGATGTCGCTCCCAGGGTCGACCCGGCCGTCGACGTGCACCACGTCGTCGTCGGCGAACACCCGGACCACCTGGCAGATGGCATCGCATTCACGGATGTTGGCCAGGAACTTGTTCCCCAGCCCGGCACCCTCCGAAGCGCCCTTGACGATGCCGGCGATATCGACGAACGTCACCGGTGCGGGGACGGTCTTCTCCGACCCGAATATCTCGGCGAGCTTGTCCAGACGCGGATCGGGCAGCGGCACCACACCCTCATTGGGTTCGATCGTCGCGAACGGGTAGTTGGCCGCCAGCACGTCATTGCGGGTCAGTGCATTGAACAGCGTCGACTTTCCGACGTTGGGCAGGCCGACGATTCCCAGGTTCAGGCTCACAGAGACCACAGTCTAAGAGGGCGACACCACCGCCGTGCTGGCGGTCACCTCAGGGGAGTAGCCGGTACGGTCTACGTGTGTCAGCGCAGCGGGCGAGGTCGACAGCAGCCGCAGAGAATGGCCCGGCCCACCCGGACATTCCCGGTGTGCCGTGGTGGGGTGCCATCCTCATCGCGGCCGCGGCCACCTTCACCGGGTTCGCGATCGACGCGGCGTTCGGCAACCAGGAGCTGACGGGCGTGTTCGCCACCCTGTATGTGATCGGATGTCTGGCCGCGGTGCTCGCCGTGCAGCGGTCCGGCATCTTCACCGCGGTGGTGCAACCGCCGTTGATCCTGTTCATCGCGGTGCCCGCAGCTTATTTCCTCTTCCACCGCTCGGAGATCAACGGCCTCAGAGATGTCCTGATCAACTGCGGTTATCCGCTCGTCGAACGCTTCCTGCTGATGTTCACCACCTCGGTGGTGGTGCTCCTGATCGGGATGGCGCGCTGGTATTTCGGGGCGGCCGACCGAGTCGGCAGCGCCACTAGAAAGGCCGCGGTGGGTGCGGGAGTGGTCGGCGGCGTCGGGGCGAAGTTGGCCGCGATGTTCAGCGGGCGGTCCGCCGACGATTCCGGCGACGACGAGGTCGAGCCGCAACCCCGGGCCAGGCGGCCCCAAAAACCCCCTGTCGAGCGCGCCACCGCCAGGTCGCCCCGCGAGCGTCGACCATCCAGACAGCGGGCCACGCCGTCGCGGTCCCGGCCGCCGATGGACGACCCCGACACGCTCCCTCCCGCGGCGAGGCGCCGATACGCGGATTCCGGTCGGGACGTTGATGACGCGCTTGGGCCTCCCCCGCCACGCCGGCGGCGCACGCCCCGCGACCCGGGTAGCCGCGGCGCACCGCCGCGCGCGTACCGGTCACGCGACTTCGAGTCGCCGGATCCGCCGGAACGACGTATGCGGCCCAGCCGTTACCAGAGCGCCTACGAGCCGTTCGAACGGTACGGCCCCGCCGACGCCGCGGAACCCTACGAAGCGCCCCCGTCACCGCCGGAGACGCATCACCCGATTTCCAATGTCCGGTACCGCGGCGGCGGGGACGACGACGGCGACAAGCGGGACCGGCGCCACCCGCGCGGCTGAATCAGCGTCGGGGCCCACGGATTTCCCGCGGTAACGCGAAAACCAGCGTCTCGTTGGCGGTAGTCACGGATTGCACGGTGTCGTAACCGTATTCGGCGAGGCGCTCGAGCACGCCGCGCACCAGAACTTCGGGCACCGACGCGCCCGACGTCACGCCGACCGTCGACACCCCGTCCAACCAGACCGGGTCGATGTCTTCGGCGTAGTCCACCAGGTGGGCGGCGTCCGATCCGGCACCGAGCGCGACTTCGACCAGCCGCACCGAGTTCGACGAGTTGCGTGAACCCACCACAATGACCAGTTCGCACTCGGGTGCCATCGCCTTGACGGCAACCTGGCGGTTCTGCGTCGCGTAGCAGATGTCGTCGCTGGGCGGGTCCTGCAGCTTGGGGAAGCGTTCCCGCAGCCGTTGCACGGTCTCCATCGTCTCGTCGACCGACAGCGTGGTCTGCGACAGCCAGATCACCTTGTCCTCATCGCGAACGCTGACGTTGTCGACGGCGGCCGGGCCATCCACGAGTTGCACATGGTCGGGTGCCTCACCGGCGGTGCCGACCACCTCCTCATGACCCTCGTGGCCGATCAGCAGGATGTCGTAGTCGTCGCGCGCGAACCGCTTCGCTTCGTTGTGAACCTTGGTCACCAACGGACAGGTGGCGTCTATCACCTTCAGATCACGCTGGGCGGCCGTCTGGTGCACCGTCGGCGCGACCCCGTGCGCCGAGAACACCACGATTGCGCCCTGGGGAACCTCGTCGGTTTCGGCGACGAATACCGCGCCCGCCTTGGCCAGCGTTTCCACCACGTGGCGGTTGTGCACGATCTCATGGCGGACGTAGACGGGGGCGCCGTGCTTCTCCAGCGCGCGCTCGACGGTCTCGACTGCCCGGTCTACCCCGGCGCAGTATCCGCGCGGTTCGGCCAGCAGGACCCGTTTGCCCTCGGTACCGGATATCGCCGACAGCAGAGCGGATCGGGAGGCACCCGGAATGCCCATGTTGACGGATGGCGGCATGGGTTCAGCGTACTTTCCCGCCACACTGCGGGGCGACCGGACGACCGGAAGTAGGCTGGCAGCCATGTCTAGTGCACCGTACGGAGTCCGGCTGCTGGTAGGGGTGGCGGCGACCGCCGTCGAGGGGACCTTGAAACTTCCGCAGACCATCCTGATGTATCCCATGACGCTCGCAAGCCAGCTGGCTCATCTCGTGATGAAAGTGCAGCAGGACGTGGCCGACCTCGTGATCAAGGGCGACACCACGCTCGAGAGCTTCTTTCCGCCGAGGGATGAACAGCCCCCGTGGGCAACCTTCGACGAGGACGCGGAAGACGCGGCGGACATCGGTGCCGAGGTCGCTGAGCCCCGGCGGACCGAAGGCCGGTTCGCGCTCTTCACCGCCTCCGATATCAGCGGAAACGGGGCGGGCCCGTCGGTGGACGTCGCCGGCCCCGAGCCGGGTGCGGCCACGCCCGAGATCGTCATCGAGATCGACTACGACGATCTGACGTTGGCGCAGCTGCGGGCCCGCCTGCAATCCCTGTCGGTCGGTGAACTCGAAGACCTGCTCTCCTACGAGGAGGCTCGCAAGTCGCGCGCACCGTTCCTGACGCTGCTCGCAAACAGGATCACCCGCGCGTCCGCGAGGTGAGCTCACCGGCGCAGGTTCGGCAAGGCCAGAGCCCGGAGAACCCGTACCCGGTTCGGGCCGTCGCGATCCGGGTGGCCGGTTGGATCGACAAGCTGGGGATGGTCTGGGTCGAAGGACAGATCACCCAGCTCAAACTGCGGCCCGGTGCGGCCACCGTGTTCATGGTGCTGCGGGACCCGGCGGCCGACATGTCACTGCCCATCAGCTGCTCGCTCGATCTGGTGCAGGCCGCCCCCGTCAAGTTGACCGAAGGCACTCGGGTGGTGGTGTTCGGCAAACCCACCTTCTTCACTGGTCGCGGGTCATTCTCGTTGCGCGTCAGCGAGATTCGCGCCGTCGGTGTGGGGGAGCTGCTGGCCCGGATCGAGCGGTTGCGACGCCTGTTGGAAGCCGAGGGCCTGTTCGACAGCCGCCTGAAGAGATCGCTGCCGTTTCTGCCACGGACGGTAGGGCTGATCACCGGGCGCGCCAGCGCCGCCGAGCACGACGTGACCACCGTGACCGCCACCCGCTGGCCCGCGGTGCGCTTCGCGGTCCGCAACACCGCGGTGCAGGGCCCCAATGCCGTCGTGCAGATCGTCGAGGCGCTGGCCGAGCTCGACGGCCACCCGGATGTGGACGTCATCGTCATCGCCCGGGGCGGCGGCAGTGTCGAGGACCTGCTGCCGTTCTCCGACGAGACGCTGTGCCGCGCGATCGCGGCATGCACCACGCCCGTCGTCAGCGCCGTCGGCCACGAACCGGACAACCCGCTGTGTGATCTGGTCGCGGACCTGCGCGCGGCGACGCCCACCGACGCCGCCAAGAGGATCGTGCCCGACGCGGCCGCCGAGCAGGCCCTCGTGGCGGACTTGCGACGGCGCAGCGCACGCGCACTGCGGAACTGGGTGTCGCGCGAGGAACGACATCTGTCCCAACTTCGCAGCCGACCGGTGTTGGCGGACCCGCTGCGGTCACTGGACGCGCGCGGCGCGGAAATCCACCGCATTCGCATGGCCGGCCGGCGCGACATCGCCCGGCTGATCGCCTCCCAGAGCGACACGGTCGGTCATCTGTCGGCACGGCTGGCCACACTGGGACCATCGGCCACCTTGGCTCGCGGCTATGCGGTTGTGCAGGCCGGATCGCGGATACTGCGATCGACGGCAGACGCACCCGCCGGCACCGAACTGCGAATCCGGGTGCCAGATGGCTCCATAGCCGCCGTGAGTCGAGGGGAAACCGATGCCTGAGGACAATTCCACCAGAGACATCAGCGAACTGGGATACGAGCAGTGCCGCGACGAACTCAGCGAGGTCGTACATCACCTCGAACAGGGCGGCTTGGGTCTCGATGCATCGCTGGAGCTCTGGGAAAGGGGCGAGAAGCTCGCCAAACGGTGCGAAGAGCATTTGGCGGGAGCGCGCAAGCGGGTCGAGGATGCGCTGGCCGCCGACGACGGTGCGGCCACTTCCAGCTAGCGGCCCGCAGTGGTAGCTGGGCCGCGGCGATCAGACCACGTTCCGAAGGGCGGTGGAGAGCGCGGCACCATCGCTGGCGTGAGGCCGCCTGGGTACCCGCCGTTACGGGTTCGCTCAGCGCCGCGCCTCTGCCGCCACCAGCTGACGCAGAATCGCGACGTCCAGCGGCGTGGTCGCCGCCGACACCGCACTGAGCACCCGGCGCGCGGCGGTCGCGGTGCAGCGTGGCGGAACGACGAAGATCACCGCGTCGCGCGAGTGCGTTCCCATCAGGTACACGGTGTCGCTGGCAACCAGGGCGTAGGGGTCGACCGCGATCATCGTCGCGCTGCCACGAAGTATGCGAGCCGGCGCAAACGGCCACACCTCGGGGTCGTACAGGACGCGCCGTACCGGACCGATCCAAAGACCAAGGACCGCAACAAGATCCGGTAGTTGGGTGCGCAGATCGGTGCTGACGGGCCACCAGGCGCCGTCGACACCTCCGCGGCCGGTCGATCGTTCACACAGTGCCAGCCTGGTTTCGTTCAGCTTGTGCGGTGCGGTGAGCACCATGAGGACATCCCGTCAGCTCTTCAGAGCAATCGCAGACGGCAACCCAGGAGGACACGCGACAAACCCACGACACTTCCAGCCTAGACCGTGCCGGCACCGGGGCGACACGGCGTCGGACGCGCGATTGGCCGGAGTGGGCCCACCGCCCTATCGAATCTCCTACGGTCGGTATGGGGGCTGCGGGACCAACACTCAGGACCATCCGCTACGCAAGAAAGGGAATTTCATGCCTGACGGCAAGCCCAACATCCTGGTGATCTGGGGCGACGACATCGGAATCAGCAACTTGAGTTGCTACAGCGACGGCCTGATGGGCTACCGCACACCCAACATCGACCGTATCGCCGACGAGGGGATGCGCTTCACCGACTCCTACGGCGAGCAGAGCTGCACCGCGGGCCGCGCCGCGTTCATCAGCGGGCAGAGCGTGTACCGCACCGGAATGAGCAAGGTCGGCGTGCCGGGCGCCCCGATCGGCTGGGCCGCCGAGGACCCGACCATCGCCGAACTGCTCAAGCCGCTCGGGTATGCCACCGGACAGTTCGGCAAGAACCACTTCGGGGACCTGAACAAGTACTTACCCACGGTGCACGGGTTCGACGAGTTCTATGGCAACCTCTATCACCTCAACGCCGAGGAGGAGCCCGAGCAGTTCGACTACCCGTACAAGGATCAGTTCCCGAGGCTGTACGAACTGGCGCTGCCCCGCGGTGTGCTCAAGTGCATGGCCACCACCGAGGTGTCCACCGCCCCCGACGATCCGACATACGGCCCGGTGGGCAAGCAGACCATCGAGGACACCGGTCCGTTGAACACCGAGCGGATGGAAACCATCGACGACGACGTCACCGAGGCCACCGTCGACTACATCAAACGACAACATTCAGCCGGTAACCCGTTCTTCGTGTGGATGAACACCACCCACATGCACCTGTACACCCACACCAAGGCGGAGAGCCGCGGGCAGGCCGGCAGATGGCAGTCCGAGTACCACGACACCATGATCGACCACGACCGCAACGTCGGTGCCGTGCTGGACTGCCTGGACGAGCTGGGGATCGCCGAGGACACGATCGTCGTCTACTCCACCGACAACGGCCCGCACCGCAACAGCTGGCCCGATGCCGGGACCACACCGTTCCGCAGCGAGAAGAACACCAACTGGGAAGGTGCCTTCCGAGTTCCGGAGATGATCCGCTGGCCCGGCAAGATCCCGGCCGGCTCGGTGTCGAACGAGATCGTCCAGCACCATGATTGGCTGCCGACGTTCCTGGCTGCCGCCGGTGAGCCCGACATCGTCGAAAAGCTCAAGCAGGGTCACAAGGCGGGGGCAGACGGAAACACCGAGTACAAGGTGCACATCGACGGCTACAACCTGCTCCCCTACCTCACCGGCGTGGTGGACACGAGCCCGCGTCGCGGCTTCTTCTACTTCTCCGACGACGGCGATCTGGTCGCTATGCGGTTCGAGAACTGGAAGGCGGTGTTCATGGAGCAACGGTGCCAGGGCACGATGCAGATCTGGGCCGAGCCCTTCACCACACTGCGGGTGCCGAAGCTGTTCAATCTGCGCACCGATCCGTACGAATACGCCGACATCACGTCGAACACGTATTACGACTGGCTACTGCACCACGACTTCTTCATCTTCTACATGACCGCGATGGCGACGGCATTCCTCGACACCTTCAAAGATTTTCCGCCACGGCATGAGCCGGCCAGTTTCAGCGTCGACCAGGCCGTGGCGAAGCTGAAGAAGTTCCTGGCGAACGACTGACGCATCCTGCAATGCCATGGCCGGGTTGCGCCGGCCAAGGAAGGCCCAAAGCCAGTGATTGGTCGCCGCCGCCGTCCTCGTTGACGCCGTTTGGGACGTCAGCGTCCTGAGTCGCAGTCCGCAGTGTTGGATCTCGAACCGCGTTTCTGCCCGTCACCCAGAATGGCTGCCGGCCTGGAATGCCGCCACCGTTCGGACACTCGATCCCCGACCTACGGGCGCCCTGCGTGATGAGGGCCAGGATCTCGGACTCCCGATCGCTGAGCCCTTCGCTTCGCTTTGCGAGAAAGGACCACGAAACGCTCCGACGGCGGTCGGCGGCGACCCAT
>CAYLWH010000117.1:0-11545 GCA_964387245.1 uncultured Mycobacterium sp.
CTCTTTCCGCAGAACGAGCACTTCAGCAGGTCACCGCCGTCTCCGATGCGCGCCATGTGCTGGAGTCCCTACTTCCTCTTCGCCGGTGCGTCTCACCGGTGGTGGGATCTGAATCGATCTGTTCCGACGCTACCCGCTCATGCGGGTAAGGGGCGAGCGATGGTCCGAATAGCGCCGGTGGTATTCAGCTGTCGCCAAAACATATCCCCTGTTTGGACTCGCGGCCTGTGCATCGCGCAGCCGTGTCCCTGGCGTGTCGCGGTCGTGATCGGGCCGCGACGCGGGACGGCCCGGATCAGGCCCGCTGCGCGGACAGCTTGCGGTACTCCAGAACCGTGTCGATGATCCCGTACCCCTTGGCTTCCTCGGCCGTCAGGATCTTGTCGCGGTCGGTGTCCTTGCGAATGACCGCGGGATCCTTGCCGGTGTGCCGGGCCAGCGTGGTGTCCATCAGCGTGCGCATCCGCTCGATCTCGGCGGCCTGGATCTCCAGGTCGGAGACCTGCCCCTGAATGGCGCCGCCGACGGCCGGTTGGTGGATGAGCACGCGCGCGTTGGGCAGCGCCATGCGCTTACCGGGGGTACCAGCGGCCAGCAGCACCGCGGCGGCCGAGGCGGCCTGGCCCAGGCACACCGTCTGGATGTCGGCACGTACGTATTGCATGGTGTCGTAGATCGCCATCAGCGAGGTGAACGAGCCACCCGGCGAGTTGATGTACATGGTGATGTCGCGGTCGGGATCAAGCGACTCCAGCACCAGCAGCTGGGCCATGATGTCGTTGGCCGAGGCGTCGTCCACCTGCACGCCGAGGAAGATGATGCGCTCCTCGAACAGCTTGTTGTACGGGTTGGACTCCTTGATGCCGAAGCTGGAGTGCTCGATGAACGACGGCAGGATGTAGCGCGCCTGCGGCTGGTTCACGTTCACGCCTGGGCGGTGGGCAGACTGGGTCATGAGGCACTCCCGTTGAAGTGGGCGCGGGTGATGATGTGGTCGACGAAGCCGTACTTGAGCGCCTCGGGAGCGGTGAACCACCGGTCCCGGTCGGCGTCCGCCTCGATGCGCTCTAGCGTCTGGCCGGTGAACTCGGCGTTGAGCCGGTTCATTTCCTTTTTGGTGAGGGCGTACTGCTCGGCCTGGATCGCGATGTCGGCGGCGCTGCCCCCGATGCCGGCGGACGGCTGATGCATCATGATGCGGGCGTGCGGCAAGGCGTACCGCTTGCCCTTGGTGCCGGCCGCCAACAGGAACTCGCCCATCGACGCCGCCATGCCCATGGCGTAGGTCGCCACATCGCACGGTGCCAGCACCATGGTGTCGTAGATGGCCATGCCCGCGCTGACCGAACCGCCCGGCGAGTTGATGTAGAGGTTGATGTCCTTGGCCGGATCCTCGGCGGCCAGCAGCAGAATCTGCGCGCACAGCCGGTTGGCGATGTCGTCGTCGACCTGGGTGCCCAGGAAGATGATCCGCTCTGCGAGCAACCGCTCATAGACCGAGTCCGTGAGGTTCAGGCCCATTGACCCGGAACGCATGTCAGTCACGACGGGTTACCTGCTTTCTCGTGTGTGTTGTCACCGACACTAGCCAAACCGCGGCGACACGCACGCGCCTGCACTGCGCGTTCGCTGTGGGCGTGAGTCGCGCACCGCCCGCGGGAGGTCACTTCTCGTCGGTATCGTCCGCGTCGGCGTCTTCGTCGCCGATTTCGTTCTCGTCGAGATCGTCGTCGTCGAAGTCGCCGGCGTCCAGATCGTCGTCGTCGAGATCGTCGCCGTCCAGATCGTCGTCGTCGAGGTCGTCACCGTCGAGGTCGTCACCGTCGAGGTCGTCGTCGGTCTCCGCGGACCCGAAGAACTCGCTGGTGTCGATCACGTTGCCGTCGGTGTCGGTCACCGTGGCCGCCACGACCACAGCAGCGACGGTCAGACCGCGGCGCACGTCGGCGAAAATCGCCGGCAGTTGGTTGTTCTGCTGCAACAGCTGGATCAGCTGCTGTGGCTCGACGCCGTACTGACGAGACATCAACACCAGGCGCTCAGTGATGTCGTTCTGGCCCACCTGGATGTCCAGGTCGTCGGCGATCGCATCCATCAGCAGCTGGGTCTTGACGGCCCTTTCGGCCCCACCGCGGGCATCGGCGTCGAACTCCTCGCGTGAGCTGCCCTGCTCCTTGAGTAGTTCGGCGAACCTGGCCTCGTCGTGTTCCAGACCGTGGATCGCCTGGTGGAGGGTCTCGGCGACCTGGGCCCGCACGATGTTCTCTGGCAACGGAACGTCCACCTGCTCCAGCAACGCCGCGACCGCGGCATCGCGGATCTTCTCGGCCTGCTGAATGCTCTTGAACCGCTTGACCTGCTCGGCCAAGTCCTCCTTGAGCTCTTCGACGGTGTCGAACTCACTGGCCAGCTGCGCGAAGTCGTCGTCGGCCTCGGGCAGTTCCCGAACTTTCACCGAGCCGACCGTCACGGTCACTTCGGCGTCCTGCCCGCCGTGCAAACCCCCCACCAGCTTCGCGGTGAAGGTCTTGGTCTCACCGGAGGACATGCCGACCAGCGCGTCATCCAGACCCTCGATCAACTGACCGGAGCCGACCTCGTGGGACAGCCCCTCGGTCTTCGCGTCGGCCACCTCCTGGCCGTCGACCATCGCCGACAGGTCGACGGACACGAAGTCACCGATTTCCACCGGTCGCTCGACACCGGTCAGCGTGCCGAACCGGGCGCGCAGGGATTGCAGCTCGTTGTCCACGTCCTCGTCGGAGACCTCGACGGGGTCGACCGTTATCTGGAGGGCGCTCAGGTCCGGCAGCGTGATCGCGGGCCGCACGTCGACCTCGGCGGTGAACACCAGTTCCTGCCCGTCCTCGAGCTTGGTGATCTCGATCTCCGGCTGGCCGAGCGGCTGCACCTCGGAGGTGGTCACCGCCTGGCTGTACCGGCTGGGCAGCGCGTCGTTGACGACCTGCTCGAGTACCGCGGCGCGACCGACCCGTGCCTCGAGCAACTTCCGCGGCGCCTTGCCGGGCCGGAAGCCGGGAAGTCGCACCTGCTTGGCCAACTGCTGGAACGCGCGGTCGAAGTCGGGCTCGAGCTCGTCGAAAGGCACCTCCACGTTCAGGCGCACCCGGGTGGGGCTCAACTGCTCGACGGTGCTCTTCACTGCGTACTCCTTGGGCATCTGCGTGGCGGATCGTAGCTGGGGATTCGTGCGGGTGCTGCTCTGTCGGGGTGACAGGATTTGAACCTGCGGCCTTCCGCTCCCAAAGCGGATGCGCTACCAAGCTGCGCTACACCCCGATACCGGCGGGCTCCCAAGAGATCCTGAGAAGCCCACGGCATCCTACGGCCCACAGGCAGGACAAAGCCAAGTTACCGGGGACTTACCGGAGACTTACCGGAAACTAGGACGACCTGATTGGATTTGACATCTCACGGGCCGTACAGTTCTGGCTCGAAGCAATGCATGCGGGCGTAGCTCAATGGTAGAGCCCTAGTCTTCCAAACTAGCTACGCGGGTTCGATTCCCGTCGCCCGCTCCACGGGGCGGTTTCTGCTTGTCAGCCCCGATTGTCCGGGCATTCCGGCGCTCAACCGCCATGACATGGCCACCGAGCAAACATTGCGCGAGCGAAACGATAGCTCTCCACGACAACACCCGCCCATGCAGTCGGCGCGCTTTGCCGCGTAATTATTAATTGTCGCGTTGGGAAATACGCACGATTCCAGCCGACGTAAGCAGGAAAACTTGAATCCGACTCAGAGTGCTTGAAATCGAAGCAAATCGGATCGCAGAAGGATTGCGCGAATGATCGCCGTGGTGCCAAGACGGTTCTGGAGTTTGCTCGACGCCTTCTCCGAGTGGCCATTGCCTCCCCGCGCCGTTGCCCAGGTGGCGGACTGCTTTGCCCTAGCTCTTTCTGCTACGTGCAGACATCACCAATCCGGACGCTTGCCACGTCCACGATGCCCAACCGCCTCATCTGGACGGGCCGCTGTCCCAGCGTACCAGCCATCGTCGGGCGTCGTTGTACATCAGAAGGTTGGCGAACTCGCGCAGCGTGTCTGACACGTGCGTCTGAATCGCCGACGGCAACCGGGAGCACGTGTTGAAAACAGCCGTAGTGCTGGATGCGGACGTTGGCCGTTGTCGCACGCTTGCCGATGTTCGCCAGCCGGAACCTGCCGATTCGTGTCGCGGGAGGGACAAATGGCGAATCGCGTGAAAATTGCGCAGAATTGCGTTTGATGTCAGACCCCTTGGTATTGGTGTTGGGGTCCAAACCAGCCCGGCAGCGTACCGAACAGTGCCCATCCCCGCCACGATCACAAGGACCGCAACACCGGCTGTCAGCAACGTTCTGAGCTCCCGCAGCGTTCATCCGGCACGCCTTTGGGCGGCGGTTGGAACCATCGAAGGTGGACAAGACGCGCATCCAGATCCAACAAGCGGCGACCAGTAGCGGCCCGTGCATGCTTGCGGCACCTTTGCGGTCCCGAAATCGATCGCGGGAAGCTCGACGGCAGCAGCGAGGTGTTCCACGGGCGCACGACACACCTGAGAAAATCCTGAGTATTTTGCTGACACAGACGTAAAGGTTTG
This sequence comes from uncultured Mycobacterium sp., assembly GCA_964387245.1. Lineage (GTDB taxonomy): Bacteria > Actinomycetota > Actinomycetes > Mycobacteriales > Mycobacteriaceae > Mycobacterium. Next base: position 4,604 of record CAYLWH010000117.1, read on the forward strand.
CTACTTTGCCCTCGACAAGCTTGCTGACATCACATCGCAAATATCGCATCTTTGGAGGCTCCCGTGACGATCGATTCTTCGAACACCACCGCACCGCCGGCACTCCGTGCCCGGAGGCCGAAGCACGCAGCACCAACGGGCGGCGGCGCCAAACGCCTTGCCGGCGGGGCCATGTTCAGTGCGGCAATCGCCGCCGGAGCATTTGCCACCAGTTCGAGCATGGGCACGTGGAGCACCGGGACCGCGCAGGCGGCGCCCTGCGCACCGAACGATCCCATCTGCCAGATCGTCGGCGGCGGCGCCGATCTCTTGGGCAACATCGCCGCCGGCCCGCAGGCTGCGCTCGCCGTCCCCAACCTGATCGGCCCGGGTGGCCTGCTCATCGGCAACGGCCTTGATGCCGACGAGGCCACGTGCGGTAGCGGCGCCTCCTGCAACGGCGGCAATGGCGGCCTGCTGTTCGGCAACGGCGGCGCCGGCGCCAATGGTGGGGCGGGTGGCAATGCCGGGCTGTTCGGCAGCGGCGGTGCCGGCGGCGCGGGTGTGGCCAGTTTCGCCGGCGGCGCGGGCGGCGCGGGCGGCAACGCCGGGCTGTTCGGGAACGGTGGCACCGGCGGAGTTGGGCTGTCCAGGACCATCGACGATCCAGATGACCCGACGAGTGTCGTCGCCGCGGCGGGCGGCAACGGCGGCGCCGGCGGAAGGTTGTCCGGTGCCGGCGGCACCGGCGGTGCCGGCGGCGCGGCGAAGAGCACTTCAGGCGATGCGACTGGCGGTCGCGGCGGCAACGGCGGTGCCGGCGGGATCTACGGCGCCGGCGGTGCTGCTGGTGCGGGCGGAACGGCGGAATCCACGGGCGGCACACCCGTTGCCGGTACACCTGTCGTGGGGCCAAGGGTAGTGGGGGCAGATCCACTCACGTCTCAAATCGTCACGACCACCCCCTACATCACCCCCGGCGGCACCGCTACCGGCGGCGACGGCGGCACCGGTGGTAGCGGTGGATTATTCGGCGACGGCGGTGCCGGCGGCGTGGCGGGCGACGGAACGACGGTGTCGGACACCAATGCCGGCAGCGGTGGCGCGGGCGGTGCGGGCGGCGCCGGCGGGAGCTTCTCCGGTAATGGCGGCGCCGGTGGTGCGGGCGGCATCGGCACCAACATTGGCAGCGTTACCACAAGCACGACGTCAACCCAGAACTACACAAGAACCAGCAAATTTAGTAACACCTGGACCCCATCTGGTGCCCCCGTTGCCGGCGTGGGTCCTGACGGGTTCGTGGCCGGACCCGCCAACGGTGGTGTGGGCGGTGCGGGTGGCGCCGCCGGCTTGAACGGAGACGGCGGCCTCGGTGGCCGGGGCGGTGACGCGGAAACCGAATCCACCACCGCGACCGCTGCCGCCGGCGGCGGCGGGGCCGGTGGGGCGGGCGGACCCTTGGCCGGTAACGGCGGCGCGGGCGGTATCGGCGGCAACGCGAATGCCTTCCTCAATGCCATCGGCGGCGGCGGCGGCAAGGGCGGCAACACCGGACTCCTTGGCTTCGGCGGCGCCGGGGGTGCGGGCGGCACCGGCACCGCAACGGGGACCGGCGACACAACCACGAAGTTGTCTCTTTTGGGCCTGATTACTATTGACGTTCCCGTCTCTGACGGAGGCGTGGGGGTTGGCACGGGTGGAGCGGGCGGAGCGGGTGGAGCGGGCGCCCTCGCCGGCGGCGCCGGTGGCGTCGGCGGCGCCGGTAGCGGCACCAAGACCGGGACCGGTGGCGGTGGCGGGGCCGGCGGCTTTGGCCTCCTTTCCGGTGGTGCGGGCGGTGCCGGCGGTGCGGGGACTGGAGACGGCACCGGGACGGTTGACTTCACGTTTTCAATCCCGTTAGTCGCGAACCTCACCTTCAAGGGATCGCTGCCCACGGGCACCGGTGCCGGCGGGATCGGCGGGGCAGGCGGCGGTGGCCTGTTCGGCGGCGCTGGCGGCCTCGGTGGCGACGCAACAGGCAATCTCGCGGCCAACTCAGGCAAAGGCGGTGCCGGCGGAGGCGATACAGGCACTCTGTTCGGCGGCAGCGGCGGCGTCGGCGGCAATGCGATTGGCGACGGCGCCGGCGGTTCTATCGACGTGGCAGGCACCCTACTCGGGAAAGCCATCGACTCGACATTTCCGACGTTCAACTCGGCGACTGCCGGCGGCGGCGGTCTCGGCGGTAACGGCGTCTTCGGCGGCTTCGGCGGCAACGGCGGCAATGCGACCGGAATTTCGGCAACCGCCGGCAACGGCGGCGGCGGCGGCAACGGCAGCCTGTTCGGCGGCGGCGGCGGCAACGGCGGAACCAAGAATTACACCAGTCTGATTGACGGTGGACTCACCTTGCTGGCCGCGTTGGGTGGAAATCCCACCGGCGACGCCGCGGGCGGCGACGGTGGTACCGGCCTGTTCGGCGGCACCGGCGGCAACGGCGGCAAGGGTATCTGGACAATCGCCGACATTTCGGGGATAGACATCCCGGATCTGCCCATTTCCCTTCCCGACACCCTGACCATGGAAACCGGCGGCCCCGGGGGGAACGGTGGCGCGGGCAGTTTGTTCGGCGGCATCGGCGGCAGGGGCGCCAGCGCAGGCAGCTTGGGCAGCTTGGGCAGCAGCCTCATACCCAGCGCCATCCTGTCCTTCGGCGGGGCGGGCGGCAATGGAGGCGAGGGCGGCCTGGTCGGCGGCTGGGCTGGCGGAGGCGGCGATGCGCTAGCCCTCGGTATCGCGGTCGGCGGCAACGGCGGCAACGCCGGCAAGGGTGGCCCCGTCGGCGGCCTGGGCGGCTTCGGCGGAGCCGCGCTGGGAGCCGCTCTAGCCACCGGAGGAAAAGGCGGCGACGGTGCCGAAGGCACACTCAGCGGCGGCAATGGCGGCTCAGGTGGGCTGGCGACCTCGGCTGTGAGCGCGACCGGCGGTGGCGGCGGAAATGCCGGCAATGGTGGCGTATGGGGCGGAACCGGCGGCGGCGGCGGCGGCGCAATCTCACTGGTCACCGGTAAGGGCGGCGCAGGTGGAGCCGGCGGCAGCGGCCAGTACAGCGGTTCTGGCGGCAACGGTGGCGACGCCGTGGCCGTCACCGGGGACGGCACGGGCGGCGCCGGCGGTATCGGGGGTGCCGGCAGTGGGGCAAACGGGCTGTTCACCGGCCGGGGCGCCACCGGCGGCAGGGGCGGCCTAGGCTTCAGCATCCTGGGTAAGGGCCAGGGCGGCCAGGGCGGCCAGGGCGGTGGCGGATTCTTCGGCAAGAGGTCCGGCAACGGCGGCCGGGGTGGTCCCGGCATCAGTATCGGCAGCACCGGTACCGGCGGCACCGGCGGCAGCGGTGGCAATGGCGACCCGGGCAGTGGCAGCCAAGGCGGATCAGGTGGCGCCGGCGGCGGCGGTAGCACGGCCGGCGGTGACAGCGGATCCAACGGCACCGACGGGTAGCCATCGACAGAAGTCAGGGACGCGGTGGGGCTACCAAGCCCCACCGCGTTCTTTCTCGCGAGTGGAAATCGTTCTACACCAAAGCGTTTGGCGTAGCGAGCGAACCTACGTCGGTTGAGTGCGCTCGGGCTCAGGAGCACGCACCAGCTTCATCGCTTCCAGGCGCTGGGGCGTCGCATCGATGTATTCGGCTGCAGCATCGCGCAATTCAGCCTCCTCGGTCAGATGTCTGCCATCGCGATAGAACCGGATCACATCCTTGCGGAGCAGGGGAAGCAGCTTCTGGACCAGCGTGTCCCTATCCCGCCTGCCATCCAACAGCGGTAGCAGATGCCGATCCACCGGCGGCAGCGGCACCTCTTCGTGCCACACGTTGAAGATGTACGGTTCCTCATCCCCGCGCACCAGCTCCGCCATGCGCCTGGTCGACTCGGGCAGCCGCAACGGCGTGCGCATCGGCTCCGGAAATATCGGATCAAGCCGGTAGCGCGCCATCCCGCGAATGATCAATGCCTCAAGTAGGTCGTCGACCTTCGACTCCTGATCGACGGCAGCATCGACACCGGCGGCGCTCAGCCGGGCGTGCACCGCATCCAGCAGCTCAGGTCGTGACAGCGTCCACGGCCAGCGGGCGCTGAGCGCGTCGACTGCCGCCTTGACGCCCGGATCCTGGGTGAACAGCGTCCGGCCGGCTTCGCCGTATTCCTGATTGGAGTCATCCAGCCGAGTCTCGTCGCCGACGGGGGGCAGCCATGCCGCGAAATGTAAACGGCCGAAACGCTTTCGGTCCAGGTTGAAGCTGATCTGCGGGCCGCGTTCGCCGTGCACCAATAGGGATTGTCGGAATGTGCGGTTGACGACGAAATCCAGGTACTGCTCGATCAGTATCTGGCTGTGCCCGCATTCCCGGAGTAACGGCCCGGCGACCTTCTCGCCGTAATTGACCGCGAACATGAGATGCGGATGCGCATCGCCCAGGTAGGCCAGGCGATACGGTTCGGCACGTTTCCCGAACTCGAGGAAGTAACACGGTGTGTTGAAGGTCTCCAGGTGCTCGTGGAGCACGTAATAGTCCTTCGCGTTGGTGCCTTCCGCCCTGAAATCGGCCAGCGCCCTGGCCAATACGCTGTCGGCGGGAGCTACTTCCTCGAGAAAATCGATCATGCCGCGCCCGTAGCCGAGCTTTTCGCTTGGTGTCTGCCGGTCACCACCGCGGAGCATCATGGCGTCGCGAACGATCTCCTTGGCCTTCCAGCCGGGGTAGACGTTGTAGCTGATGTACGCCACGCCCCTGGGGGCCAGCAACGTGTGGACGGCGGCCAGGATGGCCTCCTGCACGTTCACCGGCACCCAGCTGTAGACGCCGTGGCAGATGATGTAGTCGAACTGGCCCAGCGCCGGGAGGTCCATCGCGGCGATGTCGCCCTGCAGCAACTCCAGGTTGCGCAGGCCCAGTTCTTGGACAATCCGGCGCCCTTGGTCGATCTGGACCTGCGAAAGATCGATACCCACTACCCGCGCGAGGGGATTACCCGCAGCGAACGGGATCAGGTTGCCCCCGGCGGAGCACCCGATCTCTAGCACCCGCGCGCCGGCGACGGCTGGTGCGTCAAGCCCGAAGACATGCGCGATCGCCGCAATGTGACCGGGGGCGGTCTGCGGGAATGCATGCGACTCGTACGGCACCGCATCGTAGGCGGCACGCAATCCGTCGACCGCTTCATCCATGTGCTGCTCCCCCTCCCCGCGCCTTACGCGCAGAGCTGCCCGATCTGAATGCTGGCAGCCTCGGCGTCGGTCAACCGCTTGGCCTGCGCGGGGTCGTCGTTCGGCGCGCCCGCCGTCGCCGCGGCCCCGATATCCATCAAACCGTTGGCGAACCCGCGCACGGCGTCGGCCAAGTCCGTCGGAGTCGCCGGCGCCAGCCGTGCCAACAGATATTGACCGCCGACATACATCGAGATGCGGGCATTCGCCGCCACCCCGAGCGTTCCCGCGATATCGCTTTCACCACCGGGAACCTGCAGATGCGTGTTACGTGCCACGCCCTCGCGCACCGTGACGAACGCCCCGCATACCTGCGCCTTCGCCTCCGCACGCTGCTCATCGGAATACGTCGCCGCGTCGTCCGAGCCGCCCGTCGGACGCAGCAGCGCCCAGATTGACAATGCGATGGCCGCCACAGCGAGTGCGGCGACGCCCGCCAGGATCTTCGAACTCCGATCACGAGACGTGGCGAGGCGCCGTGAAGTAGACGAGGGTTCAGGGACAGAAGAATCCGACATGCGCCGAATCGTAGCGGTCATCCCGGTCGATTCCGCTGCCATCGGCTCCTCGTGGCGCGGTGGCGGCGCCGCTGGACCACCGGATCGGCCTACGAGTACGTGATCGGCTGGCCTTCGCCGTCGGCGAAACGGGCGTTTCCTGTGGGTACGCTGGACGCCATGAACGGCGGACTGCTGATCCTGATCCTGTTGGTGTTACTGGCAATCGGATTCGCCATGTACAGCACATCGCGTACCACCGGCCGCCGCACCGCCGACTTGCTTGCCGACGCCAAAGCGGACGCCCGCCGGATCATCGAGCGACTCGGCGGCCAGGTGCTCAACCTGACCGGCACCGACGACGCGTCCAAGCAGGCGCTGGCCGATGCGTCGGAGCGCTACACCGCCGCGTCGTCGCAGATCGACCAGGCCACCACGGCCAAGCAGGCGCTGCTCGCCAAGGAGAGCGCCCTGGAAGGCCTGTACTACGTGCGCGCCGCGCGCACCGCGATGGGTATGGACCCCGGCCCCGATCTGGAGGGCCTGTCCGGGCAGAGGTCGGCTGGCGCCGTCACCGAGGACCGTCGTGTGCAGTTCGAGGGCCGTGAGATCGAGGCGTCCCCGACGCCGTCGCCGCGCACCCCGAACTACTACCCGGGTGGCCGCGTCGCCGGCCGTCCCGTCCCGTCCGGCTGGTATTCGGAACCGTGGTGGAAGCCAGCCCTGGTCGCGGGGGCATGGGGCCTGGGTTCGGTGCTGTTGTTCGACGCGATGTTCTCCGGCATGCACGGCGTGGGCTATGGCGCGCAAGGTTTCGAGCAGGGTTACGGCTCGGGGTTCGACCAAGGCTACGAACAGGGCCTGGACGCCGGGCAGGGCGACGTCGGTGACGCCGGCGGCGGGGACTTCGGTGACAGCGGCGGTGGGGACTTCGGTGGCGGCTGGGACGGGGACTTCGGCGGCTTCGACTTCTGAGCTGAGCGACCGCCCCCCCTCAGAACCTGCTCTCCAGCCGCGCCGACACGCCGGCCTCCCGCAGATCGAGCCGCTCCAGCGGCGCCGCGGCGTCGTTGATCAGGCTCTCGCCGGTCAGGATCGCCATGACCCGCTTGGGCAGTCCGAGTTTGCGGCCGACCGCCACGGGCGGGGCGTCAGGTCTGGCCCGACTTCCGCAGTTCGTAGGCACATTTCGGGGTGGCGCGGAGCGTTTGTGCTG
>CAYLWH010000118.1:0-11354 GCA_964387245.1 uncultured Mycobacterium sp.
CTGTTTGAAGGGCGGTGTGGTCGCTAACGTGGTGATTCCCACCGCTGAATATGTCCGGCTGGCAAGCCATTACCTATTGACTGAACAACGACACGCGTTTGCCCTGGTTGACGGCCTGTAGCTGGTTCGTCCGGTTACCGTCCACGCTGTGATCGAAGACGAGGTGCCTCGGGATCTGGCACGGTTGGTCGTGCCGTTGGCGGGTTCGCTGCAGGACACCGGTGATCGGTGGTTGCCGTTCCGGCTGCTCGACCCGGCGGGCGAGCCGGTGGAGGCGGTGTCGGCCTATTTCCGGGAACTGCAGGCGGCGGGTCGGTCGGCGGCGACGATGCGTTCCTACGGCTTGGATTTGTTGCGGTGGTTTCGGTTCCTGCGGGCGGTCGACGTGTCGTGGAACCGGGCGAGCCGGGTCGAGGCGCGCGACTTCTGCCGGTGGATGTTGGTGGCGGGCAAGCCGTCCCGCCCGCATTGGCGCCGACCGTACGAGACGCCGGAACCGTCTCCGGTGGTGGCGTATGCGCCGTCGGTGCGGGCGCACGCGGAGACGGTGCTGCGCGGCTTCTACGACTATCACCTGGATGCGGGGACCGGTCCGTTGGTGAATCCGTTCCCGCTGGACCGGTCGCGGCGGGGCGCGCGGGCGCATGCCCACCACAATCCGATGGAGCCGCACCGCAACGAACGGACCGGGTTGTATCGGCCGAAAGTGCCGTCCCGCGTGCCTCGTTCGATTCCGGATGCCGAGTTCAACGAGATCTTCGCGAGGCTGCCGTCGCATCGGGATCGGGCGCTGGTGGCGTTCTACGTCTCGACCGGGGCGCGGGCGTCGGAGCTGTTGTCGGCCACCCAGGGTGGAGTGGATCCGGGGCGGCAGTTGATCACGGTGGTGCGCAAGGGCACTCGTGCGATCCAGGAGCTGCCGGCGTCGTCGGACGCGTTCGTGTGGTTGCGGCTCTACCAGCTGGAAATGCAGGGGTTGATCCCGAAGGGCCGGCGGCAGCCGCTGTGGTGGACCTCCCCGTGGCGGCCGTTGACCTATCACGCCGCGCATCGAATGTTCGAGCGTGCCGGGCAGGCGGTGGGCAGTGCAGCCACGCTGCATGCGTTGCGGCACACCGCGGCCTACAGGATGGCCGAGGATCCGGAGTTGCCGTTGACCGATGTGCAGTTCGTCCTTGGGCACGCGCTGCTGTCTACGACCCAGCTGTATACGACACCCCGCCAGCAGGACGTGATCCGGCGGATCCTGGCGCATCACGCCCAGCAGACCCGGAAGGCGGCCGAACGGACGGTCCCGCCACCTGCGCCCGGGTATCGGCCGGAGACGCTGCAGGTGTTGTTCGGGGGTGCCGGGTGACGGCCACGGTCGCTGAAGAGGTTGATTCGGCAGAGCCGACGACACAGCTCGCACCCCTAAGGGCGCTGCCGTCGCCGCGACCGGTCGAATCGTGCTGGTCGGTGACATGTCTTGACCGCGAACAGGTGTGGGCACAGCTGACACATGAGCCGTTCGCCGCGGCGGGTCGCAAACAGTATCCCGACGCCTCCCGGAGCGGGGTGGGCCGGTTGCTGGACTGGTTGGGCGATCAGCCCGGCCGCACCTGGCAGGACCAGTGGCGCAGCAGCGGCGTCGAGGCTGGCGGCCGGGCGTGGCGGCAGGTGCCGACCGCGTGGCTGAACGATCACGGTCACAACGGCGTATGGGAGCGCGACTCGTTCTTCGTGGCGCTGTGTTCGGCGGATCCGGACGTCTCCGCGGCGGCGGCGACCCGCACCGCCTACCGTGCCACGCTGATCCTGGCGGCCAAGGGCGGCATCCTGGCCGATATCACCGCCGGCGATGTACTCGAGTTGCTCGACACGGAGGCTGACCACTTCAGTACCAAAGTGGGGGCTACCCACTTGTTTTACCGGATCATGCACGCGGTGAGCGGGTTCGGCTCCGACGTGCCGGCGACGCTGCGGCAGTTGCGTGCCGGCGGGCAGCGGACTCCGGATGAGCTGATCGACCGCTACCGGATCGCCTGCCGACCCATCCGCAACCTGTTGGTCGACTACCTGCGGGAACGGCAGCCGGCGCTGGACTACGCCAGCCTCGACTCGCTCGCGACCATGCTGGGCAAGCTGTTCTGGGCCGACCTGGAACGCCACCACGCCGGCATCGACAGCCTGCACCTGCGAGCCGAGGTCGCCGACGCCTGGAAACAACGGCTGCGCACTGTCACCAAGACGACTCGGACGTCCGAGGGGAAATCGGTGCGGACCGCGGTGGAGCGGATCAACTACCGCGAGTGCCTGACCCCGGTGCGGGGGTTCTACCTCGACCTGGCGCACTGGGCGGTCGAAGATCCCGCCCGCTGGGGCCCCTGGGTGGTGCCGTGCCCGGTCGGCGCCGAGGAAGTCAACCGACGAAAGGTCAAGCGCCACCGCAAGTCCCGCATGGACGCGCGCACCCGCGAGCGGCTGCCGGTGCTGCCGGTGCTGGTCGACTGGGTCGACACCCGCCGCAGGCACGCCGCGGCCATGCTGGATGCGGCGCGGCGAGCCGAGCCCGGCAAAGAGTTCACCGCCGCCGGGCAACGACTGATCCGGATCGCCCCGACACGATCGGCGGCCGCGAAGATCTGGGCGCAGGATCCGGTGACCGGGCGGCGCCGCGAACTGGCCCGGGAGGAAGAGCACGCGTTCTGGGCGTTCGCCGCCGTCGAGGTGTTGCGCCACACCGGTATCCGGATCGAGGAACTCACCGAGCTCTCGCACCACAGTCTGGTTCAGTACAGGCTGCCGACCACCGGTGAAGTCGTGCCGCTGCTGCAGATCGTGCCATCAAAGACCGACGAGGAGAGACTTCTCGTCGTCTCCCCGGAGTTGGCGGAGGTGCTGTCGGCGATCATCAGCCGAGTCCGCAGTGCGACCGGCGCGGTTCCGCTCATCGCCGCCTATGACCGTGCGGAACGGGTCTGGTCGGCGCCGGCGCCGCTGCTGTTCCAGCGCCGCTACGGCCACGAACACCGCGCGATCAGCGACAACACCATCCGTGACATGCTCACCGCCGCAATCGATCACATCGGGCTCACCGACCCCGCCACCGACGAACCGCTGCACTTCACGCCGCACGATTTCCGTAGGCTCTTTATCACGGATGCCGTTCTGAACGGGCTGCCGCCGCACATCGCGCAGGTCATCGCCGGGCACCGAGACATTCGAGTCACCCTCGGCTACAAGGCCGTCTACCCCGACGAGGCCATCCAATCGCACCTGGCGTTCCTCGCCCGGCGGCGGGCGATGCGGCCCACCGACGAATACCGGGTTCCGACCGACGAGGAATGGCAGCAGTTCCTCGGCCACTTCGAACGGCGCAAGGTCTCCGTCGGTACCTGCGGGCGCGCGTTCGGTTCGGCCTGTATCCATGAACATGCTTGTGTCCGTTGTGCGTTGCTGTGGCCCGACCCCGCCCAACGTGTCCGGATGCTCGAGATTCGGGACAACCTGAAAGACCGCATCGCCGAAGCCGAACGCGAGGGCTGGCTCGGCGAGGTCGACGGCCTCCAAGTCAGTCTCGCCGGAGCCGAAGACAAACTCGCCCAAGTCGACAGACATCTATGCACGAACGAAAACAACGCTGTGAAACTCGGAATGCCAGCCATCCCAGGCGATTCCTGATCCCGAGCGTTCGATCGTTAAGTGCGCAACAGAAGTTCAGAGAATACGGTTTCGCCCCCGATTTCTGCCACGCAGAGGACCCCGCAATCGAAGGGCGTCGTGGAGAACCTGTGCGGCTACTCCCAACGCGACTTGGCCGTGCCGCTGCTCACCGAGGCCGCCATCGCCGGGACCACGGTTGATCTGCGGGCAGCCAACGCTGCGGCTAAAACGTGGTGTCTGGAGGTCAACGCCGCGGTGCATTCGGAGATCATGGCGGTGCCCGATGAGCGGCTGGGGATCGAGCGGGAACTGTTGGGACCCTTGCCGTCGCTGCGCCTGCAGATCGGGGCGCCGTCGGTGCTGCGCAAGGTCGACCGGCTCTCGTGCATCCGGTACGCCTCGGCCCGCTACCCGGTACCGACCCGGCTGATCGGTACCAGGGTGGCCGTGGTGGTTGATCACGGCGCGGTGTGTCTGGTGGAGCCCGCGACGGGGGTGATTGTGGCCGAACACGAACTCGGCGGCCCCGGAACCGCATCTGTCCTCGATGATCACTACGACGGGCCACGACCGGCACCCAACCGAGGACCGCGACCCAAAACCAATGCTGAGCAACAGTTCTGCGCATTGGGTGAAGATGCGCAAGCGTTCCTCGTCGGGGCCGCGGCGATCGGCAACACCCGGCTCGGATCGGAACTGGAGGTCCTGATCGGATTGGGTGCCGCGCACGGCACCGACGCGCTGATCGCGGCGTTGCGCCGGGCGGTGGCGTTCAAGCGGTTCCGTGCCGCCGATGTCCGATCTATCCTGGCTGCCGGCACCGGAACTCCACAGCCCCGCCCGGCCGGGGACGCATTGATCCTGGACCTGCCGGTCGCCCCGACCCGGTCCCTGGAGGCCTACAAGGTCAGCCCGATCGCCGATAGCGGTGTGACGTCATGACGACCACACCGGCGAAGGCGACGAAAGTGGTTGCACCATTGAGTGTTCCGCATCTGGCGGCCGATCTCGACGCTGGGTTGCGCCGACTCAAACTGGCCGCGATCCGCCGCACCGCACCCGAGGTCCTGCAAACGGCCAAGACGCAACGCTGGACCCCCGAGGAAGTTTTGCGGACCCTGGTCGAGACCGAACTGGCCGCCCGGGATGCCTCCAACGTCGTCAACCGACTCAAGGCCGCCGGATTTCCGGTCGCCAAGACTTTGGACTCGTTCGACGTGACCGCATCCTCGATCCAGCCAAAAGTGTTCGATTACCTCTCCAGCCTGGAATGGGTTCGGGCGCAAGAGAATCTGGCGATCATCGGGCCCGCCGGGACCGGGAAGAGCCACACCCTGATCGGGTTGGGTGTCGCCGCCGTGCACGCCGGGCACAAGGTCCGCTACTTCACCGCCGCCGACCTCGTTGAAACCCTCTACCGGGGCCTGGCAGACAACACCGTCGGCAAGATCATCGAATCACTGCTGCGGGTCGACCTCATCATTTTGGATGAACTGGGCTTCGCCCCGCTGGATGACACCGGAACACAGCTGCTGTTCCGGCTCGTCGCCGGCGCCTACCAACGCCGATCCCTGGCCATCGGCTCGCACTGGCCGTTCGAACAATGGGGCCACTTCCTTCCCGAACCGACGACCGCGGTCAGCATCCTGGATCGGCTCCTGCACCACGCCACCGTCGTCATCACCGACAGCCAGTCCCACCGGATGAAGGACGCCCAACACCGAAAGGAGAACCCCAACCAACCTGAGAATTACCGCACGGGGCGAGGACTCTTACCTGGCCACCAGCGGGGACTTCTACTTGGCCATTGACACCGCGCCGGTCACCCGCCAGATATCCGGTGCGCCGCTGTACAGCTCTCCTGCCGTGGCGGCAAACATCGTCTGGGGCATCGGTTCAGCACACACTGTTCGTCCTGCGCTCCGATGCCAGCGTGGTCAGCGACTCGTCTGCCTACTTCTCCAGCGACCGCGTCGGAATCCGTGCGACACTGCGTGTGGGCTTCGGGTTCACATACCCGCTGGCATTGGTGAAAATCACGAAAGCCTAAGGGGTCCTAGTCGGCTTTGCGCCATCCCGGCAGAAGCGGCGCATAGTCGTCAAACGGCCAATCACCCGACCAGACAACCGAACCGTTGGGCTGCCAGATGTACTCGACGTCGTGACGTGACTTTGTGTCGACGTGAGAATCGCCTGGGATCTTGATCTGAACCGCCACAGTGTCATCGGCGCAGGCTTCGTGGCGAATCTGGATGAACGCGCCCGCTTCCGGTGTGCCCTGCCCGACGTATTCGCCCTTGTGGTACAGCGCAATTTGAATCGGTGAGCTCACCGTAGCCATCACAACGGTGTGCAACGTGGCCGACAGATCCGCGCTCGGGTCGTAGTTGCTATCGATCGGGGACTCGTCCCACTTCCATTCGAAGCCTTTGTACGGAGCGAACTGCGAGACTGCGAAGCCCACTTGCACAGGCAGATCGGAATCAGTCATGCCCCCAACCCTAACGTCGGCACGTGACAGCGATCCGTCACGCATCGGCGTGGCTCGGCATTCGTCGTGCTCGCGTAGTCGACAGGGTGCCGTGCGATGGGCGCTCGACAACTAGGGGCGCGACGACGACCCATACAAGGGGTAACCGACTAATCGGCATCCTTTCCGTCCTGATCGGGAACAGGGTCGAAGCGGTACTTCGTCGTCAGCTTCAGCTCCCCCGCCAGCTCATCGAGCGTGGCCAAGTCGGTGACGAACCATTCCTGCCCGTTTTGCCAGTCTTCGTGTCTCGGGTGCCCGCGCGCTAATAGCGCGAGGTGTAGTTGCCGCTCAATCAGGACGGGCTTCTTGTTCCTGTGCCAGTAAATGCGCAGCGGCACGGGCCGTTCAGGCAGCGCCGTGATTCGACGAACCTGACCACGGAGCCGGTCCACGACATAGTCGGCGCGGCCCACCTTCAGCAGCGTGCGTCCATCGGCGTGGTAGGGGTGCTTGAGGTAGTGCGGAAGGGTATAGACGTAGACGCCGGACACGTTGGGGAGGCGGATCCAGCGTTGTTGCTCAGCCCGCTTCTCCTCTGCCAGCGCTTCGACTGACTCGAAGAGCGCAAGGAATTCGGCGTCGTCAGGGTTTGCGGGGTCCAGCACCCGCCCGCTCATTGTGGCTTCGCCCGATGGTCGCTATACCCACGCTGGCCCAGCCATCCGCACACCGTCATCTCGGGCTCCCCTTCGTCCATATCACTACCACTGTCCCATGCTGAGAGGTCCATACGCAGCGAGTTTCATCTCGGTGGCCAGGGTGCGCGGTGGAAGTGAACGCGGGTACGGCAATGTGCGCGACGCAGGAGCAAACCAACAGACAGCGAGCGGGCTAGGCGAACCGAACAATGATCACCGCAGGTCGTCGCTCTTGGGGCACAAATCGCTGATGCTGTAGGTAACGAACCGGTCGGCGACACTGGCGGTGGTGCCCTTCGTGGCCCCTCTGTCAGGCTGTGGAGACACTCGGAGTTCCCCGAGTTAACTGTTTCCGAGGGCGAGACTGGAGCTACCTGACCCATGAGCAGCCCGAACCCGGTAGGTGGCGAGCAGCCGGTTGACCCGGCGCCCCGCCCGACCCGGCGGACGTTTACCGCGGAGTACCGTGACCGGATCCTCGATGAGTATCTGGCTGCCCCGCACGGCGAGAAGGGTTCGGTCCCGCAACTTATTCTGTCCCCCCGGGGGCGCCCGGTATCCAAGAGAGGCCCGGATGGAGGATCAATTTCGCGTTCGACGACCGCATGAACTACCGGTGGCACTTCGAAAGCGACGGGAGCCTGTGGTGGTGGGACGTGAAGGGCCAGGGACAGCCGCCGCGCCGGAGCGGGTCTCACTTCTCCGAAGAATCGACGTGGCGGTCTGGATGCATGTCAACGACCGCAAGAACGTCGAGCGTGCTGAACAGAGAAACTCGGCTCTTCGGTCGGATAGCGTCCCGTGAAGTGGTGGACTTCGGATCTGGCGTGGTTCACGCGTTGTGATCAACGAGTCATGTTGAACGCTAGGTGATTTGGTGTTGTTTTGCAAGTGCTGCGGCGGTGTGTTTGGCGGCGATGACGGTGCGTAGTTCGTCCATGGAGACATCGGAGAGGTAGCGGCGGGTGACTTGCCATTCGTCGTGGGCTTCAATGACCACGGCGGTGGCCAGCCGCAGGAACGCCGCCGGGTTGGGGAAGATCTCCACGACATCGGCGCGGCGCTTGATTTCTTTGTTCAAGCGTTCGATGGGATTGTTCGACCAGATCTTCTGCCAGTGAGCTTTCGGGAACGCGGTGAACGCCAGCACGTCGGTTTTCGCGTCGTTCATCATGGCGGTCACTTTCGGGAAGCTGGCTGCCAGGGTGTCAGCGACGCGGTCCCATTGCGCGGCGACTTCCTCGGGGTCGGTGTGCGCGAAGATGGTCTTGACCGCCGCGGTCACCGCCGGGGCGTGCTTGGCCGACACCGCGGTGTGCAGATTCCGCATAAAATGCACCCGGCAACGCTGCCACGATGAGTTGGTGAACTGTTGTGCCACAGCAGTTTTAAGACCGGCATGGGCATCGGAGATGACCAGATGCACCCCCGATAATCCGCGGGCTTTCAGCGACGCCAGAAACTCACGCCAGAACTCGTAGGACTCACTGTCCCCGACCGCGGTGCCCAACACCTCGCGGGTGCCGTCGATCGACACCCCGGTAGCCACCACCAGGGCCTGAGACACCACGTGCGCCCCGACACGGACTTTGCAGAAGGTGGCATCGCAGAACACGTACGGAAACTGCGTGTGGGCCAAGCTGCGGGTGCGAAACGCCTCGATCTCGGTGTCCAGGCCGGCGCAGATCCGCGAGACCTCCGATTTCGACACCCCGGTCTGCACGCCCATCGCGGCGACCAGGTCATCGACACTGCGCGTCGACACCCCGTGCACGTAGGCCTCCATGATCACCGCGTGCAACGCCCGGTCGATACGGCGGCGCCGCTCCAGCAGCGACGGGAAGAACGATCCGGCCCGCAGCTTGGGGATCTGCACCTCGATGTCACCGGCGGTCGTGGACACCGTCTTGGGGCGGTGCCCGTTGCGGTGCGTACCGCGCCCGTCAGCGCGTTGGTAGCGGCCCGCGCCGATCGTCTCGGTGGCTTCGGCCTCGATCAACGCCTGCAGCCCGGCGCGGATCAACTCGGCGAACACCGCCCCGGCATCAGCGGACTTCAAAGCGTCGAGCTGGGCGATCAGGGCAGAATGGTCGTGGGTCATCGCGTGATGTGTCCTTTGCTTGAGTCACTTCGTAGGTAACTCACTGACCACTACGCGATGGCCCACCCCAACAGCATCAGCGACACACCCAGGGCTTCTTGAGCCCGGCCGGCCTCAGCCCCCGAAATCCCACCACCCCAGGGGACTTACCCTTCGGTCGCGACAGCACTAACGGTCACCGTCGCGACCGTCTTCATCCAGTTGACATGTCTACGTGGCGAATCGTGAAGATCTCTCCGCTCAGTCCCGGCCACCGGCTCGTTGAGTCATTGCGGATCACTAATTCACCTACGCGGCAACGCTCGTCGGCCGGGCTGATCTGGACGTAGCGGTCCTTTGCGAAGATCGCCGGAGTATCGAAGAGCGGTCCGATCGGAGTGTCGAGTGCAGCTCGAAGTTCCTCGCGACCAACCGTCGGAAGCTTGAGAGCAAGAGCCGAGAAGACGTCTTCGGAGAACCGGTCATTGTGAAACGAGGCGATTAGTCCGTCCACGACACTCTCGCTGTTCGAGATCGCGTTACGTGGGCCGCTTTTTGTGGCGTGGATGGTGACCCTCAATCCGAAATGAGAGTTCGGGGCAGGTCGCTCGACCGGAGGCTCGATCAGTCCCTTGGCGTTCGCATCCCGTAAGGCCAACCACGATGGCCGCGCTGAGCCATCGGCCGGCACTCGTCGCGGCACGCGCTTCCAGGTTGCAAGGGTCCGATCCGCCGCCCACGCGGTCCACTGACCACCCACCTCATATCGGTAATAGTGAAGGTGGCCGCCGACAAGGTGGATGGGCTCGAGGGGTTCTGGCGGATCGCAAACTCCCCGTTCGAAACGTAAGAATCGAACCCCTCTGGGCATTTCATCCAGGAGGTTGGTGAACAAGCTGTTCTCGGTATCGACGGGTGCCGGATCAGTGGTGTCGTAGTAGCCAGCGAAAAACGAATCCGGTGCGATGACCAGATCGGCAAGAGCCGCTTTCAAGTCAGCCTTGGCCTCGTGCTGCCAGTCGTGCCGCATCATTCCGGCGAACTGGATGCGGTAGCCGGACCATAGCTCCACCACATTGTCAGTCGCACGGATCCAGAACGGCTTCAACCCAATTCTCCCATTTGTGATCAGTTAGCGGCTCTACACTAGGGTTAGGAGCATTCGCCACCGTGGTGATAGCCGAACCACTCACAGTCAGGGTTCGTACACAAGGCCGGCTCGGATTTTTCTCCTTTTTCGAAGGAATCCTTCGCGCCTTGGGCGTTCGCAGGCTTCATTGGGATGTCAGGGTTGACGGAACGGAATTTCTCTACCACCGCCTCCACGTAGCGCCGCGATTCAGGACTGAGGTCTTTACCCAGTAGGTACCGGTAGTGGTGAGCCTGGATACTTGCGGTCTCGTGGCCGTTGTTCTTCGCACTGACCACGACCCGTATTGTCCCCGTCTTCATCTTCCGGGCGTGAGTCAACAGCCAAGCGGCGTAATCCTTCTTAATCTGAAGCTTTTCCGCGAGAAGGGCTGGGTCGGTGCCACCGTCTTCCATGAACTCAACGGCTTTGCCGAGCTGGTGGTTGTCCGCGGCAAGGTGGTGAGCCATTTCAGCCCACACTTCCGGCGTTGGCGGGAAGACTTCATCGAGGCCTTCGTTCACGGGTTCTCCTTTGCGGATTGGCAGTAGGTTTGAGCTGAATTTCTGCCGGTCAACAGCCCCCTGCAAGGACCTCACCCCAGTCGAGAACGATTGCGACGGGCATTCCTGCTTCCTGCCACAAACCCACGATCTCCGGGTCGTCGTCGATGGCTGCACGGATCTCGTACGTCATCGTCAGTTCGTCGTGGATCTCCCGCTTCACCTGGGCGTTGGATCGGAAGTCCCCGTCGCGGCGCATGTACAGACCGTCAATCGGCACCGGTAGGTGTTCTGACAGCCACCGGGTGGTCAAGTTGCGCGTCCAGGCGTCGCGGCCCGTGACGATCAGAATCGCGTGTCCCCGGCTGTGGTGGTCGATGCACCAGTCGACGACCGCCGGATACGGCGGGCATTCGGCGCACCCCTGGTGGAAGGCGGAGAAGCCATCGGGTTCAGCCTGGAGATGAATCACGGTGCTGACATCGCAAAGCGTGCCGTCCATGTCGACAATGACGGCGGGTCGACGGTTCATCGCTTCCCCCCTCACAAAGCCGACACACAGGCGCTAACCCCACAGGCCGATCGGAACCCCACAACGTCGACGCAATGGGAACCTGAACGATGGTAGGCGGGGGTACCGACATTTTTGAAGGCAGCGAAACGTCTCCGGGCTCCGCCCGACACTTATTGCCGGGCAAAGAGGTCTTCGGCCGCCGAAGGAAAGGGTCCTTATTGACAGCATCTATGGCTTACGATCCGCCGCGGGAAGGGGACTAGGGATCCTTGGTCGCTGAGACTTTGACACTTGAGCAGAGTTTTGGGGACG
>CAYLWH010000119.1:0-11237 GCA_964387245.1 uncultured Mycobacterium sp.
AGACGTGGGTGAGGTGGGTTTGCACGGTGCGCGGCGAGACGAACAGCCGGGTGGCGATGTCCTTGTTGCCCAGCCCCTCGCTGACCAGTCGCACCACGTCCCGCTCGGCTGGCGTGAGTGAGGCCCAGCCGCTGGTGGGGCGTTTACGTTGGCCGCGGCCGCGCTGCGCGTAGGCGATCGCCTCCTCGGTGGACAGGGCCGCGCCTTCGGCCCATGCGGAGTCAAAATCCCTATCGCCCATGGCGTCTCGCAGCGCCGCCACCGAGGCTTCGTAGCCGGCATCATAGATTTTGAATCGCACCGCGTCGATACGTTGCCGGATGGCGCGTGCGGCGCCGAAGAGGCGAGCGGCTTCGCGCTGACTGCCGGCCTCGGCGGCTAGACCGGCGAGGCATTCGAGAATGTCGGGGATGAGCATGTACGCCGCAAGTTCGGCAACGGACGTCAGCGCATCGCGGGCGTCGCGCTCCGCCTGGTCTGGTTCACCCGCGGCGATCGCCACGCGGGCGCGGATCGTCAGCGCCAATGCCGAGTACCAGCCGGTTGAAGTCGAGACGGCGTCGTCGGCCCGGCGACGGGCGGCGGCGAGATCCCCGTCTGCGAGCGCGGCCTCGGCATTCCAGGAGCGCTGCATTGCCGCTGTTGCACCGCTCACGACAGTCATGTGCTTGAGGGCGGCCTCGCGCGCCTCGTGGACCGCTGCACCATCCCCGGCGGCCAGGGCCGCAAATCCCAACACCATGTGCCCGTATACCGCGAGTCTTCCGCCGAGCTCCGCGCCGCCCTCAAGGGTCGCCTCGGCCGCCGCTCGGGCCGCGGGCGCCTCACCCCGGTGTGCGAGTGCGAGGCTCTGAGCCCCGAGGCTGAGCACCCTCCAGATCTCGTCGTGGGCCGCCTCGGCCTCGGCCGCCACCTCGCCCAATTGTGTGATGGCTCCGGTCAAATCGCCGCTCATCCACTGGGCCGAGCCGAGGCAAAAGCGACATATACGCAAGCCGTACCGGTCGCCGATCGCGTCGGCGAGGTCGCGTCCTTCCTCGCCAGCTGCGCGCATCCCGAGCGGGTCACCCGCGGTGTGCGCGCCCATCGCCTGCAGGGCGAGGATCTGGCCGAGCCCCCACCGATCGTCCAACGCCCGGGCCAGCGCGATCGCTTCGCCGAAGTATGCCCGGGCCGCCTCGGCGTTGTAGCTCTGGCTGGCGATGTGACCGCAGGCGGTCAATGCCCGGGCTAGCAGGGCCGGCTCGTCGACTTCGCGCGCGATCGCCAGAGCCTGTTGGGCCTGATCCATGCTTTCGATGCCGCCCACGATCGTGTCGAGGCTGGCCTTGTCGGCGAGCGCCCGGGCGCGCACCGTGTCCGCCATCTCGGCGTGCTGCGCGTTGTCGTCGGTGAGGGCGGCGTCGAACCAGTTCAGCCCTTCTCGGATGCGACCGCGGGTGAGCCATAGCGGGTGCAGCGAGGACGCGAGTTGAAGTGCGAGCTCGATTTCGGAGTTTTCGCGGCTCCACCCGAACGCGGCGCGCAGGTTGTCGATCTCGGTGTCGGCCTGCTCGAGACGCCGCTCATAATCAGTGCCTGCCGGCGCGTCGAGCAGCGCCGCCAGCGCTGTGTAGTAATCGCGATGACGCGCCCGCACGGCCTCGGCCTCCCCGGACTCGCCAAGTTTCTCCAGCGCGTACTGGCGCACCGTTTCCAGCAGCCGGTATCGCGTTCGGCCGCCGGTGTTTTCGGCGACCACCAGGGACTTGTCCGCCAGCAGGGTGAGCTGATCGAGGACCTGATAGCGCTCAACTGCGCCAGAGCCACCGACCGCCTGGGCAGCGTCGAGGTCGAAGTCGCTAAGAAACACCGCCAGCCGGCGGAACAAAAGCCGTTCGGGCTCGGTCAGCAGCGCATGCGACCAATCCACCGAGGCCCGCAATGTCTGCTGGCGGCGCACCGCGCTGCGGGACCCACCGGTCAACAGCCGGAACCGGTCATGCAGGCTGTCGCGGATCTCGACCACCGACAGGGCGCGCACCCGCGCCGCGGCCAGCTCGATCGCCAACGGCATCCCATCAAGGCGCGCGCAGATTTCGGTCACCGCGGCGGCGTTGGCGTCGGTGACGGTGAAGCCGGTCTGCGCCAAACGCGCGCGGTCGGTGAACAACTCGACCGCTTCGTCGGCTACCGACAGCGACGGCACCCGCCACGTCGCCTCACCCGCCAGCCCGATCGGCTCACGACTCGTCGTCAGCATGGTCAGCGCCGGCGCCCCACCCATCAGAGCGACGACCAGCTCGGCGCAGGCGTCGAGCAGGTGTTCGCAGTTGTCCACCACCATCAGCATTTGGCGGTCGCGAACAAACCGCAGCAGCGTGGCCATCGTCGAGCGGCAGGGCTGATCGGGCAGACCCAGCGCCCGCGCCACGGTTACCGGCACCACCTCGGGATCGGTGATCGGCGCCAAATCCACATACCAGGCACCATCGGCGTAGTCGGTCGATAGCTCGCGCGCTACTTCTACCGCCAGGCGCGTCTTTCCTACCCCACCGGCTCCGGTCAAGGTGACTAACCGGTTCTCCGTCAACAGGTTCCGCACCTCGGTCAGCTGGGGGCCGCGACCCACAAAGCTTGTGAAGTGAACCGGAAAATTTTGTGCAGCAAGGCGTTTCGTTGTTCGCAAGGGCGGGAAGTCGTTGCGGAGATCAGGATGGCACAGCTGCACCGCCCGTTCCGGGCGGGGCACACCACGCAGCTGGTGCACGCCCAGATCGGTCAGCCACACATCGGCGGGCAGCGTGTCCACAACTAAAGGCTCGGTCGTGCCCGACAGCACCGTCTGACCGCCATGGGCCAGATCACGTAACCGCGCCGTCCGGTTAACGGTCGGGCCGATGTAATTACCCTCGTCGCGCAACTGCACCTCGCCGGTATGCACACCGATCCGCAAGCTAATCGGCGCCAACGGCGCCCGCTGCAGTCCAAGCGCACACGCCACCGCGTCACTGGCCCGCGCGAACGCCACGACAAAGCTGTCACCCTCACCCTGCTCCACCGGCCGTACCCCACCATGCGCGGTGACCAAGTCCGAGAGTGCGTGATCCAGCCGGGCGAACGCCGCCGTCATCTGCGCGGGCTGGGTTTCCCACAGCCGCGTGGAGCCTTCGACGTCAGCCAACAGCAGCGTCACCGTACCGGTCGGCAAAAGCCCGCTCACACCCAGCTCGCTCCAGTCCACCAGCGGCGCATCCGCGCGGGGATCGGTCTCGCTCATGCTAGCCAGCATGCGGGCCGCACAAGCCCCAAAACATCAGCGCAAACGCGCAGATTACAGCCGCTCGCACGCGTATCTACGACCCCTGAGCACGCAAATGTACGCGTTCCGGCCGATGGTCTGGGCCTCGAGACGCCGGATAGTCGACTCGACTGCCACCCGAGGAGACCACCATGACCGTCGAAACCACCGGCACCAACGGCACCACCGTCTATGACGCCGGGCTGCCGACCATCGCGTATGAGCATGCCCAAAACCCCGAAGATGCACACCGGCTCATCAGGCAAGCCCGTTTTCAGGGGCCGATTGCGCTCGGCCCACACGGGCCCGAAGTGTTGAGCTACGAGCTGGTGCGGACTGTGTTGCGCGATCCCCGGTTTTGCATGCCCAAGGGACTTGTGCTCGCGGCACAAGGCATCACGTCGGGGCCGCTGTGGGACAAGGCCACCACCGGCCTGCTAAGTCTGGACGGCGCCGAACACCACCGGCTGCGCCGACTCGTCTCCCAGGCATTCACACCACGGTCGACCGCACGACTACAGAGCGCGATCGTCGAGGTCATCACCGAGCTGGTCGACCCGGTGACCATCACCGGGCGCTGCGACGTGGTCGCCGACATCGCACGCCGGTACCCGATTCCGATCATCTGCCAGTTGCTCGGCGCCCCCCGCGAAGACTGGCAACTGTTCTCCGACTGGGCCGAAGACATTTTCAAGATCTTCAACTGGAACCTCGCCAACGACGGCGCGGTCATCATGGCAGCCTTCGACGAACTCGACGCCTACATCGACGACATGGTCGCCCACCGGCGCCGCAACCTCACCGACGACCTGCTCTCGCAGCTGATCCGCGCCGAAGACGACGCGGACCGACTCAACGCCGACGAGCTACGCATGCTCGCCGAAGCCCTGCTGATGGCAGGCACCGACACCACACGCAACCAGCTAGCCGCCGCGGTACAAGTCCTGGCCGAGAACCCCGACCAGTGGGCCATGCTCGCCCATCATCCCCAACTGGCCACCAAAGCCGTCCACGAGCTCATGCGCTACTGCCCGGTCATTTTCACCACCATGCGCAAGGCGGTCGAGGATGTCGAACTCGGCGGCGTGCGGATCCCAGCGGGCACGCTGGTGATCGTCAACACCGCCGCCGCCAATCGCGACCCCTCCGTCTACAACGACCCCGACCGCCTCGACATCACCCGCGAGAGTCCGGCCACCATGCTTACGTTCGGCGGCGGCATTCACTACTGCCTTGGAGCACACCTCGCCAGACTCGAACTCGCCCAAGCCTTGACCGTCATCACGCGCCGCATGCCCAATCCTCGCCGCACCGGCCCCGCCCCCTGGAAGACCATCATCGGAATCACTGGGCCCACCACCCTGCCCATCGAATTCGACGCCGCACACTGAACCCGCCGACCAGCCACGAGCTGGGTAGGCTGCCATTGCACGCACAACCAAAATCGACTCCCACACGAAAATGGACCAATTCTTGGGGTCCTCCCACAGGTTGAAGGACGACAGGCGACCGCCCGCCGGGCTGCCACCCCCTTTGGGTAAGGACGGGGGTCAAATCGTCTCAACGAGCCGACAGCTGGGCATCACAGATCGAGGACGAAGCGCAGCGCTTGGTCAATGGCTTGTGTCTGTTCTGGATCAATCATTCCCTGGCGACATGACATTCGTTCGACGGAGACCGCTCGCAGTTGGTCGCAGCGAGCGTAGGAGGTGTGGTCCAGCCCGCTGCTGGCTGGCTCAAGTTCGACGTGGCTTCGCAGGCCGTACCCAGCGGTCGTGATCGGGACGACGACCACCAGGCCGCCCGGTCCATTGTTGAGAATGTCGACCGAGACCACCACCGCCGGGCGGCGAAAGGCCGGCTCGTGTCCGACTGGTTGGCCGAGATCGACGTAATAGACCTCCCCACGAAAGATCAAGCCAGTGTGTCCCACTCGTGACGCTCGGCCAAGTATTGCTCCCACAGTTGGGGGTCGTTACGCAGGCGCTGGTAGTCCCCGTTAAGCCCCCGCAGGAATTCCTGCCGTTCCAGTGCGTCGATGGCTGCGTGCACGACGTCAACGACGGCAGTTTGACGAGCCCTGGCTAGAGATTGGAGCCGCTCAGAATCGGGACGGCGGACTCGGACAGTTGTGGTTTCTGCTGCCATGGAGCCAGTGTAGACGAAATGTAGACATGCAGGCCCCGCGATGAGAATCAACCTCCGAAGATCGACATCCCGCCCGAAATGTTCGGCAACAATCCGGCGGGATTCATCGACCACCTCGGCCCAACGGTTTTAGCGGCTCACCTCGATGCACTGCCGCTAGAGGTTCATGACGATCCGCAATGCCGCGTCGACGCGGCGCAGCTCATCGAAGCTGAGGTATCCGACGCTTTCGCCTAGTCGACTTGGGTCAACGGCTGCCGTCTGCTCAGCTAGAACTCGCGTGACACGACCGGCGATCTCGACCTCCGGACGAAAGCTCGCCGCTCGGGCCGCAGTCGACGTCGGTGCTACCAGCAAGGTTGAGAGCGGGAGTTGGTCAGACTGGATGACGATGGCGTATCGGGTTCCGGACTGCTCATGGCCGCGGCTGCTCCTCGGCGCGCGCAGTCGGAAGATCTCACCACGCACGCAGCGTCTTCATGTCGCGAAGCACCTGCACTGCTTCTGCCCGGTCGGCCTCGTCTGCGGCGAGTTCCTCGGCCTCGGCGCGGATTGAAGCGCCGGCCTTTCGTCGTGCAGCGTCGATCAGTGCGGTTCGAACGGCCGTCGATACCGGAGTGCCATCGCTGGTCAACACAGCTAACGCATTCGAAGTGTCCTCGTCGGGGCGAAAGGTGATTGTGTCAGCCATACACCGCAGCGTACTACAACTTGTAAGACACTGGTCACGGGCGCTCAACTTCTCAACCGTGCGAGCGCCGGATCGCCCTATACCAGATGCGCACCTACGGCTTCGGCACGAAGACCCGCGCGATACCCCACGTTGCGGGCCGGTCAGGCCCGGTGCCGCAGCTCCCCGGCCAGCATGTCGGCGGCGGCGTGCGGGCCGATCCCGCCGTCGACGACGCGCTCGGCGAGGTCGTCCAGCAGGCCGCCGGCCGTGGCGACGAGGTCCTGCCGGAAGGTGGCCAACGCGAGCGCCTCGATCTCGCGTGCGGCGCGCATGTGCCGCCGCCGGGCGCCCTCCCCGCTCTCGGCCAGGTGCCTCCCGTGCCGCTCGATCGCGGCGACGAGGTCGCCGACCCCCTCTCCCTTCGCCGCGGCGGTGAGGACGACCGGCACCTGCCATGGGGCCGCCTCTCCGAGGTGCAGCATCTGGCGCAGGTTCCCGGCCAGCTGCCTGGCGCCGTCGCGGTCAGCCTTGTTGACCACGAAGACGTCGGCGATCTCGAGGATGCCGGCCTTGGCCACCTGGATCGCGTCGCCGAGTCCGGGCGCGAGCGCGACGACGGTGGTGTCGGCCAACCCGGCGACCTCGACCTCCGCCTGTCCGACACCGACGGTCTCGACGATCACCACTTCGAACCCCGCCGCATCGAGGACCCTCACCGCCTGCGGCGTGGCCCACGCGAGGCCGCCGAGGTGGCCACGGCTCGCCATCGAGCGGATGAAGACCCCGCCGTCGGTGGCGTGACGCTGCATGCGGACCCGGTCGCCGAGCAGGGCGCCACCGGTGAACGGCGACGACGGGTCGACGGCGAGCACGCCCACGGTCCGGCCCGCGCGCCGAAGCTCGGCGATGAGCGCGTCGCCAAGGGTGGACTTGCCGACGCCGGGCGCGCCCGTGAGCCCGATCAGCGTGGCGCGGCCCGCCGCCGGCGCGAGCGCCTCCGCGGCGGTGCGGAGCTGCTTCGGGTCGCCGTCCTCAACCAGGGAGAGCAGCCGTGCGACCGCGCGCAGGTCGCCGTCGCACGCAGCCGTGGCGAGCGCGGCAGGGTCGGCGCGCCGGAGCCGGATCCGCGCGCTCACCGCCACCACTCCCGTCGGCCGCCTCGGCGCCTCACGACGCAGAGGTGCGCATCGCGGCGCGCAGCCATTCGACGATCGCCCCGGTCGAGGCGCCCGGCGTGAACAGCTCGGCGACGCCGAGGGTCTTGAGCTTGGGGACGTCCTCGCGCGGGATGATTCCGCCCCCGAAGACCAGCACATCCTCGGCGCCGCGCTCGCGCAGCAGGCTGACGATCCGCGGGAACAGGGTCATGTGGGCCCCGGAGAGGATTGACACGCCGACTGCGTCGGCGTCCTCCTGTATGGCCGCCTGCACGATCTGTTCCGGCGTCTGGTGCAGGCCCGTGTAGATGACCTCGACGCCCGCGTCGCGCAGCGCCCGCGCGACGATCTTGACGCCGCGGTCGTGGCCGTCGAGGCCGGCCTTGGCAACGACCACCCGGATGGTGTCACGCTCGATGGTGTCGTCGGTCATCAGAACCGTGGGACCTCCGTCCACTCGCCCCACAGGTCGCGGAGCGTGCCGCAGATCTCGCCGAGGGTCGCCTCGGCGCGCACGGCCTCCAGCGTCGGGGGGATCAGGTTGTCGTCGCCCTTCGCCGCCTCGGCCACCGCCGCGAGGGCCGCGCGCACGCGGCCGTCGTCGCGCCCGGCGCGCCGGGCGGCGAGGACCTTGCACTGCTCGCGTTCGACCTCCGCGCTGATGCGGAGGATCTCCAGCTCGTCGTCGTCCCGTTCGACGGCGGTGTTAACGCCGACGATTTTCTTCGTGCCCTTCTCCAGCGCCTGCTGGTAGGCGAAGGCGGCCTCCGCGATCTCCCCGGTGAACCAGCCGTTCTCGATCCCGCGCAGAACGCCGCCGAGCATGGTGCCGTCGTCGCCCATCTCCCGGATGTGCGCGAAGATCGCCTCTGCCTGTCGCTCCATCTCGTCGGTGAGCGCCTCGACATACCACGACCCGCCGAGCGGGTCCATCACGTTGCCCGCCCCGGTCTCGTCGGCGATGACCTGCTGGGTGCGGATGGCGATGCGCGCGGCCCGTTCGGACGGCAGGGCAAGGACCTCGTCGAGGGCGTTGGTGTGCAGCGAGTTGGTCCCGCCGAGGACGGCGGCGAGAGCCTCGATCGCGGTGCGGACAACGTTGTTGTCCGGCTGTTGGGCAGTGAGAGAGACGCCCGCGGTCTGCGTGTGGAAGCGCAGCCACTGGGCGCGCTCTGTCCTGGCGCCGTAGACGTCGCGCATCCAGCGCGCCCAGATCCGGCGCGCGGCGCGAAACTTGGCGATCTCCTCGAAGAAGTCGATGTGCGCGTCGAAGAAAAAGCTCAGCCCGGGCGCGAAGACGTCGACGTCGAGCCCGCGGGAGCGGCCCAACTCGACGTAGGCGAAGCCGTCCGCGAGGGTAAAGGCGAGCTCCTGCGCCGCGGTCGAGCCGGCCTCCCTGATGTGGTAGCCGGACACCGACAGCGGCTTGTAGCGCGGGATCTCCGCGGCGCACCACTCGATCAGGTCGGCGATCAGGCGCAGGTGCGGGTCGGGCGGGAACAGCCACTCCTTCTGCGCGATGTACTCCTTGAAGATGTCGGTCTGCAGGGTGCCGTCGAGGTTGCCATGGGCGACCCCCTGGCGCTCAGCGGCGACCACCCACATGCAGAAGATCGGCACGGCCGGCCCGCTGATCGTCATCGAGGTGGTGACGTCGCCGAGCGGGATGCCGTCGAAAAGTACGTCCATATCGGCGGCCGAGTCGACGGCGACCCCGCAGTGACCCACCTCGCCGAGCGAGCGCGGGTCGTCGGAGTCGCGGCCCATCAGCGTCGGCATGTCGAACGCGACCGACAGCCCGGTGCCGCCGCCGGCGAGGATCAGCTTGTACCGCTCGTTGGTCTGCCTGGCGTTGCCGAACCCGGCGAACTGGCGGATCGTCCAGGGCTTGCCGCGGTACCCGGTCGGGTACAGGCCGCGCGTGAACGGATACTCCCCCGGCCACCCGATGCGCCCGAAGCCGGGGACGACCGCGCCGCCGTCCGGCCCGTACACGGGCTCGACCTCCACGCCCGAGATGGTCGTGAAGTCGGCGTCCCGCGTGCGCGCGGCCTCGAAACGCGCATGCCAGCGGTACCGCCCGGCCGAGACCGGCTCGTCCTGCGTTTTCCGCCCTAGTGGGGCGTCCCGGTTCTGTCGCGCCTCACCATGACCCTCTGTTGTAGCCTGACGAACGTCGTCCGGTGGCATCAGCGCAACACCTCCACCGGTGATTCTGCCGCCTCAACGCTCAGCGCACACCATGATTGACCGCGGCTGCGGTGGCCTGGCGATGTGATCTCCTGCCCAGACGGCAGCGTCGTTTCGCCCAAAACCGCAATCTCATCGCAGGCGCGGCGCGGTGGGACTGCCTGCCGAGCAGTTCGGGCAGGTCGGCCACGGACTCGATGGCGTGGTTGGGCAACCCCCGCTGCTGCAATCCTCACGGGCGGTCAGCGCATCTCCCCTCGCCGCGCCTCGGCCAAGCCGCGGTCCGCACCTGAGGAATACGGCGGGATCGAATACGGCGGGTTACCAGTGAAGTACTCCGTCTTGCATTGTGGCCCAATCGATTTCACCAGTTCACCACCGCGCAGCGCTCACACTTGGACAGGTACGCCACGTTTTGCCGCCTCCGCGGCAAAGGCATTGTCGAAGGTTGCGAGGCTTGCTTGGTGGCGAATTGCGACGTCAAGGACGCAACAGTCAGGTAACTTCAGCCCGCTACTGGCGCGGAGTTCGGCAAGGCGAAGCGGTTCGCCATCGTCGTGTGGCGCGACGGTGATGCCGGCGACACAAAGGTCGTCTCGCATCGACGCCCCCTGCCCTTCCGGACGCCGACAGCTAGCACTTCGGCAAGTGTGATCGTGTGTACAAGCATCCGCCCGGCCGTGCCGGCCAGGAGGACTTCGGTGGCGGTTTGACGATGTGGATCGGCAGGATCCAAATGTGCGATGAGGACGCTCGCGTCCAAAGCGATCACGCGGGCCAGTCCGCTGGCAATTCGGTCCGATAGTCGGGAACCGAATGCGTCGGCGTAACGGCCGGCGCTGACCAACACTGCAGCCCGGCGGGTCTGGCCTTCGGTGCGCTCTTCAGCTTGAAGAGCGCCGCATGTCCAAATCTATTGCGACAGATTAATCAGTGTGTTGCTGGGCAGGGAAACGTCGAGCACCTTGTGTGCAGTCTCAGCCCCAGCGATGGGCAGGCCATCGGGATCGAGCAGACCGAGTTGAACAAGCACGCTGGCTTGGTCCCAGTAGATGTGCTCGTGGACAAGTTTATCTGCCTGAAATTGCACGATGGCCACGGTAGGAACCTCCACTATGCGGCCAGTGGGTTCGATGCCGGGCAGCATCCAGTCCATTCTTGTGGTGTGCGTGAAACGCACGATGAACTCGTCGACAAGCGAACTCTCCCCCACGGTTCGGCTGACAGGGACG
Source organism: uncultured Mycobacterium sp. (assembly GCA_964387245.1). Classification (GTDB taxonomy): domain Bacteria; phylum Actinomycetota; class Actinomycetes; order Mycobacteriales; family Mycobacteriaceae; genus Mycobacterium. The sequence continues at coordinate 10,681 of CAYLWH010000119.1, forward strand.
AGTTCAAAGTCGGGAGGGTTCACTCCGATGAAATGGTTTGCGTAAAAATGCTGCAACCTTTCGAATCCGACGCCACCGGTCATCGTGGGTATGTGGTTGACATAGGGTTCGGCAACCATGGTGGACATGGTGGCGACGACGTCGCGCGTTTCAAATTCGTATCGACAGTGTGCATCCCACAACGCAGCAAGATCGTAAGCAGCCATCGCCAGCACCCTTCCCCGGAGTTCCCAGCCTACGGATAGCCAGCGCAATCAGCGCCGCGATCGGCGCAAGCGATATGAGGCACCAAGCCATGCCCAAGGCTGAGGTCGTCGTCAAGTACGTGTTCATCAATTAGGTCCTACGCCTACTGCGCGCCTGGTGCGCGCAACGTCGGCCACGCCCGCCGGAACCGGTGGCACAGGTGTCTGGTGCCATACGAGCGCAGCCAGGCCCGCATCTCGATGTCCGGATCAGCAGGGATTTGCGACATGGGAGGCGGCGGTGGGTAGAGAACATCACAATGAGGTTTTCTCAGTAGTATCCCCTCTGGAGAGTTGATAGGACGATTGCGG
>CAYLWH010000120.1:0-3195 GCA_964387245.1 uncultured Mycobacterium sp.
GCTTCAGCGGAGCCTCCAGCGCGACGCGCACGATGTTGGCACCGGTGAAGCAGATCGCCTTCAACGCCGGCCTGGAGCCGGGCGTGGTCGCGGAGAAGGTCCGCAACTCGCCTTCCGGTGTGGGCCTGAACGCCGCCACCAATGAGTACGAGGACCTGCTGAAGGCCGGCGTTGCCGACCCGGTCAAGGTCACCCGCTCGGCGCTGCAGAACGCGGCGTCCATCGCGGCGCTGTTCCTGACCACCGAGGCCGTCGTCGCCGACAAGCCGGAGAAGGCCGCCGCACCTGCGGGCGACCCGACCGGTGGCATGGGCGGGATGGACTTCTAGGTCCTGCGTTCGAGAGGCCCGGCGTTGCGTCAGCAGCGCCGGGCCTTTCGTTTGTGCCGACCGGCGTGCGGATTCGTCGACGACACGCCGGGATGATCGACAAATCCGCACGCTCGACCGTGAGGTCTGTGGATGGGCGTACACGTGCGAGCCTGACGCACCGGCACGCTGCCCGCGTGGACGAGTTGGTTTGGCCGTTTCGCGGCGTCGAGGCGGTTGGCGCGGGCGCCCTTAGCGCGTATCAGCTGCGCCGGTTCTATGAGCCGGTGTATCCGGGTGTCTACATTCCCCGGGGCGCTGAGCCGTCCATGCGGCAGCGGTCGCAGGCGGCGTGGTTGTGGTCGGGTCGACGAGGTGTGCTCGCCGGGCTGTCAGCGGCAGAAGCGTTGGGCGCGAAGTGGATTGACGGTGACCGGCCGGCCGAACTCGTGCACGGCAACCGACGGACACCGGCGGGGCTGGTCGTTCACAGCGGGCTGCTGGCTCCCGGCGAAATGTGCGTCATCGACGGTCTGGCGGTGACGACCCCGGCCAGAGCGGCCTTCGACCTGGGACGCCGCCTGGAGTCGACCGACGCCGTACAACGCATCGACGCTCTGATGAACGTGACCGATCTCAAGGTCGTCGACGTCGACGCGGTGCTGACCGCCCATCCCGGCGCCCGAGGGGTGTCCGGGTTGCGGCAGGCGTTGCGATTGGTGGATGCCGGCGCCGAATCTCCCTACGAGACGCTGACCCGACTGCTGTTGGTCCGTTCGGGCTTTCCGCCACCGCAGACCCAGCTGCGGGTGTACGACGAATTTGGGAATCTGGTTGCGCGCCTGGACATGGGCTGGCGGGAATGGCGGGTCGGGGTCGACTTCGATGGCGCCCATCACTGGACCGACGCCAAGCAGCGGGCCTGGGACATCGAACGCTACACACTGCTGCCCAGGCTGGGCTGGGCGGACATCAGGGTCAACAGCGGCCTGCTGCACCGCAAGCCACAGGAATTCCTCGACCGGGTGGCTGCGGCGTTGCTGTGCCGAGGCTGCCCGAAAACATGGTGAGACCCGTAATCCTGCGTCGAGCGTGCGGATTCCGCGGCCCTCGCGGAGTGTCGGCAAACGAAATCGCACGCCCGTGAAGTCACGGAGTCGGCTGTCGGCCGCGCACCAGCTTGCCGGGCCGCGCAGACGTCGGCACGCCGTGCTCGGCGATCACCTCACCGGAGACGATCGTCGCGACGTAGCCGTCGGCCGTCTGGTCGAGTCGCCGCCCACCTGCCGGCAGATCGTTGACGACCACGGGCCGGTGCAAACGCAATGCCGCGGGGTCGATGACATTGAGATCGGCCTTGTACCCCACGGCAATTCGGCCGCGGTCATGCAGGCCGGCAACCCGTGCCGGGACCGACGTCAACTCCCGCACCGCCTCGGCGATCGTCAACCGGCCCGAGGCCCGGTCGCGCACCCAGTGGGTCAGCAGGTGGGTGGGGAAGGAGGCATCGCAGATCATGCCGTAGTGCGCGCCGCCGTCGCCGAGGCCGAGCACGACGTCCTCGCGGCGGACCAGTTCGGCGACGGTGTCCAGCGACCCGTCGCGGAAGTTGGCCAGCGTGACCAGCAGCATGGCGTGGCCGTCGTCGTCGAGCAATCGGTCGTAGGCCTCCTCGAGCGGGCTCACCCCCCGGGCCCGGGCCCGGGCACCGATCGAATCCGCCTGCGATGGTTCGTAATTCGGCGGATCGCCGAGGGGGAACATGTATTTCCAGGCTTGGGCGGCGAACATCAGCGGGTGCCCGTCGCCGGCCGGCATGTCGCTCAGAATACGTTGCCGCACTTCGGGTTTACGCATCTGTGCAACACGTGAGGCCAGCGGCAGATCGGCGATCTCCTGATACGACGGGTACCTGACGAACGGGTTGCCCGACAGTTCCAGGCCGAGCACCAGCCCGATCGGCCGCGGGAAGATCTGCGCGGTGATGTCGCCGCCGTTGGCGTTGGCCTCCTCGACCATCCTCAACGCGTCAAGGTAGTACGGTTCGCCGGCGTTGCCGATTGCCAGGGTGAACGTCACCGGAAGGCCGACGTCGGCGGCCACGTCGAACACCGTCTGCAGCGCCGGTTGGTAGTCGCCGGCGACCAGATCCGGGACGAACTGGATCAACCCGCCGCCGGCGTCGTCGACGCCGCGGGCAATGGCCTCGATCTCGGCACGTCCGGCGTCGAAACTCGGAATCGGTTGGCCGCTCTCGGTTTTGTGGATCGTCAAACGCGACGACGCGAAGCCAAGCGCGCCCGCCCGCACCGCCTCGGCGGCCAGTTTGCGCATCAGCGCGAGATCTTCGCGGTTGGCCGGTTCGCGCTCGACGCCGCGCCGGCCCATGACGTACACCCGCAACGGCGAATGCGGCAGAAACGCCGCTACATCGATGTCGCGACGACCCACGTCGACGGCGTCGAGGAACTCCGGAAACGTCTCCCAATGCCACGGCAGTCCGTCGACCATCACAACGCCGGGGATGTCCTCGACGCCGGCCATCACGTCGACCAGCACGTCGTGGTCCTCGGGCCGGCAGGGCGCGAATCCCACGCCGCAGTTACCCATCACCGCCGTGGTGACACCGTGCGCCGACGACGGTGTGAGGCGCTCACTCCAGATGGCCTGCCCGTCGTAATGGGTGTGCAGGTCCACGAATCCCGGCGTGACGAGCAGTCCGGTCGCGTCGATCTCGCGTTCACCGGTTCCCGAGATGTCGCCGATGGCCACGATCCGGCCGTCGTGGATGGCGATGTCGCCGGAATAGGGTTCGCTGCCGAGTCCGTCGACGATGATGCCGCCGCGGACCACGGCGTCGAAGGCCGTCCTCCGGACGACGGCGTCG
>CAYLWH010000120.1:3295-11079 GCA_964387245.1 uncultured Mycobacterium sp.
AGGCCGTCCTCCGGACGACGGCGTCGTAAGTCATACCGCGAATGTACGGTGTGCCTCATGATCGACCATTTCGGAATCAACTGCGCGGACTGGGAGCAGTCCACCGAGTTCTACGACAAGGTGCTCGGTGTGCTGGGCTACACCCGGAAGTTGGACATGGGACCGGCCATCGGCTATGGAGGCGATCATCCGAGCTTCTGGATCGCCGACGCCTCGGTCGGCGACGCCGATGGCCCCAACCGGGAGGTGCACATCGCTTTCGCGGCCAAGAGCACCGATGCCGTGCAGGCGTTCTTCCACACCGCGACGGCCCTGGGTGCCGAACCGCTGCATGCGCCCCGGCTGTGGCCGGAATACCACGAGGGGTACTACGCCGCCTTCGTCCGCGACCCGGACGGCAACAACGTCGAGGCTGTCTTCCATGGGGGTGCGCCCGGCTCCGCGCAGTTGGCAGGAGCCTGACCGGATGGGCCGATGACTCGTCTATGGCATGGGGATTGCGCCGGCCGACGCTGATCAGGTTCGCGACGCGTTCGTCGAGAAGTTCTACCGGCTCGACCGGTAGCTGACCGGCCTGGATGCCGCCGGCGGTACCGTCGATCCATGGCCGACCAGAACGCAGCCGCCGCCCGGGAACTGCTCCGTGATCTGTTCACCCGGAGCATCGAGCACGTCGAGGACCTCACCGACGGGCTGACCGATGAGTTGTCCGCCTACCGGCCGACGGCCGAAGCCAACAGCATCGGATGGCTGATCTGGCACAGCGCCCGCGTGCAGGACGCGCAGGTCGCCGACATCGCCGGAGTCGGTCAAGCGTGGACGTCGCAAGGGTGGGTGGACCGGTTCGGCCTGGACCTGCCGCGCGATGACACCGGGTACGGACACTCGGCCGAGGACGTCGGCAAGGTGCGCGCTCCGGCCGGGCTGCTCGCGGGCTACTACCGGGCCGTGCACGCGATGACACTGGCCTACGTCGCCACGGTGTCAGCCGACGAGTTGACCCGCGTCGTCGACACCCGGTGGGATCCGCCGGTGACCGCGAGCGTACGACTGGTCAGCATCGTCGACGACTGCGCACAGCATCTCGGCCAGGCCGCCTACCTACGCGGTATCGCCGGTCGATCCGGATCGTCCACGAATTGACAGGTGTCAACCGAGTTGCGACGAGGATCACATCGGCCGCTAGCATGGGTTGATGACCGCCACCGAAGACCGTTCCGACCTCTTCTCCGGAACCGGAACCATCGTCAATCCCGCGACCGGCGAGGTCGCCGGCGAAGTGCAGTGGACCGACCCCGCGGACGTACCCGCGCTGGCCACCGGATTACGTGAGGCACAGCGAGAGTGGGAGCGGCGAGGCGCCCAAGGCCGGGCCAGGGTCTTGGCTCGATTCGCGGTGTGGCTCGGTGAGCATCGCGACGAGATCCAGCGACTGCTCATCGCCGAGACCGGCAAGTCGGCGGTCGACGCGGCCCAAGAGGCGCCGATGCTGATCATGATCGCCTCCTACTACGTCAAGACCATGGCGAAAGCGCTCGCACCGGAGACGCGGCCGGCTCCGATCTTCATCCTGGCGACGAAGAAGATCACGGTGCACTACCGGCCGCGCGCAGTGGTCGGCATCATCGCGCCGTGGAACTTCCCGGTCGCCAACGCCATGATGGACGCGCTCGGCGCGCTCGCGGCGGGTTGTGCGGTGTTGCTCAAGCCCTCCGAGCGCACGCCGCTCACCGCCGAGCTGTTGGTGCGGGGCTGGCGCGAATCGGGTGCGCCGCCGGTGTTCGCGCTCGCTCAGGGCGCCCGTGAGGTTTCCGAGGCCGTCGTCGACGTGGTCGATTTCATCCAGTTCACCGGTTCGACCGCGACGGGCCGGAAGGTCATGGAACGCGCCGCCCGCAGGCTGACCCCGGTCAGCCTGGAACTCGGAGGCAAGGATCCCATGATCGTGTGCGAGGACGCCGACATCAAGCTGGCCGCCAACGCCGCAGTCTGGGGCGGCATGTTCAATGCCGGCCAGATGTGCGTGTCGGTGGAACGGGTGTACGTGCTCGAGCCGGTTTACGACCAGTTCGTCGACGCGGTGGTGCGTGCCGTCAACGCGCTGGACGTGGGAGCGGGTGAAGGTCATCAAGTCGGTGCGCTGATCGACGCGGCCCAGCTCGGTGTCACCGAGCGGCACGTCGACGAGGCGCTGGCGGCCGGCGCCAAGGCGCTCACCGGCGGTAAGCCGCACGCCGGTCAGGGCAACTTCTATCCGCCGACAGTGCTGGTGGACGTCGACCATTCGATGACCTGCATGACCGAGGAGACGTTCGGCCCCACATTGCCGATCATGAAGGTGCCGTCGGTGGCCGAGGCGGTGCGGCTGGCCAACGACAGCCCCTACGGGCTGAGCGCGTCGGTCTTCTCCAAGGATGTGGCGCGTGCGAAAGATATTGCGGTGCAATTGGATTGCGGAGCCGTCAACATCAACGACGTCGTCTCCAACCTGATGTGCACGACGGCTCCGATGGGCGGCTGGAAGGACTCCGGCATCGGTGCCCGGTTCGGCGGCGCCGACGGCATTCGCAAGTTCTGCCGCCAGGAGACGGTGGTGTCGCCGCGCACCAACTTCGGCGCCGGCGGTAGCTACTACAACAACTCGCTGAAGGCGCTGCAGCGGATGAACTCGTTGATGACGAAACTCGCGCTGGTCCGGCCCCGCAAAACTGCAAAGTAACTCCCGGTTGTTCACCTTCCGGTCACCGGCCGGTACCGCGGCGTCGGTAATTTCGGCAGGTGCTGACCGAACGCCCGACCACCACCTTCGCCGTTCTCGACGATGACGACGACGATCCGGTGCTACTGCTGCAGCCGGGTGATCAGATCGTCGACACCTGGCGGGAAGATTACCCGTACGACGAGCGGATGACGCGCACCGACTACGAGGAACAGAAGCGCCTGCTGCAGATCGAGTTGCTCAAGCTGCAGAAGTGGAGCCAGGCCAACGGGCACCGGCACGTGATTCTGTTCGAGGGCCGCGACGCCGCGGGCAAGGGTGGCACCATCAAGCGGTTCATGGAGCACCTCAACCCGCGCGGTGCCCAGGTGGTCGCACTGGAGAAGCCCACCGAAAAGGAACGCACGCAGTGGTACTTCCAGCGCTACGTCGAGCATCTGCCGGCGGCCGGCGAGATGGTCCTCTTCGATCGGTCCTGGTACAACCGGGCCGGGGTGGAGCGGGTCATGGGCTTCTGCACGGCCGATCAGCACGCCGAATTCATCGTTCAGGTCCCACTGTTCGAGCAGATGCTGGTCAACGACGGCATCAGCCTGATCAAGCTGTGGTTCTCGGTGTCGCAGGCCGAGCAGCGCACCCGGTTCACGATCCGCATGGTCGATCCGGTCCGACAGTGGAAGCTCTCGCCGACCGACCTCGCGTCGCTGGACAAGTGGAACGATTACACCACGGCCAAGGAGGCGATGTTCGCCAGCACGGACACCGAGGTGGCGCCGTGGATCGTGGTCAAGAGCAACGACAAGAAGCGCGCCCGCATCAACGCCATGCGTCACGTGCTGAGTAAGTTCGACTACGACAACAAGGACCACGACATCGTCGGTGTACCGGATCCGCTGATAGTGGGGCGTGCCCTCTCGGACTGAAGGAACCAACCGCGTGCGGTTCGTCTGATCCGCGACGGCGCCGATCGACCGGCCCGATCATGCCGAGCCCAACACCCGCCACAGGAACGAGTGGCTCAGCGCCGCCTTGAACGCCGTCTGCGCGTTGTCCGCCGCACCGGCGTGGCCCCCCTCGATGTTCTCGTAGTAGCGCACCCGATGACCTGCGGCCTCCAGCGCGGCGGTCATCTTGCGGGCATGGCCAGGGTGCACCCGGTCGTCGCGGGTCGAGGTCGTCATCAACAGAGCCGGGTAGTGCTGTCCGGCCGCGATGTTGTGGTACGGCGAGAACTCGGCCATGAACGCCCAGTCGTCGGGGTTGTCGGGATCGCCGTACTCGGCCACCCACGACGCTCCGGCCAGCAACAGGTGGAACCGCTTCATGTCGAGCAGCGGCACCGAGCACACCAGCGCGCCGAACAGCTCGGGGTAGCGGGTCAGCATGACACCCATCAGCAGACCGCCGTTGCTGCCGCCCTGTGCGCCCAGCTGCGACACGGTCGTGATGCCGCGGCGCACCAGATCCCTTGCCACGGCAGCGAAGTCCTCGTACACCAGGTGCCGGTTCTCCCGCATGGCCTGAGTGTGCCACCGCGGTCCGTACTCGCCGCCGCCGCGGATGTTGGCCAGCACGTATGTACCGCCGCGGGCCAGCCACAACCGACCGAGGACCCCGCTGTAGCCGGGGGTGTTGGAGCTCTCGAAGCCGCCGTACCCACCCAGCAGGGTGGGCCGAGGTTCGGTCGAATCACGTTTCCCCACGACGAAATACGGGATAATCGTGCCGTCTTCGGAGGCGACGAAGTGTTGCGCCACTTCGATGTCGGAGGCGTCGAAGAACGCCGGGGCGCTCTTGACCTCGGACAACTCCGCACCCGCATGACCCCACAGCAACCGTGATGGGGTGTCGAATCCACTTGAGTCCACGAAGATCTCGTCGCCGTGTTCATCGACGTCGACGATCACGGTGTTGGTGTTGGGCGGGATTCCGGCCACCGGTTCACGCTTCCACGATCCGGGGGTGGCGATCTCCACCCGGCTGGCGACGTCGACCAGGGTCAGTAGGATCAGCCGGTCCCGTGTCCAGGCGAACGATTCCAGGCTGGTGTGCGGGTCGGGTTCGAACACGATGTGGAGTTTGCTTGTTCCGGAAAGGAATTCGAGGTAGTCGGTAGCCAGTAGCGCGCCTGCGGGATACCTGTGGGTGCCTACCCGCCAGTCGGTGCGGGGTCGGATCAGCAACCAGTCGCGATGCACCGAGATGGCGGCGTCGGTCGGCACGTCGATCCGGATCAGTTCCTCGCCGCGCAATTCGTAACGCTCGCGGTTGAAGAAGTCGAACGACCGCGAGATGAACAACCGTTCGTAGCCCGGTGTCGGGTCGAATCCGGCGCCCACGCTGACGTCGGAGGTTTCACCGGCGAAAAGGGCCGTCGCCTCGGCCAGCGGCTCGCCGCGACGCCAGCGCTTGACGATCCGCGGATACCCGGAGTCCGTCAGCGAACCTGGTCCGAAGTCGGTGCCAACCAACACGGAATCGCGGCTCTCCCAAGTGATGTCGGTTTTCGCCTCCGCAAGCTCGAAACCCCCGGAGACGAATTCGCGTGTCCGCATGTCGAATTCGCGCACCACGGTGGCATCTGAGCCGCCTCGGGACAGGCTGACGAGTGCGAGCGTCAACTCGGGCTCGATGACCTCGGCCCCGGCCCAGACCCAGTTCTCCCCGTCGGCGTCCGCCAGTGCGTCGACGTCGATCAGGACGTCCCATTCCGGCGAGTCGGTGCGATAGCTCGTCAGCGTGGTGCGCTGCCACAGCCCGCGGGGGTTGGTCGCGTCGCGCCAGAAGTTGTACAGGTGTTCGCCGCGGCGCCGGACATAGGGGATGCGGCTGTCGGTGTCGAGCACCTCGAGCGCCTCGCGCCGCATCTGTTCGAACCGATCGTCGCACAATTCGGCCAGGGTCGGCTCGTTGTGGGAGCGCACCCAGTCCAGGGCGTGGTCACCGGTCACATCCTCCAGCCACCAGAACTGGTCGTCACCTGTCGGTTCGGGCATGTTGCCATTCTTGCCGCGGGCGTGGGGGTTGCCGTCATCGTGGCCTCGCCCGCGTGTTGACCACCGGCGCCACCATTCCGGCATGGCGCGCCGCGCGGGTCCACGGTAAACCGATGGTTGCGGAGTACCGTTTTCTCTCGTGATCCCCCTTCCTCGAGCGAGGCGGCTGACCGCCGCGATGCTGGTGGGTGTAGCCGTCGGCGTAATTGTGGCCGTGGCGGTGACATTGCTGGTCGACACCTCGGTCCGGCCGGATCTGGCGATCGCGCTCGTCCTGGGTGTACCCAGCGTGTTCGGGGTCGCGCTGCTGCTGGTCTCGTCCCGCCAGTGGGTGACCACGTGCGGGGCGCTCTGTCTTGCGATTGCTCCGGGCTGGTTCGGCGTACTCGTACTGACCCAGGTGGTGCACGGTGCGTGAGGGTCAGGACACTCTGGACAGCGGCGCGATACCGATGACCGAGCCGCATCCGGCGCCCATCTTCGACACCGGGCCGCATCCGGACCCACTGGTGTCCTACGATTCGGACCCCTTCGCGCCGGTCGACCACACGCCGCCGGTGGACTCGATGCCGCGGTTTGTCGGCGGCGCCCACATCTCCGGGCCGCTGCCGGTGCCGGCTCAACCGGTTGTCGTACCCGGACAGCTGCAGTTCGTCAAACGGTGGAAGTTCACCCTGGTGCTGGCCGGGGTGTGGATCGCCGCGGCGGCGGCCGGCGCGGGCCTGTACCACTGGTGGTTCCACTCGATGGACAAGACGTGGCCCGAGGCCGGTGTGCTGCTCTTCGTGATCGCGTGCACACTCGCTGCGTTACTGGCCTCGTTGACCGAATCCAAGCCGATGTCGTCGTCGCTGGCATTGGCGTTGATGTCGGCCCCGTTCGCGGCGGCGTGCGGATCCGCGGCGCTCTACGGGGCGTACGCGTTCGGCTGGATCGTCCCCTAGCCCGCGACGCGGGCGGGATGCCCGACACCCCCGCACCCGCTTCGCGTCACCATTAGGGTGGACGGGGTGACCCACTATGACGTCGTTGTCCTCGGAGCGGGCCCCGGCGGGTATGTCGCGGCGATCCGTGCCGCGCAGCTCGGGCTGAACACCGCCATCGTCGAACCGAAATACTGGGGCGGCGTGTGTCTCAACGTCGGCTGCATTCCGTCCAAGGCGCTGTTGCGCAACGCCGAACTCGCGCACATCTTCTCCAAGGAAGCCAAGACGTTCGGCATCAGCGGGGAGGTCACCTTCGACTTCGGTGCGGCTTACGACCGCAGCCGCAAGGTCGCCGACGGCCGCGTGGCCGGTGTGCACTTCCTGATGAAGAAGAACAAGATCACCGAAGTGCACGGCCGCGGCAGGTTCACCGGGGCCAACTCGATGACCGTCGATCTCAACGACGGCGGAACCGAGACGCTGACCTTCGACAACGCCATCATCGCCACCGGCAGCAGCACCCGGTTGGTTCCCGGCACCTCGCTGAGCGAGAACGTCGTCACATACGAGAAGCAGATCATGACCCGTGAACTGCCCGGGTCGATCATCATCGCCGGTGCGGGCGCCATCGGCATGGAGTTCGCGTATGTGCTCAAGAACTACGACGTCGACGTCACCGTCGTCGAATTCCTGCCGCGGGCCCTGCCCAATGAGGACGCCGAGGTGTCCAAAGAGATCGAAAAGCAGTACAAGAAGTTGGGTGTGAAGATCCTGACCGGCACCAAGGTCGAGTCGATCACAGATGTAGGGTCCGGAGGATCCGTAATTGTCGCCGTCAGCAAGGACGGCAAGTCCGAGGAGCTCAAAGCCGACAAGGTGCTGCAAGCCATCGGCTTCGCGCCCAACGTCGACGGGATCGGGCTGCAAGCAGCCGGCGTCGCGTTGACCGATCGCAAGGCCATCGGCATCGACGACTACATGCACACCAATGTGGCTCACATCTACGCCATCGGTGACGTCACCGGCAAGCTGCAACTCGCGCACGTCGCCGAGGCGCAGGCCGTGGTGGCGGCGGAGACCATTGCCGGGGCCGAGACCATGACGCTCGGCGACTACCGCATGATGCCGCGCGCGACGTTCTGC
>CAYLWH010000121.1:0-2119 GCA_964387245.1 uncultured Mycobacterium sp.
TCAGCGTGCCGAACCGATCCACGATCGACTCCACCAGGGCGATCGCTTCGGGCAATTCACGTGCGTCGATCTCGGTGCCGTCGTTGGCGCGGAAGCCAAACGTCAACTGCGGGGGGTCGGCCGCTCGAACTGCACGCCCGCGTTCCACGTCAACGCCGAATCGTGGTAGGGAGCTGGGTTTGGCTGTAGGAACACCCGCGACACCTCGACCTTCGGTCCGGGCGCGGTCGGCAGTAGCGGTCCGGGTAACGAGATCTGGATGACTGTGGAGTACCACGGCTCCGGTTCTGGGGCGATCGCGCTTGCCGACCATGCGCCGGTGGCAAACAGGGTGAGATTGCGGTGCTTGTCGGTGCCGCCCAACGTCGCCAACCGCGTTAGGAGCGGGTCGATCGGCGGCAGCGGCGAGGGCGGGTCGGCCGGCGGTGGCGAGAACTGCTGCACTGCTCGGAGATCGGCGACCGCGGCAGGCCATGCACCAGGCACCTTGCCCGCGACGACGCGTTCCCACTTAGCAGGGTCTGTGACGATCGGGAACGCGACCTTGTGCGCGTCCAGCCCGTCGGGTGTGCCGTCGCCCGCGAGGTAAATCTGGAACGCCGTGTAGTCGAGCGCGGTGCGCAGCGCGTGGAGGACTTCGCCCGCCCGCATAGGCAGGTTGATCGGCGGCGCAGCGTTGACCTTCGCTTACCCGATGTAGCAGGCGAATTGGAGCGCCCGCCGCGATTGCGCTTCGACACCACGGCTTTCCTGCCATTCCGCTAGTGCCGCCACCAGTTCGCCATGCAGTTCCTTTGCGCGGTCGATCTTCGCGCAGGCGTCGGCGAGGTCAAGTGCCCCGGTCAACTCACCCGCCACCGTCGCCAATCGATCCGGGTGCTTCATCGAGTTTGCACTCCTCGACCCGTCGGGCGAGCAGGCTGAGCGTGGCGAGCCGTTCCGCCGCCTCCTGCTCCGGCATCTCGTCTTGGCCATGGGTGGCGGTGTTGCGCACGACCATCTGCACGCCGGGCGCGAACCGTTGAAGACCATCGTTCATCGTCTTGACGGTCTGGTCTGAAGGGTCGCCCGGCCATCGAAGGCGTGGGCTTCCTGGCTTCGGGGTGTCGCTCGAAAATAATTGCTGCCACAACGAAGTGTCAGCGCCATCGCGGCGACCAGTGATTGACCGCGCGTGCTGCACAACCGCATCCGCCGCGGTGTGCACGGCCTGTTTGTAATGCCCGTCGCGCCACAATCCCTTCGCTGCACCCCACACCAGCGGGTGCATCCCCGCCACACCGACCTTCGGCGGCGCCTCGGCGTCTGCTCGGGCGATGAGGTCGTCAAGGTGACCGATCATCTGGTTACACGCGTCGATGATGTTCTCCGGCTCCAGCGCAGGTTTGGGCGTCGTGACCGTTGCCCAAGCAGCGATGGGATCGACGGGCCTGGGCAAACCTTGAACGTGGTAAACCACGCCGGTGAGCCGGGGCGCCTGCCGAGCGCGCCCAGCGGCCTCGGCCACGCGGGTCCGCCTCGCTTGCAACTCGGTTTCGTCGGCGTCTTCCCGAGGCGAGACCGCCGGAACCAACCCGAGGCCAGGGCCGCGCCACGTCGACGTGTGCAACTCCATGAGCGACTCGAAGGCGTCGCGGAAGTCCCGGACCCGCTCGGCTACCTGCCGCAGGTAGTCGGGGCTCTTGGCCGCTTCCACGCATCGACGCTATTACTGATACAGGCGACGTGACGGCAGACACGCCGGTGAGCATGTCCACCCTGAGCGAACAACCGTTCGAGGGAAATGTCGGGCTGTCGGCCGCCGCATTTGGATGACCACGCCGCGATATCGAGCCGGTCCACAAGAAGCGCGCGGACGCGGGCCAGACGGTGTGGGAGGCGACGCTCCATCCGTTGAGTGACGAACGTCAGCGGTGCGGGTGTCGGTCAGACGACGAATGGAATCGGCCCTCGCATTCCTCGCGATCGAGTCCCTACAGAGCCGTGCTCTTAAGGCGTGGGCGAGCGCTTCCGGGATCTCAGGCATCGGCTCCCTGGCAGTGTGCGTCGCGAAATATGGCCTTGTGATCTCTTGCGCCAACGCCGATTCCGATTTTCGTCCGTCGATAAGTGGCCGATT
>CAYLWH010000121.1:2219-9232 GCA_964387245.1 uncultured Mycobacterium sp.
GTGGAGCACGAAGGGGACGCGTGTTGACTGGGGCATTGCATCGAAGCGTGGTCGGCAGAGGCCCTGTAAGGCGGGTCAGTTGACCGGTGAATCTCATCGGCCAGGTCGATCAGGCAGAACTCCAAGTCGTAGATGGCGGATCTGCGTGCCGAACCGATCAAGGCCTCGGCGTCCTCGCTGTGGGGGAGGATTCCGTGCCGACGGACGTAGCCGTCGATCACGGTGTCGATGACATCGTCGAACCTCTCGGTCAACGCGAGGCTGTCCATTTCGGCATTGCTCGTGATGAACTCGTCGCGCCGTTCCTGTGGCCAGGACTGTGGGAACTGCAAGTGCGACCGGTACAGATCGATGATGGCGGCATCGAACTCGCCGGAGAACGAGATGTCGGGCCAATCAGCGACGGCTGCGTCGGCAAGCTGCTCCAGCTCGGAATCCAGACTCACGGCCACCATCCCTATCGGTGCGGATGCTGATTCCATCTTCCCCGGCAGCACCGACATCGAGTCGTCCAAGCGAATGTGTGTCCTACGAGCCCTCGGCGGCCAGATCGTCTTCAATAAGCCCGCCGGTGAACGGCGTCGGTGCAATGCCCGCCTCGGCCGATGGGACAGCGCCGCGTGGCAGTAGCGAGGGACGCGAAGATTGCGAGGGTCGTTGCGGCGTCGAATCTTGTTGCGGCGGACAGATCGTCCACAGCAGAACGTTCCGGTGGTTCCGCGCGCCGTCGTCCTCGATGGCCCACCCCAGGCTTCGAAGCGCCGGCGCGTGACGCCGCAAAATCGCCGTGACATCCCGGCCGTTCTTCCGCCATTTCTTGGGGCGCCGCCACTGGTCGCCAACCGGCGTGGTCATGGCCAGCAGGTCGGCACCGGACTTTCCGGCGAGCGGATCTTCGGTGTGCAGGCGCAGTCGTTCGATGAACGGATCGGCGGACAGGCTCTCCTCGGACAGCTGATCCGCGCGCGACAGAAAGCGGCTCAAGCCATCTGTGGCCAGGACTTCGTCGACCGCCGCCAGCGTGCGGCCATAGTCCGCCATCCGTGGCGACTGGTCGACAGAGATCGTCTCCAGCCGCTTATGGACGGCAGCGGCCACGTTGAGGAGCCCGCCGAGAATTCCTGGTAGGGCCTGTTGCCATTCGTGTCGCAGCGTGCCTCGGACCGGCTTTGGTGGCGATCGACGCGCCGGAGTTCGGCAGTCGCCAACCGTTCCGCAAGGTCGGGACGCACCGCGCCGACGTCGATGCCGTTGACGATGACGCGTCGGCGGAACTTGACCACCGCCAGGTCAGCGTCCGTGTACAGCGCTCGTTTGACGTTTCCGTCGCCGGTGGCGGCGCGGCACAACGAATCCGATAGCCATGGCGGGATCGCAGACAAGTTGTCCAGGGCGACGACTCACGATCCTGACGCACTGGTCACCCACGAGTCGGTATCGCGTGGCGCCTGGCGGAGCGGAACGGGGGAGAGGTCGACGAGATCGACCAGCATGCGTGTCGGCGTGCTCTTGGTGCTGCCCAGCTCGGCGAAGAGCGCCAGCACCGGACGCGGGACATCGCACTGGACGAGCGCAGCGATGAGCGCCGCGAGAAATACCGGGCGGTCCTCGGTGGCGACATTGACGAAATCCCACAGTCTCGACACATCGCCATCCCGGGGGCGGCAGTGGCATCGCACCGGTCAGCTTCGTGCGAAGAAAGCGCACTGGCGCGGTATTGGTGACGTCCCATCGTCCTTGGCCGATGCGAGTGACCTGACCGTCCTGCCGTCCGGTGTCGACGTGGATTGTCCCGCATGCTCGGCGACACGCAGGTGTAGGCGTTCGGGAGTCTGCGTGGCCGCCAGTCCTTCGAGGATCAGTGTGGAGTCGGTAAGCGCCTGTCCTCCCGCGACGGCGCCGGTATCGGCGAAGTAGTGGGCAGCAAGGTCAGCTCGTAGGCCGGCCCTGTCGCCGCGCAGCAGCATCGCCAGGTGCGGCCGAGCGCGGTCGGCGCCGAAGGGTTCGCCTTCGTCGGACAGTCCGAGGAGATACCGCTCTTGGGCCATCCCGACCAGACGGGCAGCCACCGACTTCTTGTCCGTTTCTCCGCTGGCGCTCATGGGGTTTCCCGCCTGTGCTGCTTCAGCAGGCGAATACGATCGGCTCTTCTCATGAAGAACCTCCGTGATGAGTGATCGGGTGGTTCGAACGAAAGACCTCGGCTAGTCCCCGGGTCTTTCTCGTAAGCGGGCCTCAGGCGGCGTCGCCGCCTCCGCGTCGGGTTGCGTTCTCCCGCACTGAGATCCAGCGCAACACCTCGTTGTGCCGGTATACGACACGGCGTCCCAGAGTGAAGCTCGCCGGTCCGATGTCCGAATGACGCCAGTAACGCAGAGTTCCGACGGGGACACCGATCATCTCCGAGACCTGTTTTGCGCCTAGCAGTTCCATGTGTCCTCCTGAATCAGGCTGGTCATCCAATGGATCCAACAGTGATGGCAGTGTTCGTGTTTTGTCCACCACCACAGCCCGATTCGTGCCGAACTGCTCTCGTCTAGTCGATTCAGCCGCGTCCAGCCGCAACCGTGGCTGGGGAACGGCGACGGGTTTTCGGATGACACCACTGCCAAAGTCCAGGAGACGGCTGCTGCGAGACTGTCGTGTCGCTACTGAGGGCACGCTGCGTCGTGGGCCGGCAGGTGGGCTGGATGAGGACGTTGTTGCTTATTCGGGGCCATGAGCGAATACGGAATCAAGGCAGGAGGCGACCAGGGTGATCTGGTCGTCGAGGTTCTCCTCGCAGACGGATTCGAGGTGCTCCTTGCGGCGCCATGCAGCCCATTTCGCTTGCGCGACTGCGCTATAACCGGCCAGGTGCGGTGCGACGGGTTCAAGAGTGACGCCGCGGTATCGCGCGACGGCTCGTGCCGAGCGGAGCAGCTCGTCGGGGTCGATACCCCGACGGCCGAGTTGGACGATATCGACGTAGTCCCGCCAGCGGGTGCTGGTGATGCCGCGTTCGAGGATGGTAACGCCCTTCTCGGCGACGGTGGTCTCGGGCGCGTAGCCGAGGAGTGTGATTGGCTCGCCGAGGATCCGGTCGATGGTCACCTGCCGGGGCGACGGCACGATCGGGTCTCCGGTGGACACATCCCAGGCCGCGGTGCCCTGCCACGGTCCGATCGACACAGCGACTCGCACGCGCAGGCCCGGGTAGTCGGTCTGCTCGCGAATTTCGTGCACGCTGATCGTGTCGAGGTCGAACACCACCCCATCGTCGATGTCGATGGCGGCGATGTCGCGAACCACCTGGTCGAGATGCTCGGCGGTCACGTCGGCGCGCACGGCGTTGGAGTCGGTGTCCTTCGTCGTGCGCCGAACGCCGTAGGCGGCGAGCAGGATCCCACCCTTGAGGACGAAGTCTTCAGCATGCGAGGTGCGGGTGAGCCGATCCAGGAACGATTCGAGGGTGTGGCGAATCAGGTACTCCTGCGTCGGTGCGCTGGTCCCGCTCTTCGCGGCGGTGGAACGGGCGAGGGATTGGATCCGGTGGAACACCGCGTCGCCAGAGCTCACGCCAGCATCTCCAATGCCTGCAGGACTGGGGACTTCGCCCGCGGTAGGCGGGACGCGATGTCGATCAGCCGGGCCGGTTTGCCGCCTCGGCGCAGCCACTCTCGCAGCGCGTCACGCGCCAGCTCGTACCCGACTTCGCCACGGAGCCGGAACGCATCGGCGATCGAGCGCTCGGGCGAGTAGATCCCGATCGTCTGTTCCGATCCCGGGATCGTGATCTGTTCGCGTCCGATCTCGAATGTAGCCCGGTCGAAGTGATGCCACGCGATCGCGGCCGTATTCGCCGGTGTTCTGGCACCGCGGGGGATTGCGACGTCGAGCGCGGCGGGGATCGCGTCGGTCAGGTCGTGGTGCGCGAGCGCGGAGGTCAGGCAGATCGTCGCGTCGGGTCGGCGCGTGGCGGCCTCGATCTGATCCCAGTCGGCGGTCGACGCGTCCGCGGGCAGGTAGATGCCGCGGGCGATGCGGTCCCAGCGACCCGCCTGTGCGCCGCGGTAGAGCGCGCTGCGCGACAGGCCGGCCCGACCTGCAGTGCTCGGTGTCAGGGCTTCCACGACGCCACCTCCTCGCCTCAAAGAATGATACGGAACGTATACAGATAATCATAGCTGTAGACGGTTCGTATCGGAGCGGCGTCGTATGCCTCGGCCCGGCCAAGAGCGTGACGCGCAACGAGCGCGCGGGTCAGTCCGGCCACACTCACGCCTTGCCGAGTACGCGTAGCAGCGGTACGACGAGCTCGTCGACAAGCTGGTACGCCGGCGCCCAGACGCTGTCGCCGCGGTCGTGGCTGTGCGCGGTGGTGAATCGCGCCACCGGCATCGCTTCTGTTTGACGCTTGGCCAGCAGCGCCTGGCCTCGTGCCGGTTCACCGGCCGCGTCCAGCAGGTAGCTTGCGCGCTGCCAGGCCGATGTCGGCCGGCCCGACAGCAGACGCTCCAGGCGCTCGTCGCTGCAGTCGGCGATGAGTTCGTCGAGGTGGGCTACAAGATCGGTCCACGGCCCGAACGAGGCCGGGCGCGTGGCGATTTGCACGAGCAGTGCTTCCGGGCCGAATGCCGGCAGTCCGGTCGCCCACGCGACGATGTCGAGCCGCCGCCGCACCAACAACGCGGGACGCGGAGCCAGCAGTGCGGTGTCAGCCGCGTTCCACGGGATGCGCACGACGGACACATACGGGGCCAGGCCGTCCGGGAGCCGTTTGACCGGCGGCAGCCAGATCGGGATGCGGCCGTCGGGTTGGCGGTCCAGGTAGCCGAGGTGCCACGCTGCCGACGCTCCGGCCAGCATGAAGCCTGCGTCCTGGTCGCGGGCCAGCCACGACCGCAGCGGTAGATACGGGTCGGAGACTGCGTCCTCACCCGGGGGAATGAATGCCCACGTTCCTTTCACCGGCAGTCGTACCAACCACCCGATGCGGCGCAGTTCGCGGATGGCGGAGTCGGGGTCGCGTTCACACCCGGCCTCTGCAAGTCGTAGCGTCAGATCCTCCTTCGTCACGACCGCAGGCCGATCGCGCGCGAGGCCGGACACCACCTGCGATGCCCAGGTGGGGATGCGCCGATCGGCGCCGGCTGGGCTCGCTACCGCCCGTGAGTTCACACCGGAAACTGTACCGTATCCGTACGCAACACGGTTCAAACTCAAGTGGTTGCTTGACTCAGGAGCGGGTTTCGGACGGTGGTGGTGCGAAACCCGTGTCGAACTCAAGCGCCGTGTACGGGCTGGCGGCGGTGCGGTGCAACGGCGAGAGCGCGAGAACGCGCTTGGCGGGGGACCGGACAAGCCTAAGCGGATGAGATACTACGGATCACTGCGGTACCCTCGATGAGGTGGCGACCAGGCATCAACGAGCGGGGATTGACGACCGCTGGCACAAGCGGGTCAAAGGTCCGGACGGGAAGATGCGAACCGAGCGGTCTGCTGTCTACGGTCGAGTTTCGCGCTGGCGCGTCAGGTGGGTTGACGGCGGCGGAGAGGAGCGCAGCAAGAGCTTCCAGCGCAAACCTGACGCGCAGACCTACCTCAACGGACTGACCGCCGATGTGCAGCGCGGCGAATATGTCGATCCACGCAGGAGCGCCGAGACATTCGGATCAGTAGCCGAACAATGGTTCGCCACCAAACAGCACCGCAAGCCCAAGACCGTCGCGGGCTATCGCTCTCTGCTCGACACCGTTGTGTTGCCCACGTGGGCAGACGTGTCGCTGAAACGTATTGACTACGAGTCCTATTCAACCTGGCTGGGGGGATTGTCGGTGGACGGCTCCCAGCGAGGCACGGGCCTGTCGGCAAGCCGGATCACTCAGGCGCACCAGCTGGTCGGAGCTGTCCTCAAGTATGCGCAACGCACCGGCAGAGTCGCCAGGAACGTCGCCCTTGAAATCAAGCGGGACCAGGATCTGCCCGAACAGGCCGAGCGCGAGCGTCGCTACCTGACCCATGCCGAACTGCTGATGCTCGCCAGGGCCACGGGCCGGTTCGAAACGCTCACTTTGGTGCTCGGCTACTGCGGCATACGGTTCGGCGAAGCAGTTGCCCTGCGGCGCAAGCACGTAGGGGATCGAGTGCTGACCGTCAGATCGTCCGCCACAGCGGTGACCGGCAAGGGCATAGTTGAGTCGACGACCAAGACAAAACGGGATCGTCACGTGCCAGTGCCTGAACCTGTTTGGCAGAGGCTCCATTCCGAGTTGTCCACTGACCCAAATGCATTGGTGTTTCCCAGCCGTAAAGGCGGATTCCTGCCTCTCGGTGAATACCGCTGGGCATTCGACAACGCCTGCGACGAGGTAGGGATCGAAGGACTTGTACCTCACGGCCTGAGGCACACCACCGCCTCACTGGCGATCAGTGCGGGCGCTAACGTCAAGGTCGTGCAACGGCTTCTTGGACACGCAGCAGCGGCGATGACGCTCGACCGGTACGGCCATCTGCTCAGCGACGATCTGAGCGGCGTGGCCGACGCGCTGGGTAAGGCCATCGAGAGCACTGCGGTATCACTGCGGTATTTAGAGCCGGAGCCGAACCCGGAGCCTGCCACAAAATAGGCTCTGAGCTGAGATGCCCCCATAGCCCAATTGGCAGAGGCAGCGGACTTAAAATCCGCATAGTGTCGGTTCGAGTCCGACTGGGGGCACCGGATCAGGTCCAGACGGCGAGCTGGCCACGCCCGGGCAGACACACGATCAGGAATGTCTCCGGCCCTTGACTTGCCGCGCTTCGAAGTGCTCATCCGGCGGGACGTCGAGCACCGCGCCGCCGTCGAACTCAAGGTGCAGCGCGGCGTCGAAGTCCATCGTCGCCAGCATGAGCGTCGCCGGATAGCAGCCGAGCAGTGGGCCGAGACCGCGGCGCTGGGCCGGGTCGAGACGGAATTCGCCTTGTGGGGTCCGAAGGGTGAACGGTGTCTCGATGACGATCTCGAACTCGTCGACCTGCAGGCGGGTCTGGTG
>CAYLWH010000121.1:9332-11042 GCA_964387245.1 uncultured Mycobacterium sp.
CGTCGCTCGGCCTTGTGCCGATGGATAGTGCTCGACACGCAACCGAGGACCCAGGACGCGTGTCGGGCTCGCTCAACCGAAGCGATCCAGGAGCAGGCCGTGGCGCAGGCCGCGGTCGCTCACAGTGAGCGACCGCTGATCCAGCTTCTCCATCACGGTCCGTACGATGCAGGCGCCCGCGAGGATCACGTCCGCGCGCTTCGGCTGTAGCCCTACGATCGACCGGCGGCCTTCCGCGTCGAGGGACGCGTACCGCTCGATCTGCCGGTCGATCTCGTCCCGGTCGAGCACCGAGCCCTGCACCACGTCGGGGTCGTACCTCGCGAGCCCGTGTCGCACCGCCGTGATGTTCGTGATCGCGCCGCCCATTCCCACGAGGGCCTCGGGCCGCGGACGTTCGTCCAGCGGGACGAGGTCCTCGGCGATGCGGGCCATCACGGCGTCGAGGGTCTCGCGTGACACGGTCTCCGCGAGCCGGTACCGCTCGGTGTAGGGAACGGCGCCGACGTCCAGGCTGAAGTGTTCGTCCACGTGACCGGCGCTGCCGAACGTGAACTCGGTGCTACCGCCACCGGTGTCGAAGATCACGAGCGATCCCTCGCCGACCCGGAGCCCCGACGCCACCGACAGGTAGCCCAGACGGCTCTCCTCGTCGCCCGGGATGACCTCGATCGGGAATCCCACCCGATTGCGCACGGCCTCCGAGACCTGGTGGGCGTTGCGGGCGATCCGGAGGGCGGCAGTGCCGACGGCAACGATCGCCGTGGTGTCGAGCCGGCGCGCTTCGTCCGCCATCCCGGCGATGGCGGCAACCGTCCGCTCGAGCCCCTCGGCGCCGATCTCACCGCGATCCTGGAGTCCCTCACCCAGCCGGGTGATCTCGGCGCGGTCGACGACGGTGGTCCACGTGCCGTCCGCAGCCCGCTCGCCGACGTGGAACTTGACCGAGTTCGTGCCGACATCGATCGCCGCGAACTGCTCGGGGGTACGGTCCACGATCCGTCTCAGGTCCTTGGGATAGCTGGTGTTCGCCCAGCCGCCCAGGCCGACATCGCGCACCGCTGCGATCACGGCGCCGGCGTCCTCGGATTCGATCGCGACTGTCCGCCGCTGTCTGCCTTCCGCCTGCAGCTCGGAGATCTCCGCGGTGCAACCGTCGGTCGTGTACTTGATCCGGCGCTTGTGGACCCGGACGGCCATCGCGAAGACGTCGGGTTCGACCAGTTCGGTGAGGAACTTCTCAAGCGGGTAGGCGTCCGCCGTGAACGCCGGCACCGGCTGGTCGAGCGCTTCGAACACTCGCGCCGCGACATCGGCCGAGAGCGGAAACGGGGCCTTCATCACCGGCTCCCAGCGTTGGAGGCCGTCGTCGTTCACTTCCAGCAGGGTCTTGATCTCCAGCAGGTCGTCGCGGACCTTCACGTTCTCGCCACCCGGCGACACGAGATAGATCTCGTCGCTCTCCTGCACGCGCTCCGGTGTCCACGCCGCGGAGGCTTCCTCGGCTGGACCGAAGTTCCGGCCGAACGCGCGCCACTCCCAGCGCGGGACGTTAGTGCTCATCGACCTCCTCAGGAACGGAGGGGGGCGCTACGCGTTCCGCGCCAGGCTATCGCATCGATCAGGGGTGATTGGTCTGAACTGCGGCACCAGGCTGGGCGAGGCCCGGCAGCCCCCGACTTCTGACTTTCCGCGCATCGGAACTCAGCG
>CAYLWH010000122.1:0-10314 GCA_964387245.1 uncultured Mycobacterium sp.
GGCTTCCACACGACGGTGTCGCCGCACACCAGTGCCACCGCGGCGTTCCACGCCCACACCGCGACCGGGAAGTTGAACGCGGTGACCACGCCGACGACGCCCAGCGGATGCCAGGTCTCCATCAGACGGTGGCCGGGGCGTTCGGAGGCGATGGTTCTGCCGTACAACTGCCGGGACAGCCCGACCGCGAAGTCGCAGATGTCGATCATCTCCTGGACCTCGCCGAGTGCCTCGGAGGTGATCTTGCCGGCTTCGATGGTCACCAGGGTGCCGAGGTCGGCCTTGTGCTCGGTGAGCAGTTCACCCAACCGGGCTACCAGGGCGCCACGCACCGGGGCGGGGGTGGTGCGCCAGGCGGTGAACGCCCGGGCCGCTTCGGCTATGGCGCCGTGGGTTTCCTCGGGGCCGGCCTCCGGCACGGTGAACAGCACGTCTCCGGTGATCGGTGTGCCGGCCGGCAGACCGTGCATTCCGGGCGCGCCCAGGTCCACATCGGCACCCACCGCCCGCAGGGCGGCGCGCACCCGGTCCCGGAGTTCGTCGGCGGTGGGCAGTGCGGTGATCGTCTGCATCGTGGTCATGATGCCGCTTTCTCGTAGAGGGTGTAGGGGTTCAGCAGGTCGCAGCCGATGGCACCCGACATCCAGTCCTGCGTGTAGTCGAAGAAGTCGTCGTCGACCTCTGCCTTGCGGGCATCCGTGTCGAGGTTGGAACGGAAGATGCCAGCGGCCGAGGCGGGCAGGAAGTCCTAGGTAGTCGGTGTTCACCTCGGTGCTGACCGCGACCAGGGTGTTGTACGCCGGAAACCTCGGCACCGTACATGTCCGGCAGCGATGCGGCGAACCGGGCCCGCAGCTCGCGGGCCGGCACCCTCGGTGATGCGCTCACGGTGTGCTGCTCCTGCGATAGTCTCCGGCCATGGCGGCCGAAGAACTCGACGACATCGACCGGGTGCTGCTGCGCGAACTGGTGGCCGACGGCCGGGCCACCCTGGCCCAGCTCTCCGCAATGGCCGGCCTGTCCGTGTCGGCGGTCCAATCAAGGGTGCGGCGATTGGAATCGCGGGGTGTCATCTCGGGGTACACGGTCCGGGTCGCGCCCGAGTCGGTCGGCCAGCAGCTTTCGGCGTACGTCGCGATCACTCCTCTCGATCCGTCTGAGCCCGACGATGCCCCCGCCCGGCTGGAGCACATTGCCGAGATCGAGTCGTGCTGTTCGGTGGCCGGGGAGGACAGTTACGTGCTGCTGGTGCACGTCGAATCGGCCCGGGCGCTGGAGGCGCTTCTCCAGCGAATCCGCAGCGCCGCCAACGTGCAGACGCGCAGCACGATCATATTACAGAACTTTTACTCTGATCGGCGACATGTACCGTAATAATTCCGGTCGCTTGCCGTGCGAATCGAGTCAGCGGTGAGGTACAGGGTTACTCGCAGGTTGTGTGCCTGAAGGCTGAGTGGATTGCGGCTGTGGATGGCGGACTCCGCCCCCGCTGCCTAGCTGGCAGCGTCTGGCTTGTGGTGTTCATCGGAAGCGAGGAGCTGGCTGCGGGCAGGGTGACCCGCTACGAACTCCGAGCGGACTACCGTCGGGTGCTGCCGGACGTCTACGCGCCGAAGCGGGTAGAGACATCGTTGTCGGATCGGATCGCGGCGGCGTGGCTGTGGTCCCGCCGCAACGGAGTCGTCACCGGCCTGGCGGCTTCGGCCGTGCACGGTGCCGACTGGGTGAGCCCGGACATCGCGATCGAACTCAATCTCGCCAACAACCGGGCGCCGGTGGGCGTGGTCAGCCGGAAGGAGACGTTGTTCGAGGACGAAGTCACCCGTGTGCGTGGGATGACGGTGGCCACCATTGAGCGCACGGCATTCGACATCGCCCGGCGCGGTCCGGTTGGTAAGGCGGTGCAACATCTGGACGCCTTGGCGCGCGCGACTCATTTCAAGGTCGCCGACGTCCTGGCAATCGCAGAGCGCCATCGCGGCGTCAGGGGATGCCGGCGGGTTCCCGATGTCCTCGACCTCGTAGACGCGGGTGCGCAATCGCCGAAGGAGACCTGGCTACGGCTGTCGTTCATCGCGGGGGGATTCGCACGGCCGCAGACGCAGATACCGGTGCGGGGTCCAGATGGCTA
Organism: uncultured Mycobacterium sp.; assembly: GCA_964387245.1. Lineage (GTDB taxonomy): Bacteria > Actinomycetota > Actinomycetes > Mycobacteriales > Mycobacteriaceae > Mycobacterium. The sequence continues at coordinate 2,132 of CAYLWH010000122.1, forward strand.
TCCGCTGTACTACCTGGATATGGGCTGGGACGACGTGATGGTGGCAGTGGAGTACGACGGCGAGCAGCACCGCCTCGACCGCGAGCAGTATCGCGGCGACATCACGCGCTCGGAATACGTCGAGCGCCGGGGCTGGCGGCGAGTGCGGGTGATCGCAGGCGACCGCATTCCCGCGATCTTCCAGCGGGCGGAGGCGGCCGGCCTGCGGCCGACATGCGAGCCTCCCGCGATCCTGCGTCCAGGTTGGCGGCGGCGCGCATCGAGTCAGTGGTGAGGCACAAGGTTACTCGCAGGTTGTGTGCCTGGAGGCTGAGTGGATTCCGTAGGAATCGGAATTACTGCTGTCTAGAGGCAGATGGACAGGATATTCTCCGATATCATGCACAGTATGACTGGTGTTCTGCGATCAACCGGCCCCTTCCGCGGGCCGACTGCCGAGATAACCGCCGACAACGTCCACACGGTGTTGCGCCGAAGCATCCTGGCCGACGGGATGGACCTGGTCCTGGACCTCGAACGGTCCAGCGGGTCCTATCTGGTGGATGCCCGAACCGGGCGGCGTTATCTCGACATGTTCACCTTCTTCGCGTCGTCGGCGTTGGGCATGAACCACCCCGCGCTGGCGGAGGATCCGGCATTCCGTGCCGAACTCGCCGCGGCGGCGATCAACAAGCCGAGCAACTCCGACGTGTACACCGTGCCGATGGCGCGCTTCGTCGACACGTTCGTTCGGGTGCTCGGCGACCCGGCGTTGCCACACCTGTTCTTCGTCGACGGTGGCGCGCTGGCCGTCGAGAACGCGCTCAAGGTGGCGTTCGACTGGAAGAGCCGGCTCAACGAGTCCCGTGGTCTGGATCCCGGTTTGGGCGCCAAGGTCCTGCACCTGCGGGGTGCGTTTCACGGGCGCAGCGGCTACACGCTTTCGCTGACCAACACCGACCCGAACAAGGTGGCCCGTTTCCCGAAGTTCGACTGGCCGCGGATCGACGCGCCCTACCTGCGGCCGGGTGCGAACATCGCTGCGCTGGAGGCGGATTCACTGCGTCAGGCACGTGCCGCATTCGAGGCGAACCGGAGCGACATCGCATGTTTCATCGCCGAACCCATCCAGGGCGAGGGCGGGGACCGGCACTTCCGGCCGGAGTTCTTCGCCGCGATGCGGGCGCTGTGTGACGAGTACGACGCGCTGTTGGTTCTCGACGAGGTGCAGACCGGGTGTGGACTGACCGGAACCGCTTGGGCCTACCAGCAATTGGGTGTCGCACCGGACGTGGTGGCCTTCGGGAAGAAGACCCAGGTGTGTGGTGTGATGGCCGGCCGCCGGGTCGACGAGGTGGCCGACAACGTCTTCGCCGTAAGCTCACGCATCAACTCGACGTGGGGTGGCAACCTGGTGGATATGGTGCGGTCCCGACGGATCCTGGAAACCATTGCCGCAGAAGCACTCTTCGACAACGCCGCCGAGTTGGGCGGCTACTTGCTGGATCGGCTCGGCGAGCTGGCCGACGAGCATCCCGGCACCGTGCTGGACGTCCGGGGCCGTGGACTGATGTGCGCGTTCACGTTGCCCACCGCCGCGGACCGCGACGCGCTGATCGACCGCCTGTGGTTGCGCGGTGTGGTGGTACTGGCCAGTGGTGAGCGCGGTGTGCGGTTCCGGCCGGCGCTGACGGTCAGTCGTACCGAGATCGACATCGCCGTGGCGGCGGTCCGCGACTCGCTCAGCTGACCGGCCCAGGCGCGGCCGCCCGGCGGATCAGTGACCGCAGCTGCCCCAGCTGGGTCCCGCCGACCAGTTGGCAGCCGTGCAGTTCGGCGAGTTGTCGCGCGGCCGGCGTGAAGTCCTGGTTGGTCACCACCATGGTTCTGGAGCAGTCCTGCATCGGCGCGCCCGCGACCACCTCCTGCACCGCCGCCGGACCGACCGGGCGCGACACCCGTTTGCACTGGATGGCAAGGCGATCGGGTCGCCGCCCCACGATCAGATCCACGCCCCAGTCGCCGGAGAGCGGTGTCATGATCACCGGCAGCCCGCAGGCTCGGGCGGCCGTCGCGACGTAGTCCTCGAAGTCCGTGCCGGACATCGCCCGGGCGCGCCCGGCGGCGTCTTCGCGTACCGACGGTGTCAGGGCGCCCGACACCGCACCGGCTAGGAAGCGGGGGAGCAGGGCGGCCAGCACCGAGGACCCCGCGAGCGCCGCCAGACTCCACCCGGCACCCGCGCCGGCGGTCAGCGCGCCGGCCCCGACGACGGTGCCGACCAGCAGGTAGACCTTCACCGCTCGCACGGCGGTGATGATAGGTGCCGGCTCCGACAGCATTGCCTAGGGTGTAGGAATGTCTGTTGCCCGGCGTGAACGTGCCGCTCTGGTGGAAACCCTGCGCAATGCCGGTCCGGAGGCACCGACCCTGTGCGGGGGCTGGACCACCCGGGATCTCACCGCACACCTGGTGCTGCGGGAGTACCGGCTGGATGCCGCGCCGGGCATCGCGGTGCCCGCGCTGGCCGGATACACCGCGCGGGTGCAGAAACAGGTCGTCGAGTCGACGGAATGGGACGAGTTGCTGGCCAAGTTCGCGTCCGGCCCGCCGCTGTACTCGCCATTGAAGCTGCTCGACTCGGTCCTCAACGTCAGCGAGATGTTCGTCCACCACGAGGACGTCCGCCGGGCGGTTGCGGGTTGGCAGCCGCGTGACCTCGACGCCGCCACAACGGCCGCGTTGCACAGGCCGGCCGCGTTCTTCAGCCGGATCGGCATGTCACGGGTGCCCGCGCGGGTGTCGCTGTGCACGCCGGACGGCGCCACGCTGGCCACCGTGGGCCGGGGACCGGAACTCACGATCACCGGCCCCCCGGGTGAATTGCTGCTGTTCGTCTTCGGCCGAAACGAGATTAGGGCGGAGTTCGCGGGCAGCGACGAGACGATCGCCGCGGCGCGCGCCGCCAAACGTGGCATCTAGCTTGCATCGAGCCCCCGACCTGGGGGTATGCCGCACCTGCCGATCGCGAGGACAATGGGGGGATGCGCACATACGCGATACCCACCCGTGATCGCCTCGACCGGAATGGCGCGGGGCGCGCCGCCATCAGGTGGGCCGCGTGGTTCGCGGTGGCCGGAGTCGGGTTTCTCGTGGTTGCTGCCCTGTGGGTGAGCACCTGCGGGCAGTCCGTCGACCTCGACACCATGGGCTGCGGCCGGTCTGCGCGAACTCTGCTGGGCCTGGGCGCGCCGGTCATACTCCTGATCGGCGGGGTCGGCGCGTTTGTTCGGACGTACCGGGTGTGGCGCTCCGGCGGGACGTGGTGGGGTTGGCAGGGTGCCGGCTGGTTTCTGCTGACGTTGATGATGCTGACTCTGACGATGGGTTTCCCGGTGCTGGCCGGCCCGCTCGCGGGTTGAGTCGAGCGGTCAGCGCCGTTCGTCGGCGTCGGCAATGGGCACCTCGAGCTGCTGTTCCTGCCAGTCGGCGGGGTCGCTCTCCAACGGTGCGTCGTCGGAGACAGGCGTGGGATCTTCTTCGGGTAGCGGAACGCTCATGACCATCCAAGCTACTCCGGCGCGCGACGTTTGACCGCGACCGTCCGGGGTACACAGGACGCACATCAATGGGTTCATCGTCGACACCGGGGACGTCCCGGGAGTCTCAGTCACGCTGGGGTAGTCTCGGGTCGATATCGCCGGGAGGCCAGCACATGTCGAATGCCGAGAGCACCGAGCACGCCCACGCTCGCAGGCCACGCGCCGTCGAGGTCCGGGTTTCGGCGCGGCTGGAGAACCTGGCGGTCGTGCGCACCTTGATGGGGTGTTTGGCGACGTTCGAAGACCTCGATCTCGACGCCGTCGCCGATCTGCGTCTGGCCGTCGATGAGGCTTGTACCCGGCTGATCCGGTCGACTTCGCCGGACGCCACCTTGATTCTGGTGGTCGATCCACGGGTCGACGAACTCGTGGTCGACGTTACGACCACCTCCACCGCGCAGGACATCCTCCCGCCCGGGAGCTTCAGCTGGCATGTGCTGACCTCGCTGACCGACGATGTCCGGGTAATCCAGGACGGTGCCGAACTCGAGGGCGTCGGCCCGGTGGTGGGCATTTCGCTGACGACGAGGCGAGTGAGTCCTGCCCGGTGACAGCACCCGCATCGCGCGGTTCGCGTTCGAGTTCTGAATACGCCGACGTCCTGGGGATGTTCCGGACGCTCGCCGAACTCGCCGAGGGCTCCGCACAGTTCCAGCGGCAACGGGACCGCATCGTCGAGCGCTGCCTGCCCCTGGCGGACCACATCGCACGGCGGTTCGACGGCCGCGGCGAACCTCGTGACGACCTCGTGCAGGTGGCCCGGGTCGGCCTGGTCAACGCGGTGATCCGGTTCAACGTGAACGCGGGCTCGGACTTCGTCTCGTTTGCCGTCCCGACCATCATGGGCGAGGTACGCAGGCACTTCCGCGACAACAGCTGGTCGGTCAAGGTGCCGCGGCGTCTGAAGGAACTGCACCTGCGGCTCGGTGTCGCGACGTCTGAGCTCTCGCAGCGGCTCGGGCGGGCGCCGACCGCATCCGAGCTGGCCGCGGAACTCGAAATGGACCGCGACGAGGTGGTCGAGGGACTGGTGGCCGGCAGTTCGTACAACACACTGTCCATCGACAGCGGCGGTGGTGGCGACGACGACGCACCGGCCATCGCCGACACCCTCGGCGACGTCGACACCGCCCTGGACCAGATCGAGAACCGGGAGGCGTTGCGGCCGCTGTTGGAGTCACTGCCCGAACGCGAACGCACCGTGCTGGTGCTGCGGTTCTTCGAGTCGATGACGCAGACGCAGATCGCCGAGCGGGTCGGCGTTTCACAGATGCACGTATCGCGGCTCCTCGCCCGGGCGCTGGCCCGGTTGCGTGACCAGTTGCAGTGACGCCCGCGCGTCGGTGGGCCGTGCTTTCGCGCGGCTGTCGCAGATGATCCAATACCGGCATGGGCAAACCGGGCCACGTCGTCGGCCTGCTGTTGGCTGCCGGTGCGGGGACGCGTTATGGGATGCCGAAAGTCCTTGCTGAGAAAGGTGATTGGTTGCGCCGGGCGGTGGCTGCGCTTGCCGGGGGAGGCTGCGACGACGTCGTCGTGGTGATGGGCGCGGCTGTCGTCGAGGTTCCCGACCCGGGGCGGGCGGTGATCGCGGGCGACTGGGCCGACGGGATGAGCGCGTCGGTGCGCGCGGGACTTGCCGAACTCGGCGACGCCGACTTCGCCGTGCTGCATGTGGTCGACACCCCCGATGTGGGGGCGGACGTGGTGGTGCGCGTACTCGGTGTCGCGCGCACCGCGCCGAACGGATTGGCGCGGGCGGTGTTCGAGGGACGACCCGGCCATCCCGTCGTCATCGCACGACAGCATTGGCCGGCATTGTTGGCCGGCCTGCAGGGCGACCGCGGCGCGAGGGAGTTCCTGCATGCCCGCGACGTGCTGGTGGTCGAGTGCGGGGACCTGGCGTCGGGCGACGACATTGATTTCGCGTAGACGTCAGGAATCCGAGCGTCAGTTACCAGCAATCCGATCCGGTTCGGACGACGCCGACCCCGATCCACGTGTCGTCTTTTATCGGGTCACCCGGTTTGGGCGACTGCCAGCACACGATCCAACGCCTCAGGTTCAATTGCCTCTGTAGGGGACCTTTGATGTTTATGGATTGCAGAACCAATTCCTTCTCATCCGTCACCGAGGCGACGGCGTCGGTGGCCTCCTTCAGGTTCATCCCCGATACGTCCGGCATTTCCCAGGGTGGCTCGGCGGCAGCCGAACCTGCCAGCGGGATCGTCAGCCCGAGCAGGACCGGGACGGTTCCGGCAATCGCGCAGATCCGCTTCACCTTCATGTTCATCGTCAACAGCCCCCTGTTTCGCTCCGTCGTTCGAGCGGCTACGCCGTCCCGATAGTCCCGGAAAATGTATCGCATCATCCTTACAGCAATCCCAACAACTCGACAGCGTCTCGTTCGGAACGCAATTCGGCGACCGAGGCGTCGATGCGCGCGCGGGAGAACTCGTTGACGTCGAGTCCGTCGACGATCTCCCAGCGGCCGTCGACCGCACGGCACGGGAAAGAACACACCAGGCCCTCGTCGACGCCGTAGGCGCCGGGGGAGGGCAAGGCCACCGACGTCCAGTCGCCTTCGGGGGTGCCGTGGACCCAGTCGTCGACGTGATCGATGGCGCCATTGGCCGCTGACGCCGCCGAACTCGACCCCCGGGCCTCGATGATGGCCGTGCCGCGCCGTGCCACCGTGGGAATGAAATCGTCTGTGAGCCAATGGGTATCGGCGGCGAAGTCGGCGCCTGAGCGGCCCCCGACGACGGCGTGGAAGATGTCGGGGTACTGCGTCGGCGAGTGATTTCCCCAGATCGTCATCCGGGAGATCTCGGTGACAGGGACCTGTGAGTGGCGCGCGACGGCGGCCACCGCGCGGTTGTGGTCCAGCCGGGTGAGGGCGGTGAAGCGCTCGGCCGGGATGTCGGGCGCGTGCGTGGCCGCCACCAGTGCGTTGGTGTTGGCCGGGTTGCCGACCACCAGCACCCGCACATCGGCGCCGGCCCCGGCGTTGAGCGCCTTGCCGGCAGTGGCGAAGATCTGTGCGTTGGCGCCGAGCAGGTCTGCGCGCTCCATGCCCTTGGTGCGGGGCTTGGCGCCGATCAGCAACGCGACATCCACGCCGTCGAAGGCCTTGACGGGATCGTCGTGGACCTCCGTCTTGGCCAGCAGGGGGAACGCGCCGTCTTCGAGTTCCATCACCACGCCCTCGGCGGCCCGCACCGCCGACGGGAGTTCCAGCAGGCGCAGCACCACCGGGGTGTCGTGGCCGAGCATGGCGCCCGCCGCGATGCGGAACAGCGCGGCGTAACCGATATGGCCGGCGGCTCCGGTGACGGTGACGGTGACGGGTTTCACGTCGTCACCCGCAGCCCGAGCACTTCTTCGGCGTACCTGCGGACGGTGTCTTCGGATATCGCCGCGGCGTCCTGGTGGCCGGGACGCGCCCGGCTTTCCATGAGCGCGGTCGACGGGTCCAAAGTAATCTCGGCCAGCAGTTCACCGGTGGTCGACTCACACACCGCCCAGGTGTAACGGGTGTCTGATTCCCAGGCGTCCTCGGCGTTGTCGATGTAGTCCAGGTTGGTCTCCCCGAGGTCGGCCAGTGCGGGGCGGTCGTCGACTCGGTCGTCGCACCGCAGCGCGCGCAGATACCACTGGCCGTTGTTGATTTCCACGGGCTTCATGGTTCTCCTTGGCGCCGCCGAGACCGACGAAATGGTGGCTGTTTTTCGCACCTTCCCGGCCAAATGTCGGTTTGGGCGAGGAGACACAGCGCAGCTAGTCCTTGAGTTCGGCGATGACGGTGCCCTGGGTGATGGCCGCGCCAGCTGCTACGGCCAGCCCCGTGACAGTGCCGTCCTTATGGGCGGTCACCGGGTTCTCCATCTTCATGGCCTCCAGGACGACGATGAGGTCACCGGCCGAAACCGGTTGTCCCTCTTCGACGGCGACCTTGACCACGGTCCCTTGCATCGGGGCGGTGACGGAGTCACCGGAGGCCGCGGCACCGGCACCGTGTGCACCGCGCTTGCGGGCCTTGGGCTTCTTGCGGATGGCGCCGTGGGCCGGGCCGCCGCCAGCTGCGCCGTTGCCGCCGAGTGTCAAATCGCCGGGCAGTGAGACCTCCAGGCGCCGGCCGCCGACCTCGACGACGATCTTCTGCCGTGGGGTTTCCTCTTCGGCGTCGACTGCACCGCCGCCGGTGAACGGTTCGACGGTGTTGTCCCACTCGGTTTCGATCCAGCGGGTGTGCACCGAGAAACCGTTCTTGTCACCGACGAACGCCGGATCGCTGACCACTGCGCGGTGGAACGGGATGACGGTCGCCAGGCCTTCCACGTTGAATTCCGCGAGGGCACGCCGCGAGCGCTCCAGCGCCTCCTCGCGGGTGGCGCCGGTGACGATCAGCTTGGCCAGCATGGAATCGAACTGGCCCCCGATCACCGATCCGGTCTCCACGCCGGAGTCCAGGCGCACGCCCGCACCGCTCGGCGGTTCGAATCTGGTGACCGGCCCTGGCGCGGGCAGGAATCCGCGGCCGGCGTCCTCGCCGTTGATGCGGAACTCGAAAGAATGGCCGCGGGGTTCGGGATCCTCGTC
>CAYLWH010000122.1:10324-10835 GCA_964387245.1 uncultured Mycobacterium sp.
CTCGCGCACCAGGTCGATGCCGGAGGTTTCCTCGGTGACCGGATGCTCGACCTGCAGGCGGGTGTTGACCTCGAGGAACGAGATGAGCCCATCCTGGCCCACCAGGTACTCGACGGTGCCCGCACCGTGGTAGCCGGCCTCCTTGCATATCCGCTTGGCCGACTCGTGAATCTCCTTGCGCTGCGCGTCGGTCAGGAACGGGGCGGGCGCCTCCTCCACCAGCTTCTGGAACCGGCGCTGCAGGGAGCAGTCGCGGGTACCGGCGACGACGACGTTGCCGTGCTGGTCGGCAATCACCTGTGCCTCGACGTGGCGGGGCTTGTCGAGGTAGCGCTCGACGAAGCACTCGCCACGACCGAACGCCGCGACTGCCTCGCGGGTGGCCGACTCGAACAACTCGGGGATCTCCTCGAGCGTGCGGGCCACCTTCATTCCGCGGCCGCCGCCGCCGAACGCGGCCTTGATCGCTACCGGTACGCCGTGCTCGTTGGCAAAGGCGACGACCTCGTCG
>CAYLWH010000123.1:0-4699 GCA_964387245.1 uncultured Mycobacterium sp.
CTCGCTGCCCGCATCTCCTGATGGCTCCGCCGGCCGAAGCATCAGAGACACGCCCTCGAAATCCACCGGTTTCCAATGATGGCCATGGACGCGGAACGCCAGACCCTGTTCGCTGGCAGTCTGGAACACCAGGATGGCGCGGCCCTGATCGATCATGTCGACGCATCTCTCCCACAGGAGGTCCCGGACCTTCGGATTGACCTTGCCCACGAATACGCCGGCGCTGATCTCCAGCAGCCAGCGCGTCAAGTGGCCACGCAACCCTGGGGGCACGGCTGTCAGCACGAGGACGATCACCACAAGTCCTCGTAGTTGCGGCCGCCTGCAACTTCTGGCCCCAGCTCGTCCCAGAGGCGATTGATGTCCTCCGTGAGATCCTCAGCGGTCATCGCCTCATCGATCTCCAGCAGAGCGCGCAGATCCTTCACCACCTGGGGCAGCAGCTTGAGTTCCCGGGCCCGCTCGCGGACTCGCACCCGAACGTCGCTGGCAAGACTCGACGTCGGGAACGCCGCAACCTCGAAGGCGATGGGGATCGTGAGGTCCGCCTTGTATAGATCCGCCACGTCATGCACGAACGAGAGTGCCGACCCGGTGTGGACGAAGCCCAGGCCTGCCGATAGCCCCAGCGCTTCGACCGCGGCATGTGTGACGCCGTAGAGTGCCGCGTTTCCCGCACTGAGCGCCTGGTTGACCGCATCGGCGAACTCCCACTCCCCCGACTGGTACACGCGACCCTGCCATTCGACCCCGGTACGGCGGGACTCCCGGCGATAGATGGCCCGCACGCGAGCACCCTCTTTGCCGCGCAGTTGGTCCAGCGTGAGCCCATCCGTGACATCGTCCGGGAAGCGCATCGCATACATGTTCCGGCACACGCGCAGGCGGGAGTCCTCGTCGGCCCAGAGCCGGACCTGCCGCTGAAGGTATCTGGTGCTCCTGGCCAACGGCCGACCAGACGCGTAGACGCGGGTGGCTCCCTCCCCGACCCAGATCACGGTCACACCGCTGTCGCCGAGCAGGTTCATCGCTTGATGTGTCACGGAGGAACCGGGACCCAGCAGCAAGCAACTGATCCCCGCACTCGGTATGTGGACGGTGCCCCGATAATCCGATGCCGTGATCGCGTTCTGGTTCCGCCCGAGGGAGCAGCGCTCCAGGTAGAGGAAGGTGATCCGGTCTGCAACCCTGGGCAGTTCGGCGATCGCGACCGGCCGACCACCGGGCTTGAACCTGCTCATGTCTGCAGAGGGCGCGCAAGTGTCAACAGACCGCACCCATATGCCTTCCCGTGCCCGATTCCGGTCTCGATCGAGTCACGCAACCGCTTGCTGTCTGTGATGCGCAGGTTCCCCTCGTACACCGCCACCGCCATCGTCACCTGCCGATCCTGCCCCCGCCGAAACCTCGTCACCGACCTGCCCTTGAGCACCACATCCGGTTCCTCCCCCAGTACAACGGGGACGGTGAAGCCCCAGCCGGGTGACCGGTCGAGCAACCACTGCAGTTGCTGGCCTGCCGTCACATGACCAAGGCGCTTTGTGTCCGCTCCCGGTCCACGACGGCCGGAGCGAACAGGGTTCGCAGCAAGCCGGAACGACCAGGTTTGGCCGTCGCGGATCTGCTGCCACAACGGATCCATCGAGCGCGTCGACCAGTCCGGACGCGCGGGCCAGCCGGCCTGCTCCGCCAGATGGGTCAGATCGGGCTCCTGCGCCGACTGCACGAAGAGGAACGTGCCGCTGGGCGCGGCATCCAGGCGCCAGAGCTTGCGGCCGGCCTCGAGCGAGCGGGGAAACGCCGCCTCGACCGCCGCATGCATCCGGTGTGGGTTCGTGGTCAGGTGCCGGAATCCGCGGCGCGCCGGGTTCAGCTCCATCCTCGTCAGGTACATCAGGCTCCCCCCAAGAGCGCCATCGGGTCGTGGGAGGGCTGCTCCTCCCGCCCCGTCGGAACGTCGACGAACGTCCTGACGATGGCCCGCCAGGTGAACTGTCGCAGTTCGGGATCGAACGAAATGGGTTGGTCGCGCAGGCGGTCAGCCGACCCGCTCCCAGCGGGTGCATCTGACACGACTGCCAACCGTGCGGACGATGACTGCGAGCGCCGGCGGACGTGCGAGGAGGCTTGCCACGGGTGCGTCTGCAACACCTCGTCGAGGCTGCCCGGGCGCAGGCCCTCCAGAATCGGCCGGGACGGGGGGCAGGATCTGCGGCCCAGAAACAGCAAGAACCTGGGCGAACTGAGCGCCGTCGTTAACCCGGTCAGCAGCCCGTCTGGTCCCTCCAGACCGACTACGAAAGTCGCATCCTCCAGGTAGGCGCGCCGCGAGAGCATCGGGTGCTTCTCGCTGCGGGGATGCGCGGTGTGATAGTCGGTCATCACCCGGCCCGGCTGATCGGCTCGAACCCCGAATCGCAGGCCGACCAGGTCTTCAACCGGGTCTGTGCGACGCCTACCCTGCGCCGCGGCCAACAACCCGATAACCGCGGACTTCGTCGGGAAGGCCTCCGTCCCCCGCTGCGAGTACCGGCTGGACGAGCCCCAGGACTGCAGCGGGCCGGACAGGACCAGGACGAGGACGGTCATGGGGCGCTGACCCTCCGCCTCAACACGCCCTCGAGCGCCGTCAGCGCTACGGGCAAGGAGACCGGTGTCGGCAATCCATCCACCTCGCCCTCTACGCTGGCGACCATGGAGTCGCTGGGTGCCAGCCCGAATGACTCGATCAAGGCTTCCCTGCGTTCCGCCAACCGCCGGACTGCAGCATCCACATAACCGCCATCCCGGGTGGTAACCGGGCGCTCAAACGCGCCCACGAGATTGACTGGCTGGTCGGACCGCACATCGAGCAGCACCAAATCAGGAAGGGTGCGGTTGGCGAATGTGGTCTGCTTGCCCGTCGGCATGCTAGTGGCGAACGCCCGCACGAACTCGATGACCGCCTCATTGGTCGCAGCCGCGTCGCCATCCAGGTTCTCGCGCAGCCGATCCACGTCGATCGTCGCGTAGCGGTACAGCGTCGCCGAATTGTACTCGATCGTGCCGATCATCCCCGCACCGGCGTCCTCCGCCTCGGCCAGCTCCTTGCGGTCGTCCACCGCGGTGAAGTAGTCGTACTCGTTGTCCACCCGGTGAACGCTCAGCGCGTGTGCGACCTGGCATGACGCGTCCACGTTGAGGCCCTCAGGTTCTGCGACCATCCGACCGAACAGCGCGATGTCGATCGAGTTCCCTGATTGCAGCGCCTCCTTCGCCCGCTTCTTGACCGCAGATGTGGTCAAGTCCTCTCCTGCCAGGTCGGCGAGCGCCCCCAATTGCGGCCGGCTCACGAAGAACAGAAAGCCGGATTCTGCGCCCTGGTCCGTGCGCTCGCCGGAACCCTTCTTCTTCAGCTCGGTCAGCTTCACCCCGGCGGCCTTCAGCAGCTCGTTGGCCTGGGACATCGCCGCTTCGTCGTCCGTCCCGCGCTCTCGCAGGACATCAGCGAGCTGGTCTACCACCCGCTTCGTGCGAACGCCGACATGGCCCGCGGCGAGCGATCCCATGAATGCCACCCGGACAGCACGCTTCCACGCCTGGCTCGATACGCGAGCGCGGCGGACTCCGCCGTACACCGCGGTCTTCGGGCTGCCAGTGTCGTCGCGGTTCAGGTTCGATGGCGGGACGGTCTGGACGATGTGGACATCGAGAATGGTGCGTTTCATGCAACTCCCCCTTCGGAAGGTTGATTGGTGAGGATGTCATCTGCGGTTGTTGATGTCGGGTCGGTGGCGCGCTGCTCACGTCGGAACATCTGCCTCCCCCAACGCTGACGGACGCGGACCCTGCCGTCTGGGGTGGCGAAGTCCATCAGGTCTTTGGCGAGGGCGGCGTAATCGGTCGGAATGGCCTCGGCGCGCAGTTGCTGGACAAGCGATCGAAGGTGCACGACAAGCTCGGCCTCCCCGTCGGCCCCGGCGGCTGCTGCAAACCGGCGTTTCAGGGAGCCCGCATCCCCGCGCCGGGCGTCGAGGAGCTTGACAGCCTGCCCGAAGCCAACGCCGGCCCGGTGCATGGGCTCCGGGCGGGATTGCTGATGCACGGCGAACAGCGTCAGTGCGTGGAAGGCGGCCCGCTCGGCGTCGGTGAGCGCATCGGGTGCATCAGCAGGCTCCAGGCCATCGATGACCCACCACACGCTCGGGTCCGACATCGGCTCGTCGCCTGCCGCCCGACGAAGTGCGGCCAGAGTGGCCTGGGCTGTGCCGGTCTGGGCCAGCGCGCCGGCGGCGAGCTCGCTGACCCGGTGGGTCACGAAGCGGGCGAGGTCGTCTCGCCGAGCTGTTCGCAACGTTGGTGTGGTCATGCGGGAACCTCCTTCGGGTGCGCCAACGGCAGAGACTTGCGCAGGTCGGAGCGCAGGATCGACTCGGCGATCGGCGCCGACCACCACCGATCGGGATTGGCTCGGTCGGGGACACCGAGCCAGGCGCGGCTCGGGGACTCGGCGAGCATCTGGTTGGCCAGTCCGATCAGTGCGCGGTCTACCGTGGCCTGCCAGTCGCGCTCGGAATCAGCGATGTCGGCCCCGGCTCCGAGGTTGCTCAACCAGACCCGGAAGACCGGGTCCAATGCCGCGATCGCACGGGACCTGCCATCGGTGCCCGCCGCGCCCTCCTGGTCCGCGTGGCCGCCGCTGGCCAAGTGAAGGCCGCGC
>CAYLWH010000123.1:4799-6247 GCA_964387245.1 uncultured Mycobacterium sp.
AGCGCGGCGGCCAGCCCCCGCCACAGCGAGCGGCTCGGCTGATGGCGTCGCGGCATGAAGACCGGCGACACCTTGAGGGCCTTCTCCTGCGCGGGGCTGCGCCGCCACGCACTCAGATGCTCCACTCCATGGCGGTTGACGGGCGTAAGGCGGTCGCCGTTCGTGATGATGGCCCCGGTTGCCCTCCCTGCCTCGTCGAACGCGACGCGCACGCGGCGGCTCTGCCAGGTGAGCACGTCGATCAGGCCGTTGGGTTCCCGACCTGCAGGCGCCGCGCCCTGGACAGCGCGCTCCCAACTGGGCAGGTCGTCTGCGAACAGCGCGGGCTGCCCGGTCAGGTTGAGCAGAACCGTTTCCTTCAGCGTCGAACCCGTCAAGTAGACCCCGCCGAGCTGCCCGGCCCACGCCGTGCCGATCGGGTAACTCTTGCCGCCCTTGACTGCGGGGTCGCCCAGCGTGCCGGACTTGATCCCCGATGCATCGAACGACTGCAGGTGCACGAGCCACCGAGCCGCCTCCGCTGCCCCCAACCGAGCCCACGAAGCGGGCTGGCGTTGCGGGAAATGGGTGCGGGCTGTGACGTCCGGAAGCAGTCCGACCATCGGTTCCGGCTCTCGGCCTGCGGTGCTGTACTGAAGATCCGCGACTTGATAGAAGGGAAACCGACCACCGATCAGGAAGAAGCGGTCGTGGTGCGCGTCGAGGTACTCTCCGATGTCAGGCGGGAGCGCTTCCGCGCGCCACAGTTCGGCCCACTCCGCCTCCGGATGATCCGGGTGGGGCCAGTCCAACGCGCGGCGCATGATCGCGAGCAGTAGCCGAAGAACCGCGAAATCCTGTGTCGGGGCATCTCCCTCCAGCCGCTCGATCGATCCCGCGTCGGTGAACACTTCCGACAGGCTGAACAGTCGTGGCTCGGCGTCGCTCGGTCGGGCGATGATCCATGGCTCGTCGATGAGGTTGAACGATCCCGCCTCAGCTCCCATCGGGCACCTCCTCCAACCCGTAGCGGCGTGTGTACTGCAGAGTTCGGCCGGCGAGGCGGGCGCGTCCTGCCTCGTCGAACGTCAACACGAGTTCCCCCGACAACCACGGCGAACCCTGAAAGGCAGGGGGCATCAAAGGCTCCAACTCGTCGATCACCGAAAACGTGCTCAGATGCGCGGGCAGGCTGAGCGTGGACCGGGCAACCGTCCGGTCCGTTGGGAACTCGATCGGCACCGATCCATCCAGGTCGTAAGGCAGGCGCTCCATCCAGGGCATCAAACCCAAGACCCCCGACACATCGCGCGACAGCGCGATCACCTCCAACGATTCCGCTGAATCGCGCACCTGGGCGCGGCCCTTGGTCGAGTCGTCGGCCTCCCCCACATTGGCGTCCAACCACGACAGCAGGTTCTGCCCCTGCGGTCCGGAAGCTTGGAACTGCTTGGCTCGCTCACGGCTCT
>CAYLWH010000123.1:6347-10778 GCA_964387245.1 uncultured Mycobacterium sp.
TGGTTGGGGACGGACCCGTCCGGGGTGTCGGTGCAGGCGGCCGATCCGCTGCAGCAGTAAGTCGATCGGAGCAAGGTCGCTAACCAAGAGGTCGAAGTCGACGTCCAGAGACTGCTCGGCGACCTGGCTGGCGACAACGATCGCCTTGGCCGGTCGGGTGCCTTGTGCCCCGAACCGCCCCAACAACCCGCGGTCGATCTCGACGCGGTCGGTTGCGATGAAGCGGGAGTGCGCCACCGAAACGGTGTCGTTCCCGAACACTTCGGTCAGCGCCCGTGCGGTCTGCTGCACGGAACGGACGGTGTTGCGGATGACCAGCGCGCACCCGCCCTCGGCGAGTGCCTCCTGCAGGCAGTCCGTCAGGGCCGCATCGGTGTCGGCAATCCGCTCGATCCGAACAACTGCGTCGGGGCCGGGCGGCGGCGTGGCGGTTTCCGCTTCGCCGTCCAATCCACGCCACTGCAAACGCGGGTACTCCCCCGTGACCTCTTCGAACTGCGACGATGGTGATGGATCGCGCCAACTTCTCCGTTTCGGGCGGCCCGCATAGGACTCGATCAGCGAGCGTCGCACGCTCGGAGCCAGCGTTGCACTGAGCACGACGACAGGCACCCGATAGGCAGCCAACCAACGCAGGGCCGCCTGCAAATAGCTGCTCATGTACGCGTCGTAGGAGTGGACCTCGTCGACAATCACGACCTTGCCGCTGATGGCCAGGTGCCGAAGGGCAAGATGCCGGGCCTTCAGCGAGAGGAAGAGCAGTTGGTCGATGGTCCCCACCACGACCGAACTCAGCGGACCGCGCTTGCGCCCGGCCATCCACTCGTAGGCCACCGTCCGACCCGCCGTCGTCCGGCGACGATCCTGGTAGTCGGAGAAATCGTCGACCCCCACCTCGGCCAGCCTGAGCCGATGCAGCCCGCGGAAGTCCTCGTTCAACCCGGCCTTGCCATGAGCGAGCAAGAGCGGAACATCGTCCTCGGTGACGAGCCCAGACAGCCATCTGTGGACCCGCGCAAACATGGCATCGGTGGTGGCGCGGGTCGGCAGGGCGACGAACAGCCCGCCCGCACCGGTCGCGTGCGCCAAGTCCTGCGCCGCTAGGAGCGCAGCCTCCGTCTTGCCGTGGCCCATGGGCGCCTCGATCACCAGAATGCCCGGACCCCTGGCGCCCCGCGCGAGGAGCGACACAGCCTGCCGCTGGACGCCGTTGGGAGCAGTGCCTGCCGGGGTGCCGAAAGTCGCAGGGAAGTCCTCGATCCATCGGTCGGTGAGCGCGGGCACCGTCCAGCGCGCGGGGAATCGCAGTGCGCGCCATGCAGTGGCAGCGCGCCGGGTCGCCTCGGGCCCTGGCTGGTAGCTCGGAGTCGGCGACCAGTTGGCGGGGTACAGCGGGAAATGATCCTGACTGCTGGCGAGCCAGTCCGCCACGATGACAGCGCCGGTGAACAGGACTTGCATCGCTTTGCTCGGGGCCAGGTTCAGACCGTTGGCCTGCATTGCGGCCAGGGTTGCGAACGCGGGAGCCATCAACTCGGTCCGCACGTCCTCCCAGAGTCCGTCTCCCATCGCCTCGTCGAGACCGCGCCCGTGTCCCAGGTCGACCCCTCTCGGAGGCACGCCATGATGACCCCCCACGATGCAGGCGAAGCAGGTGGCTTCGGGCCGCGGAATGCCGAGCCGGGCCTCCAGCGCGTCGACCAGGATCAGGTGCCCTGCCAGGCCGTGCGGGAGTTCACGAGCCCGCGCAGGCGTGCCGCGTCCCGGCAACCCGACCGCCACGACTCGCCGCCATAGTTCGGCGTCCTTCGATACGAATGCGGGAGTGGCCTTTCCGATGTCGTGCAGGAACGCAAGACAGGCGAGCAGCGTCCGAGCCCCCTCGACGGAGCCAACATCGGCGGCCATCTGGGCACGGGTGCTCTGCGGAATCCAACGGTCCCACAGCAGTGCAGCTATTGCCGCCGAATCCGCCATGTGCTGCGCCAGGGGCGACCACTGTACGAGGTTGCCGTAAGGGTCGCGCTGGCTCTTCCCCCACACCAGCGTCGCTGCGGATGACAGCGGCCACGGATCAGCAAGCACCGCCGCACTATGGCAGGCGGTTCCGGCGCTTCGCATCGCCGATCAATCCCGACATGCTTTGCACCGGACGTCCACTACGGGAGTTCGTCCGCCCGCTCCGGAGCACCCCCTACCCCTGCCCCCGGGCGGCGAGCCGCCGCTCGAGCCGGACCGCGAGCCGCGACAGCGTGATGTTCACAACCAGGTAGATCAGCAGGGTGGCGACGAAGAGCGGCACGCGGTACCGGTCGCCGAAGTATGCGTAGTTCAGCTGCATGCTCCGCAGCAGTTCCGGGTACCCGACGATGAAGCCCAGCGAGGAGTCCTTCAGCAGGACCACCAGCTGGCTGATCAGGCTCGGCAGCATGAAACGCACGACCTGCGGCATCTTGACGATCCGCATCGACTGCCAGGAGCTCAACCCGATCGCGGTCGCGGCCTCCGACTGGCCCTTCGGCAGCGCGGCGAGCCCCGCCCGGAAGATCTCGGCGATGATGGCTGCGTTGTACAGCGCCAGCCCGAAGACCACCGCGGTGAACGCCGACAGCCCGAAGGCCAACAGGCCGAAGAACATCATCAGCAGCACCGGCATGCCGCGCAGGAACTCGATCAGCGCGATGGCCGGGCGCCTGACCCACGGCGACGGGGCGATCCGGAGCAGGACCAGCACCATGGCGAGCGCGACGGCCAGCGGGGCCGCGACAGCGGCGGCCACCAGGGTCGCCCGCAGCCCCCTCCACAGCGAGTGCCAGACAGCGGAGGCCGTCTGCCCCTTGGGCGGATCCACCAACACCAGCCAGCGGTCGTCGAAGATCCCGCGGTTCGCCATCCCGATGAGGATGGCGACCAGGCCCGCGAGCAGCATGAGTCCCACCACGATCGAGACGTTGCGCTCGATGCGCCGCGTCCGCGGTCCGGGCTCGTCGTACAGCACGCTCCTGCTCATCGGCTGAAGGCCACCCTCCGCTCGACACGGCCCGCGATCGTGCCGGCGGGAATCGTGATGAGCAGGTAGAACGCCGCCACCCCGAGCAGCATCAACAGGACGTCCGCCGGGTAGTCCCTGGCCAATCCCCTGCCGGTCGCCGTCAGTTCCACCACCGCGAACCCCGCGGCCACGGACGTGTTCTTCGTCAAGGCTATGAATACGTTGATCAAGGGCGGCACCACCGTGCGCAGGGCCTGCGGCAGCACGACCAGCCGCAGGGTTCCCACCGGCCCCAGACCGATCGCCCGGGCAGCCTCCGCCTGTCCGATCCCGACGCTGTTGATCCCGGAGCGCACCGCCTCGCAGACGAAGGCCGAGGTGTAGGCCGTCAGCGCGACGATCGCCGGCACCACGCCCAGGGGAAGGATGAAACCCAGAGCCGGGAGGATGAAGACGAAGAACACGAACACCAGCGTCAACGGGGTGTTCCGCGCGACTTCGACGATCACCGTGCCGACGCCCCGCAGGGACCGCAACGGGCTCACCCGGAACGCCGCCAGCAGCGTGCCCAGGATGAGGGACAGCACACCGGAGATGACGGTGAGGAACAGCGTCATCCGGAAGCCGTCGATCAGCCGCGGCATCGCCTCTATCAGGGAATCCATCCGCTCCCCAACCGCCGGGGTGGTGGGCAGGTCACCATCGGACCCGCCCACCACCGAATGTCATGCCGACGCCGGATCAGTACCGGTTGACCGTCGGGGGCTCCGGAGTCGGCAGCACGGTTCCCGCTGTGCTCTCCCATGCCGTCACCCATCGGCCGTCCTCGAACGACGCCTCCAGCACGTCGTTGATCCATGACCGGAACTCGTCGTCGCCCTTGGCCAGGCCGATCCCGTACGGCTCGCTGGTGAACGGGTCGCCGGCCACCTTGAAGTCCTCCGGGCTCTCGGCGACGTAGCCGGCCAGGATCACGTTGTCGGTCGTGAGCGCATCGACCTGCCCGTTGCGCAGCGGGTCGAGGCAGTCGGTGTAGGTCGCGAACGTCACCAGTTCGGTGTCCGGGAAGTCCGTCTCGATCTTCTTGGCCGGCGTGGACCCGTCCACCGAGCAGACCTTCTTGCCCGCCAGGTCGTCCGGGCCGGTGATGGTGTCGTTGTCGATGCGAACCATGAGGGACTGGCCCGCCTCGTAGTAGGGCCCTGCGAAGTCGACGACCTGCTTGCGGGCGTCGTTGATGGTGTAGGTGGCCACCACGAAGTCGACGCGCCCGTCCTGGATGAACGGCTCGCGGTTGGCCGACACGGTCTCCACCCAGTTGATGTTCTGCGGCGCGATGCCCAGTTCGTCGGCGATCATCTTGGCGATCTCCACGTCGAAGCCCACGGGCGTGCCGTCCGGGCCCAGCAGGCCGAACAGCGGCTGATCGAACTTGGTGC
>CAYLWH010000124.1:0-10567 GCA_964387245.1 uncultured Mycobacterium sp.
CTGTCAGAGCCTGCGGCTGCGGGAGAGCGACCTGGCACTGGCCGGCGGGGTCAACATCATGCTGCGGCCGGAGACCCAGATCGCGATCTCGGCATGGGGCCTGCTGTCGGCGGAAGGTCGTTGCAAGACCTTCGACGCGGGTGCCGACGGGTTCGTGCGCGGCGAGGGCGCCGGGGTGGTGGTGCTCAAGCGGCTCGTGGACGCGGTGCGCGACGGGGACCGCGTGCTGGCGGTGGTGCGCGGTACGGCGGTCAACTCCGATGGCCGATCGAACGGGGTGACCGCGCCGAACGCGCTGGCCCAACGGGACGTCATCAACGACGCGCTGCGCGCGGGAGGCGTCGCCGCCGGCTCGGTCGACTACGTCGAATCCCACGGTACCGCAACCATTCTGGGTGATCCGATCGAGTTCGAGGCGCTCGCGGAGACGTACGGGCACGGGGAACATCCCTGTGCGCTGGGCGCGGTCAAGACCAACCTCGGTCATCTCGAGGCGGCGGCGGGCATCGCCGGGTTCATCAAGGCGACACTGGCCCTCGAGCGCGGACGCATTCCGCCGAATCTGCATTTCTCCCAGTGGAACCCGGCGATCGACCCGTCTTCGACCCGGTTCTTCGTGCCGACGAGCGCCGTCCCGTGGCCCTCCGAGCGGGGTCCCCGCCGGGCCGCCGTGTCGTCGTTCGGTTTCGGCGGGACGAATGCGCACGCGGTGATCGAGCAGGGCCCCGAACCCGGCGCGGTGCCGGCGCCGGCCGCCGAACCGGCCGTGAGCACGTTGGTGGTTTCGGGCAAGACGCCCGAGCGGGTGGCGTCGATGGCGGCTCGGTTGGCCGACTGGATGGAGGATGACGGCGCGCGGATGCCGTTGGCGGAGGTCGCGCACACGCTCAACCATCACCGGACCCGCCACCCGACGTTCGCCACGGTGTGCGCCCGGGACCGCGGGCAGGCGGTGGCCGGGCTGCGGGCGCTGGCGTCGGGCCGGACCGCGGTGGGGGTGGCCGGCCCGCACGAGGGGCGGTGCGGGCAGGGAACGGTCTTCGTCTACTCCGGCCAGGGGTCGCAGTGGCCGGGGATGGGGCGTCGGCTGCTGGCCGACGAGCAGGCGTTCGCCGCGGCGATCACGAGCCTGGAACCGGCCTTCGTCGCGGAGTTCGGGTTCTCGCTGCGCGGCGTGCTGGCCGACGGCGAGCCGCTGTCCGGATCCATGCGTGTCCAGTCCGTCCTGGTGGGGATGCAGTTGGCCCTGACGGCGCTGTGGCGCTCCTACGGGGTGCAACCCGATGCCGTGGTGGGGCATTCGATCGGCGAGGTCACCGCCGCGGTGGTGGCCGGGGCGTTGACCGTGGCCGAGGGGCTACGGGTGATCGGCGCCCGCTCGCGACTGATGTCGCGATTCGACGGTCAGGGCGCGGTGGCCCTGCTGGAGCTGGACGCCGAGTCCACCGAGGCCCTGATCGCCGACAGCCCCCAGGTGAGGGTGACGGTGTATGCCTCGCCGCGCCAGACGGTGATCGCCGGCCCGACCGACGCGATCGACGGCGTCGTCGCCGCGGTGCGGCAGCGAAACGTCTTCGCTCGCACGGTGAACATGGAGGTCGCGTCGCACCATCCGATGATGGACCCCATCCTGCCCGAGCTCAGGGCAGCGCTGGCGGGGCTGGCCCCGAGGGCCCCGAGCATCCCGGTCATCACCACTACTTTCGACACTTTCGACACTTTCGACACTTTCGGGAATTCCTGTCCGCCAACGTTTTTCGACGCCGACCACTGGACGGCCAACGCGCGCAACCCGGTGCTGTTCCGTCAGGCCATCGCCGCCGCCGGCGCCGATCACTGCGTCTTCGTCGAGATCAGCCCCCACCCTCTGCTCGTCCGGGCCGTCACCGACACCCTGGGCGGCGTGCACCACCACAGCCTCGGCACGTTGCACCGCGACACCGACGACACACACACGTTCCACACCAACCTCAATGCCGCGCACTCCAGCGCGCCCCCGCGCACCGAACACGCACCCGAACCGCACCAGCCCATCCCGACCACCCCTTGGCACCACACGCGTCACTGGATCGGCGCGGCGACGGCCGGTGTCCGGGGAGCGCCGGCGCCAGGCGCGGACCGCCCGCACATTCCGGCGACGGGCGAGGCCGGCGGCGGTGTCCCAGCGGAGTGGATGTACGAGCAGGGCTGGCCCGTTCGCCCGCTGCCGATACCCGCAACCGCGAGCGCCGCCGCCTGGCTCGTGCTGGCCGAGGACGGCCTGGGCGCCGAACTGCGCCGCCTCCTCGACGGCGATGTCACGGTGCTACCGCCGGAGGTGGTGGAACGGGCCGATCAGTCCGCGCTGACGGGCGCGCTGGGCACCGCGCGGCGCGTGCTCTACGCGCCCGCCGCGACCGACGGGGGGATCGACGTCGCAGCGGGCTACCGCCTGTTCAACGGGGCCCGATGTCTTGCCGCGGCACTCGCGGCGACCGCCCCGCCGTCGCGATTGTTCATCCTCACCCGCAACGCCCAGCCCGTCGCCCCGGGCGAACCCGCCGACCCGGCCCATGCCGTGCTGTGGGGCCTGGGCCGCACGATCGCCCTGGAGCATCCCGAAATCTGGGGTGGCATCGTCGATCTCGACGCGTCGGTACCGGCGGCGTCGACCGCCCGATACCTGCTGGACGAGGCCGGGGCCGACGACGGCGAAGACCAGGTGGTGTACCGCGGTGGTGTCCGCCGCGTCCCGCGGCTGCGGCGCCTCAGCCCGCCGCCCACCCCAGCGGGCGTGCTCGGCGGCGACACGAGCCATCTCGTCGTCGGGGCAACCGGCCACATCGGTCCGCATCTGATCCAGCAGCTTGCGGACATGGGGGCGGCCACGATCGTCGCGGTGTCCCGAAACCCCGGCCGGCGCCTGTACGAGTTGACTCGCAGGCTGGCGTCCACGGGCACCACGCTGGTCGAGGTCGCCGCCGACGCGGCCGATGAAGCCGCGATGGGTGCGCTGTTCGACCGATTCGGGGCCGACCTTCCCGTACTCGAGGGGATCTACCTGGCGGCGTTCGCCGGGGGCCCGGTGACGCTGCGGGACATGACCGACGACGACGTGACCACGATGTTCCGTGCGAAGCTGGACGTGGCGCGGCTGATGCACACGCTCTCCCTGAGAACGGCTGTGCGCCATTTCGTCCTGTTCTCGTCGATCTCGGGGCTGCTCGGTTCGCGCTGGCTCGGGCACTACGCCGCGAGCAGCACATTCCTCGACGCCCTCGGCTATGCCCGCCGGGCCCGCGGGCTGCCCGCCACGGTCGTGAACTGGGGCGCGTGGAAATCCCTGGCGGACGCGCGGTCCGGCGCGCGCCGGGTGATCTCGGATTCCGGGCTCGAGCCGATGGCCGACGAGGTCGCTATCCGGGCGATTCCGCCGGCGATGGGTCCCGGCGCACCCGTGCGGTTGGTGGTTGTCGACGCGGACTGGCCGCGCCTGGCCGCGGCGTATCGCACGCGGGGATCGCTGCGGATCGTCGACGACGTGCTGCCCGGTGATGACGTGCTGCCCGGCGATGACGTGCTGCCCGGTGATGACGGCGCGCCCCTGACGGCGCAAGGTGACTTTCGCCGAGCGTTGCGCGAATGCCCGCCGCGGCGGCGTCGCGGCCTGCTGGCCGACCACGTCGGTGCGCTGGCGTCGGCGGTCATGGGACTGCCACCATCGCAGACCCTCGATCCGTCCACCGGATTCTTCCAGCTCGGCATGGACTCGCTGATGAGCGTCACACTTCAGCGCCGCCTCAGCGAGACCACGGGTGAAGAGCTTGCGGCCGCGGTCGTGTTCGACCATCCGACGGTCGAAGCGCTCACCGACTACCTGGCGACGATCCTTCCCGAAATGGCGGAACGCGAACCCGGCGTCGGCGCTGTCGGGGGGCCCGCGGAAGCCGGGTCGTTGGAAGCCCGGTCGTTGCCGGAAACGCTGGCCGGGACGGAGACCGCCGAGGCGGGCACCGAGCCCATCGCCGTCGTCGGAATGGCCTGCCGTTTTCCCGGCGGGGTCAACAACCCCGAGCAGTACTGGGGGCTGCTGGAAGCCGGCCGCGGCGCCATCGTGCGGGTACCGCCCGAACGGTGGGACGCCGATCTGTACTACACCGACGACCACACGGTGCCGGGAACGATCTGCAACCGTGAGGGCGGGTTCCTCACATCCTGGCAACCCGACGAGTTCGACGCGGAGTTCTTCGACATCTCGCCCCGCGAGGCGGCGGCGATGGACCCGCAGCAGCGGCTTCTTCTCGAGGTGGCCCACGAGGCGCTGGAGGACGCCGGAATCCCGCCCCACCTGATCCGCGGTACGCGGACCGCCGTCCTCGTCGGTCTGACCGCCTACGACTACATGCTCACGTTGTCGTCCGGGCTGCGGCCGGAGGATCTCGACGCCTACATACCGACCGGAAACGCCGCGAACTTCGCCGCGGGGCGGTTGGCATACCTCCTCGGCGCCCGGGGTCCCGCGCTGGTCGTCGACTCGGCGTGTTCGTCGTCGCTGGTGGCGGTCCACCTGGCGTGCCAGAGCCTGCGCTCGGGGGAGAGCGACACGGCGATAGTCGGGGGTGCCAACCTCATGCTCAGCGCGGGAACCAGCATCGCGTGCTCGCGGTGGGGGATGCTGTCCCCGGACGGGCAGTGCAAGACGTTCGATGCCGCTGCGGACGGCTACGTCCGCGGCGAGGGCTGCGGCGTGGTCGTGCTCAAGCGGCTGGCCGACGCCGAGCGTGACGGGGACCGCGTGCTGGCGCTGGTGCGCGGCTCGGCGGTCAACCAGGACGGTGCCAGCAGCGCAGTGACCGTTCCCAACGGGCCGGCTCAACAGGACCTGCTGCGCCAGGCTTTGACGTCGTCGGGGCTGGCGCCGGCCGACGTCGACTACGTCGAGGCGCACGGCACCGGCACGCCGATCGGCGATCCGATCGAACTCGAGGCGTTGAGCCGGGTCTTCTGCGATCGGGGACGTTCGGCACCGTTGGTGATCGGGTCGGTGAAAACGAACATCGGGCATCTGGAGGCGGCTGCGGGGATCGCCGGTTTCATCAAGACCGTGCTGGCCGTTAGCCACGGCTACATCCCCAGGCACCTGAACTTCTCGCAGCTCACGCCGTACGCCACCGAAGCGGCATCCGGGCTGGCCATCGCGTCGTCGGGGCAGCGTTGGCCGCCGGTGCGCCGACCGCGCCGGGCGGGTGTGTCGTCGTTCGGCGTTAGCGGTACGAATGCGCACGTGGTGCTCGAGCAGGCCCCGCCGACGGCGGTGAAGGATCGCGCTGCGCCACCGCCGGTGTGCACGTTGGTGGTGTCGGGCAAGACCGTCGACCGCGTCGCGTCGGAGGCACGGGTGCTCGCCGACTGGATGGACGGCCCCGGTTCCGAGGTGCCGCTGGCCGACGTCGCGCATGCCCTGAACCACCACAGGGCCCGCCATCCCCGCTTTGCCACGGTGTGCGCGGCGGGCCATGCGCAGGCGGTGGCCGGGCTTCGCGCGCTGGCCGCGGGACAGCCGGGTGCGGGGGTCGTGCCGCCGCACGACGGTCGCTGCGGGGCCGGCACGGTGTTCGTGTACTCCGGTCAGGGCTCGCAATGGGCCGGCATGGGTCGATCGCTGATGACCGACGAACCTGCATTCGCCGCCGCCGTCGCCGAGCTCGAACCGGTGTTCGTCGCCCAGACCGGGTTCTCGCTGCGCGACGTGCTGGTCGCGGGGCGATCGGTGACCGGAATCGAGCGCATCCAGCCGGTGCTGGTCGGGATGCAGTTGGCGCTGACCGCGCTGTGGCGGTCCTACGGCGTGGAGCCAGACGCCGTGATCGGTCATTCGATGGGGGAGATCACCGCGGCCGTCGCCGCCGGAGCCCTCACCGAGGCCGAGGGCCTGCACGTCGTCGCCACCCGCTCCCGGCTGATGTCGCGCCTGGCCGGCCAGGGTGCCATGGCACTGCTGGAACTCGGCCCCACCGAAGCCCGGGAGCTGATCGCAGACAGCCCCGGGGTGACGGTGGCCGTCTACGCCTCACCCCGCCAGACGGTCATCGCCGGATCACCCGGCCAGGTCGACGCGCTGATCGCGGCGGCGAGCGCGCGGGACCGGCTCGCACGGCGAATCGACGTCGATGTGGCGTCTCATCACCCGATCGTCGACGCGGTGCTGCCCGAGCTGCGCGACGCGCTGGCGGGTTTGGAGCCGGCCGCGCCCCGCATCCCGCTGATCAGCACGTCGGTCGAGGATGCCGGTGCGACAACGACATTCGACGCCGACTACTGGGCAGCCAACCTGCGCAACCCGGTCCGGTTCAGTCGCGCCGTCACCGCCGCGGGCGCCGGAAACACCACCTTCATCGAGATCAGCCCCCACCCGCTGCTCACCCATGCCGTCTCCGACACCCTCGGCGGCCGCCATCACCACAGCATCGGCACGCTGCAGCGCGCCACCGTAGACACCGTCATCTTCCACACCAACCTCAACGCCACCCACACCAGTCAGCCACCGCACACCGATCACCCCCCGGGACCGCACCCGCCGCTGCCCGCCACCCCCTGGCGTCACACTCGCCACTGGATCGCCGCCGACACCGCCACCCCGGCGGGAACGCACCCCTTGCTGGGCGTCGGGGTCACCGATCCGACCAACGGCACCCGGGTGTGGGAAAGCACGCTCGGTCCGGGCGTGCTGTGGCTCGGCGACCACCGCGTCGACGACGCGTGCGTGCTGCCCGGGGCCGCTTATGCGGAGCTCGCGCTGGCGGCGGCGACCGACGCGTTCGGCGCCGACGGCGACAGGCCGTGGATGATCCGTGAGCTCAGCCTGGAGCATGTGATGCACCTCGGCGAAGCGACGGTCGTGGTCACCACCCTCAGCGGCGGCGAATCGACACCCCGCGTCGAAATCCGCTCGCGCACCACGACATCCGGGTGGACCAGGCATGCCGGCGCCACGCTGCGGCGCGCCGCGCAGACCCCGCCCGATCCGCCGGAGCCGGCCCCCGGTGCCGACGAGGGGCCGCCGGCCGAACTCGCTCCGGACGAGCTGTACCGGCGGCTGAGGCGCGCCGGCCAGCAACACGGGCCGGCTTTCCGGGGAATCGTGGGCCTGAGCGTGACCGGCCGGGGCACCGCCCACGCCGCGGTCCGGCTGCCGTCGCCGGCCAAACCGGGGTCTCGGCGGTTCCTGCTGCATCCGGTGATGCTCGACATCGCGCTGCAGGCTCTCGGTGCCACCCGGACCGCCTCCGACCTCGCCGCCGGAAACAGCGACGACCCCGCCGTCGTACTGCCGGTCCGGCTTGCCGGCATCCGGGTCTACGGGGATGTGACCGCCGGCGTCCGTGCGATCGCCTCGCTGAGGGCAACCGCCCGCACGGACCGCTTCACCGGCGGGGTCGTCCTCACCGGTCCCGATGGGCGGGTCCTCCTGGAGATCGACGAGATCGACGTGGTGTTACTCCGTGCCGGGGGAGTCGGGACCGGGCCCGGCGGGCGCTTCTTCACGCTCGAGTGGGATCCGGTGCACCTGCACAAACCGCCCGCTGCCGTCGACGCGCTGTTGCTGGTCGGCGATGCCGTGAACGGTGACCCGCTGCTGTCCGCCCTGCAGTCCGGTCTGCCCGGGCACACCGCGCTCTGCCGTACGGTGCCCGCCGGCGACGCGGCCCGGCTGCGGGCATCGCTGGCCCGAAGGGACGTCTCATGGAACGGGATCGTCGTCGTCTGTCCGCCCCGGTCCGCTGACGAGTCGCTCCCGGATTCCGGGCAGCTGGAACTGGCGCGTTCGCGCACGCTGCTCATCGCCGACATCGTGCAAACGCTGTCGCGGGTGGGCGCCCGAACCGGTCCACGGCTGTGGATCGTCACGCGGGGCGCCCAACAGCTCGACCCGGGTGATCGGGTGACCCTGGCGCAGACCGCCCTTCGCGGACTTGCCCGGGTGCTCACCTTCGAGCATCCGGAACTGCGGACGACCGTCGTCGACGTCGACGCCGAGGGCGCCGGCTCGGCCGCGGCCCTGATAACGGAGCTGGCTGCCGGCGCCGGCGACGACGAGGTAGCCCTGCGGGACGGCCGGCGATACGTGCGCAGGCTGGTGCCCGTACCGAGGGCGGTCGGCGGCGACCTCGTCGCCGAGCCCCGCCGCACCATGGTGAACCTGGACGGCGCTGCCGCGGTCCGGTTGCAGGTCGATCAGCCCGGCCGGCTGGACTCGCTGACGGTGCACGCGGTGCGGCGGATCCCGCCGGAGGCCGGTCAGGTCGAGGTACGTGTCCGCGCGGCGGGACTCAACTTCAGCGACGTGCTCAAGGCCATGGGTACGTACCCCGGCCCGGACGGCCCTGACCCTGTGCCTGGCCCGGCGATCGGCGGGGAGTGCGTCGGTGTGGTGGTGGCGGTCGGGGCCGCCGTCGATTCGGTCGAGATCGGTCAGCGCGTCATCGCCTTCGGCCCCGGCACCTTCGGCTCCCACCTGACGACACGTGCCGATCTCGTCGTCGGTGTTCCCGACACGCTGACCGATCCACAGGCGGCCACCGTCGGCGTCGCGTACCTGACGGCCTGGCACTCGCTGTGCGAACTCGGGCGTCTGGCCCGCGGCGAACGCGTGCTCATTCATTGCGCCACCGGCGGCGTCGGGCTGGCGGCTGTTTGGATCGCCAAGATGATCGGTGCCCGCATCTACGCGACCGCCGGCTCGGAGGCCAAGCGTGAGGTGCTGCGGGAGCTGGGCGCCGAGTATGTCGGCGACTCGCGAAACGTGCGGTTCGCCGATGAAATACTCGACCTGACCGCTGGCGACGGTGTCGACCTCATTCTCAATTCGCTTCCCGGAGAAGCGATTTCGCGGGGGGTTCAGATACTGGCGCCCGGTGGCCGGTTCATCGAACTGGGCAAGAAGGATGTCTGTGCCGACGCCACGCTGGGGTTGGCCGCACTGGCGAGAAGCGCCTCCTTCTCGGTGGTCGACCTCGACCTGAACCTCCGGCTGCATCCCGATCGGTACCGACGGCTCCTCACGGAGATCCTCGGTCGTGTCCGCGACGGCGAACTGGAGGTGCTTCCCGTCACCGAATTCGGCCTCGACGATGCGATCGACGCGTTCCGGCTGATGGCGTCCGCGAGCCACACCGGCAAGATAGCCGTCTCGATGCCCGCCGGCGGCGCGGTCGAGGCGGTCGCCGCCCCGCCCCAACCGCCGGTGCGGCGCGACAGCGGATACATCGTGGTCGGCGGCATGGGCGGGCTCGGTTTCGTCTTCGCCCGATGGCTGATCCGGCAGGGCGCCGGAATGGTCGTTCTCAACGGCCGCTCGGCTCCCGGTGCCGGCGTCCGGGCCGCGATCGCGGACATGACCGCCGCCGGGGCCAGGGTAGAGGTCGTCACCGGCGACATCGCGCAGCCGGGTACCGCCGCGCGCCTGGTCGCCGCGGTCGAGGACGCCGGGCTGCGGACGGCCGGGGTCCTGCACAGTGCGACGGTGCTGGCCGACGAGATCGTGCTGAACATGTCGGAATTCGCGGCCGCGCGGGTTTTCGCGCCGAAGGTCGCGGGCAGCTGGTCGCTGCATCAGGCCACCGCCGACCTCGACCTGGACTGGTGGCTGACTTTCTCCTCCGCCGCGTCGCTCGTCGGCTCGCCGGGGCAGGGCGCCTACGCTGCCGCGAACTCCTGGGTGGACGGGCTCGTCGCGTACCGGCGATCCCGGGGCCTGCCCGCCACCGGGATCAACTGGGGTCCGTGGGCCGGGGTGGGGCGCGCCCAGTTCTTCGCCGATCTCGGCTTCTCGATGATCACCGCCGACCAGGGAATCTCCGCCGCGCAGCTGGTGCTTGCCGCCGACCGGTCCCGCACGGGGGTGTTCAGCCTCGACGCGCGGCAGTGGTTCCAGTCCTTCCCGGCGGCACAGGAGTCGTCGTTGTTCGCCCGGCTGGGCGAGTCGACGACCGTCGAGCGGTCCGGCGGCGGCCGGACGCGCTCCGAACTCGATGCCGCCGAGCCGGGCGAGCGTCACGCCCGGCTCGCAGGCGCGATCGCCGACGAGATTCGGGCGGTTCTGCGGTCGGCCGAACCGCTGGACTACGGCCGGGCGATGGAATCGCTCGGCCTGGATTCGCTGATGGCTCTCGAATTGCGTAACAGGCTCGAAGCGAGCCTCGGCATCACGCTGCCGGTGGCGCTCGTCTGGGCCTACCCGACGATCTCCGACCTCGCCTCGGCGCTGTGCGAGCGTATGGGGTACCCCCCTTCGGGCGAAGGTCCCGGGAGACCGCCATCCGAACCACGATCAACGGTTTCCGGTGAGCGCACGGACCTGCCGGCCGATCCGGTGGATGCCGGTGAAACCCGGAACGACGACCGGGGCGACCGGGTCGACCGGGACGACCGGGTCGTTACAAGCCCGGCCGAACGTGCGCCCCGAATCCCGCGACAAGCCGCGGAGCCGCAGGCGGGTGGACCCATCGCGGCGGGGACCGCATCGCGGCTCGACGCCGCGGCCGAGCCGGTGGCGGTGGTGGGGATCGGGTGTCGTTTTCCGGGTGGT
>CAYLWH010000125.1:0-10475 GCA_964387245.1 uncultured Mycobacterium sp.
GCTCCGGTCAAGAAGGCGGCGGTAGCGACCAAGGTTGTGGCCAAGAAGGCTCCGGTCAAGAAGGCGGCGGTAGCGACCAAGGTTGTGGCCAAGAAGGCTCCGGCCAAGAAGGGCCGAAAGTAGATCGTCACAAAGCACGCCGCGGGAAGGGATTTCCCGCGGCGTGCTCATGTCTGAGGGGGGTGCTCGTGTCCCCGGGGCGGCTTCCGGCCGCTACTGACCTTTGGCGAGCGGACTGCCGATATGGTGGGCGGAGACCAGCTTGTCGTCGGCCAAAGACATCACCCAAACGCTGCCTTTGCGGTTGCGTGACCGGTCCGGACGCACACCGTCCTGCTCGCACCACCATTCGATCAAGTCCGGGATCACCTTGCCCTGCGAGCAGATGACTCGCGTGCCGGGTTTCTCGGCGATTTCGAGCACGCGCTGCCGAGCCCGTTTCCGGCTGTCCGCGTAGGCCTCTTCGGTCAGCGCCGGCTCGTTGCAGATCGACACCGATAGCTTCTCGGCCAGTGGCTCGATCGTCTGGTGACAACGCAGGCGGTCGGCCGCATGAAGGTCGGTGGCACCGAACGCCAGGAGCAGACCCACGAGCGATTCGGCCTGTGCCCTTCCGTACCTGTCGAGCGGCCGGTTCCAGTCGTCGCCGTTGTAGCGGCTCCGGCGCCCGGCCGTGGCGTGCCGGACGATGAGCAACTGGTGAGTGTCGGCCGGTTGTTTTGCGAAGCATCGCAACACTTTCCGGTCGTAGGCGTAGCTCACCTTCGTCATCGCGACGGCCAGCGGCAGCCACAGTATCTTGTCGACTTCGTTATTGGGGACGAACTCGCCGTGAACGGCGCGCGCCGCCCAATACTGGACCTTTTTCACCTTCTCGTCCACCGGGTAGCTGACCGACGCCAACCGCCGCTCCAACTCGCTGTGAAATCCGGTTTCCTCTTTGATTTCCCGGACGGCGGCCACCGCTTCTACTTCGCCCGGCTCGAGTTTGCCCTTGGGCAGTGACCAGTCGTCGTAGCGCGGACGGTGGATGACGGCTACCTCGGGCTCTTCGGGGTCTTGTACTGAGGGGCGCCACAGCACCGCGCCCGCCGCAAATACTCGACTCGGGCGACTTCGCCCGAATGGCTCTCTCGACACCTGTACTCCTGCATATCGATTCGTCAGTCGGCGATGGCTTTCAGGTATCAGCGCTGGCCGTGCTTCACCATCATCGATGCTTGATGGTCGCGCACCGTCTCGCCCTCGTGCGGCATCGCGGTCCAGTTGCCGTCGGCGCCAAGCTCCCAGCAGCGGGTCGCCGGGTCCAGCGCCGACTCGAACACTTCTTCCAGCGCAGCGGTCAGGCGCGGATCCTTGACCTGAGCCATCACCTCGACTCTGCGATCGAGATTTCGATGCATCATGTCGGCGCTGCCGATCCAGAATTCGTTGATGGCCTTGAAGTGGATGATGCGCGAATGCTCCAGGAAGCGCCCCAAAATGGAACGCACGGAGATGTTCTCGGAGAAGCCCTCGGCGCCGGGACGCAGAGCGCAGATACCGCGCACGACGACCTCGACCCGCACCCCTGCCTGTGACGCCCGGTACAGCGCGTCGATGACCTGTTCGTCGACGAGTGCGTTGGCCTTCAGCCGGATCCGGGCGTCTGCACCCTCACGCGCGGCGTCGACCTCGCGCTCGATGCGCTCGACGATGCCCCTGCGCACGCTGTGCGGAGCAACCAGAAGATTGCGGTAGCTGACCTTGCGGGAATAGCCGGTCAGGGAGTTGAACAGATCGGTGAGGTCGGCGCCGATATCGGGTGCCGCGGTCAGCAACCCGACATCCTCGTAGAGCCGCGCGGTCTTCGGATTGTAGTTGCCGGTGCCGATATGGCAGTAGCGCCGGATGGTCGAACCCTCGCGGCGCACGACCAGACACGTCTTGCAGTGCGTCTTGAGCCCGATGAGCCCATACACGACATGCACGCCCGCTTGCTCCAGGGCTCTGGCCCACTTGATGTTCGCCTGCTCGTCGAAGCGCGCCTTGATCTCGACGAGGGCAACCACCTGCTTGCCCGCCTCAGCGGCGTCGATCAGTGCGTTGACAATCGGCGAGTCGCCCGACGTCCGGTACAGAGTCTGTTTGATCGCCAATACGTTGGGGTCGGCGGCGGCCTGCTCGATGAATCGCTGGACGGTAGTCGAGAACGAGTCGTAGGGATGGTGAACCAGCACATCCCCTTCCTGCAGCGTCGCGAAAATGCTCTTGGGAGTTTCGCGTTCGCCGAACGCGGGCGGGGTGGCGGGCACGAACGTGGGGTCTTTGAGCGCCGGCCGGTCCACTCCGTATACCTGCCAGAGCGACGACAGGTCGAGAAGACCCGGCACCTGGATGACATCGCCCGGGGCGACGTCGAGTTCGCGCAGCAGCAGTTCGAGCATGTGCTCGGTCATGTCGTCGGCGACCTCGAGCCGCACTGGCGAGCCGAACCGCCGGCGGGCCAACTCTCGTTCGAGCGCCTTGAGCAGATCCTCGTCGCGGTCTTCGTCGACCTCCATGTCTGCGTTGCGGGTGATCCGGAAAGCGTGGTGCTCGACGATGTCCAGTCCGGGGAACAGCACGGGCAAGAACGCCGCGATGAGTTCTTCCATCGGCAGGAAGCGCACGTTGTGGTGGCCGTCCTCGCGCTCCTCGCCCTTGAGCGCCACGAACCGATCGACGTTGGGCGGCACCTTGATCCGGGCGAAGTGCTGCGTGCCGTCCTCCGGCTGACGGACCATGATGGCCAGGTTGAGGCTCAGGCCGCTGACGAACGGGAACGGGTGGGCGGGGTCGACGGCCAGTGGTGTCAGAACCGGGAACACCTGCTCGTGGAAATACGTCGACAGCCGACTGTGCTCGGCCTCGTCGAGATCCGACCAGCCGACCACCACGATGCCCTCTTCGGCCAGCGCGGGGCGTACCCGGTCGAGGAACACCCGCGCTTGACGACTGGCGATCAGCTGGGTGCGTTCACCGATGCGGCGCAGCTGCTCACGCGGGGACAGGCCATCCGCGGACCGCACCGAAAGGCCCATCTCGTCGCGGCGCTTGAGGCCGGCGACCCGCACCATGTAGAACTCGTCGAGATTGGAGGCGAAGATGGCCAGGAACTTGGCCCGCTCCAGCAGCGGCAACGACGGATCGGCGGCCAGAGCGAGCACCCGGGCGTTGAAGTCGAGCCAGCTCAGTTCACGGTTGAGATAACGATTGTCGGGAAGTGCCAGGGCCGGTGTCGTGTCGAGATGGGTGGCGGCCGGCGGGGCTTGGGGCGAGTGACGTTCCTCAGCCGATTCATCAGGGGGTGCCTCGTAGGTTGACATGGCTTGAGTGTCGGTCACCCTGAAATGATGACGCATCGGCGCAACCGTCGCTAGCGAGTTAGATCATGCCGATCGGCCGCATGCAGCGTTGCGGATCCCATTCCGAGCAGCCGCGCCGCCGCCATGTCGTCGGGTGTGTCGATGTCACAGCGCAGGCCGGGCCACGGTCCGGTCAATTCGATGGCGCCGGAACGGCGATGTTCTGCCGCCGAATCGGAGCCGAACCGGGGATCCAGCGCTACGCCGAAGGCGAACAACGCCGACGTTCCGGTGCCGTGCCGATCGGCGACGAAGCTGCGGCGATAGTTGCGGGCGGCGTCGATGGCCTGTGCGAGTTCGTAGGATTGCAGGGCGGGCAGATCGCCTTGCAGCGCCACGACATTGGATGTCGATTCGGCGACGAGCGCGGCCGCGGCGTTGATCGCGTTGTTCAACGGGTCCGCGTGCCCCTCGGGGGTGGGATCGGCGAGCACCCGGGTGCCCAGTTCGGCTGCGGCCGCCGCCGCTTCCCGGTCGGGGGTGACGACGACGATCGACTCGATGGCGGCCACCCGTCCCGCGGCCACGATGGTGTCGACGAGCATCGCCAGCACCACGCGTTCGCGGGCGTCGCTGGCCAGCATCGGCGCCAAGCGTGTCTTCGCCGCGTCGAGGCGTTTGACGGCGATGATCAGGCCGGTGTCCGCGGGGCCGCGGTGTCCGCTCCGCTGCGCGCCGCTCATGACCGCCATCCTGCCAGCGCTGCCCAGTACGCTGGCCGGGTACGGGGGCGCCGCGGACGAAATGAGCACGATAGCGAAGAGGGGTCATGGCTTTCACGTTGGGCACCGTGACGGTGATGGGGGCTGGCGCCTGGGGTACGGCGATGGCCAAGGTGCTGGCCGACGCGGGCAACGGCGTGCGATTGTGGGCGCGCAGTGCCGCGGTGGCCGAGCAGATCAACGCCACCCGTCGCAACCCGTCATACCTGGGTGATGTCGAAGTGCCCGCCGCCGTCGAGGCCACGACCGATGCCGCTGGCGCGCTGGCCGGCGTGACGACGGTCCTGCTCGCGGTGCCGTCGCAGGCGTTGCGCGAGAACCTCGAGAAGTGGGCGCCGCTCCTGACCCCCGGTGCCACGCTGGTCAGTCTCGCCAAGGGCATCGAACTCGGCACGCTGATGCGGATG
Organism: uncultured Mycobacterium sp.; assembly: GCA_964387245.1. Lineage (GTDB taxonomy): Bacteria > Actinomycetota > Actinomycetes > Mycobacteriales > Mycobacteriaceae > Mycobacterium. The sequence goes on from CAYLWH010000125.1 coordinate 4,516, forward strand.
AGCCAGGTGATCGTCCAGGTCACCGGCGTCGACCCCAGCCAGGTTGCGGTACTGTCCGGCCCGAACCTGGCCAGCGAGATCGCTGCCGGGCAGCCCGCGGCCACCGTTATCGCGTCAACCGATTCCGGGCGCGCGGTGGCACTGCAACGCGGCCTGAGCACGGGGTACTTCCGCCCGTACACCAACTCCGACGTCATCGGCACCGAGATCGGCGGCGCGTGCAAGAACGTCATCGCGCTCGCGTGCGGCATGGCCGCCGGTGTCGGGCTGGGGGAGAACACGGCAGCGGCGATCATCACCCGCGGCCTCGCCGAGATCATGCGCCTGGGCATCGCGGTCGGCGCCAAAGATGCGACCCTGGCAGGACTGGCCGGAGTCGGGGACCTGGTCGCGACCTGTTTCTCGCCGCGGTCACGCAACCGCGCCTTCGGTGAACGGCTCGGCCACGGCGAGACCGTCGCGGCCGCGCAGCGCGCCACCGGCGGCCACGTCGCCGAAGGGGTGAGCTCCTGCGAATCGATACTGGCGCTGGCGTCGAGCTACGACGTGGAGATGCCGCTGACCGACGCGGTCCACCGGGTCTGCCATCGTGGCCTGTCGGTCACCGCGGCGGTCGCCGCGCTGCTGGGCCGCCGGACCAAACCGGAATGACGCGACAGTGAGCACCGAGCCCGGACGCTTCGGCTCGTCCACGTCCACGGTCCAGGCGGTGAGTTCGGCCGCCGTTCCCGGTGAGCCGGTGGCGCCGACCCTGGTTGCGGCGTCCACGTTTCACCTTGCCGACGATGCACCGGACTCGCTCGACTTCTATGGCCGCGCATCCAACCCCACCTGGCGCCGGCTGGAGGCGGCGCTGGCCGTGCTGGAAGGTGCAGCCGCGGCGTTGGTGTTCGGATCGGGGATGGCCGCCGTCAGCGCCGCCCTGCGGGCACTCACCCGCGCGGGTTCGGTGCTCGTCGTTCCGGCCGACGGCTACTACCAGGTGCGCGCATACGCGTCGGAGTACCTCGCCCTGCGCGGTGTCACCGTGCGCCAGGCGCGAAGCGACGAGATGTGCGACGCGGCCGAGCACGCCGACGTGGTGCTCGCCGAAACCCCGGCCAACCCGACGCTGGACGTCACCGACCTGCACCGGCTCGCGGGAATCTGCCGCCGCAAAGGTGCCCGGCTGGTCGTCGACAACACCGCCGCCACTCCGCTGGGTCAGCTTCCACTGTCGCTGGGTGCCGACCTTGTGGTGGCCAGCGCGACCAAGGCGCTGTCGGGGCACAGCGATCTCCTCGCCGGCTACGTGGCCGGCAGCCATCCCGATGTGATGGCCGCGCTCGCCCGGGAGCGGCTGCTGTCCGGACCGGTTCTGGGCTCCTTCGAGGCGTGGCTGCTGTTGCGCAGCCTCGGCAGCGCGGGGCTACGCTACGAGCGGCAGTGCCACAACGCGCAGGCCCTGGCCATGATTCTGCACCGACACCCGGCCGTGCGTTCGGTCCGCTACCCCGGGCTGCCCGGCGATCCCGCCTACCCGGTCGCGGCGACGCAGATGCGCAGGTTCGGCGGGTTGGTTTCCGTCGAACTGGCCGACGCGACCGCGGTGGGCGAGCTGGTGCGCCGCAGCGAGCTGCTGGTGGCGTCGACCAGCTTCGGCGGCATTCACACCTCGGTCGACCGCCGGGCACGCTGGGGAGACCAAGTCAGCGACGGATTCGCCCGGATATCGCTGGGCATCGAAGACACCGACGACCTGATCGCCGACATCGAACAAGCTCTGGGATGGGTGAGCCGGTAGCCTCGTTGACTGTGACCGCTCGCCAACCCGAACCGACGGGACGTGTCCGCGTCGCCGTCGTCTTCGGCGGGCGCAGCTCCGAGCACGCGATCTCATGCGTCTCGGCGGGCAGCATTCTGCGCAACCTCGACCCGCGGCGGTTCGAGGCCGTCGCCGTCGGCATCACCCGCGACGGGGCTTGGGTGCTCTCGGATGCCACTCCGGCCAGCCTGGCGATCACCGGCAGCCGGCTGCCCGAGGTCGCGGACGGCTCGGGCCCGGCGCTGGCCCTGACGGCCGACCCCGCCCGGCGTGGCGAGCTGGTGTCGTTGGGCGGAGCCGATCTGCACCGGGCCGCCGGCGAGGTGCTGGCTTCCGTCGACGTCGTGTTCCCCGTGCTGCACGGCCCCTACGGCGAGGACGGCACCATCCAGGGCCTGCTCGAACTTGCGGGGGTTCCGTACGTCGGCGCCGGGGTGCTCGCCAGCGCGGCCGGGATGGACAAGGAATTCACCAAAAAGCTGCTGGCCGCCGACGGTCTGCCGATCGGCGACCACATTGTGTTGCGGCCGGGACGCCGCACGGTGCATCCGGAACAGCAGGAGCGCCTGGGCCTGCCGGTCTTCGTCAAACCGGCCCGCGGCGGATCCTCGATCGGAGTGAGCCGGGTGACGTCGTGGGACGATCTGCCGGCCGCCATCGACGCCGCCGCCGAGCACGACCCGAAGGTGATCGTCGAGTCCGCGATCGTCGGCCGCGAACTGGAATGCGGTGTGCTGGAGCTGCCCGACGGGCGGGTCGAGGCGAGCACCCTCGGCGAGATCCGTGTGGCCGGCGTGCGCGGCCGCGAGGACGGCTTCTACGACTTCGCCACGAAGTACCTCGACGACGGAGCCGAGCTCGACGTGCCGGCCAAGGTCGACGACGACGTCGCCGACGAGATCCGCCAGCTGGCGATCCGCGCCTTCGATGCCATCGGCTGCCAGGGCCTGGCCCGCGTCGATTTCTTCCTCACCGACGACGGCCCGGTGGTCAACGAGATCAACACTATGCCCGGCTTCACCACCATCTCGATGTATCCGCAGATGTGGGCGGCCAGCGGCGTGGACTATCCGACGCTGCTGGCGGCCATGATCGACACGGCGCTGGCGCGCGGCACCGGTCTGCGCTAGGCGCACCGGCGGTCGGTGCATCGCCACGACCCGCGGCTGACCCGTGCCTATCTGGCAGGCGCGGGATCGAGGGGCTTGGCAGGCATGGCCTCCGCGATCGCCTGCGAGACGTCCTGGATAGGCGTCGGCCCGGAATCGGCGGGCAGTGTCAATGCGACGTAGACGGGGCGGTCGACGGCGAACCACGTGGTGCGATCCGTGTCGACGACACCGAACCATGACACGTCGTCGACAACCTGCAAGGGCGAACCCACCACGAAGTCGGCTGGGCGATCCAGACCGCAGCGCAGGATCACAACGCCGGTGCGGCCGGCGCTCTGCCACGCGGCGGCCCCGGGAGGCACCGGTTCGGCGGCCCGGGCGCGCCGGTATTCGCCGAGTCGGTCGGGCAGCCCGGCCATCAGTGTCTGGCAGGCCGGTTCGGCGGCCCGCGGCGCGGGCACCGCGGCGATGGCGACCGGACCCTGCTGGCCGCGGCGTGCGGCCAGGACCATCACCGCCACAACAGCGAGCAGCGCGACGACCACCGCGGCCAGCAGCGCGGCCGGCGGCGGGCCGTCACGGTCGAGCCCGTCCACTCAAGCGGCGATCGGGCAGGTCAGCGTTCTCGTGATGCCCTCGACGGCCTGAACACTGGTGACGATGTTGTCCTGCAGGTCGGTCAGGCTCACCGACCCGATCCGCGCTACCACGTCATACGGTCCGGTCACGTACTCCGACGACAACACGCCCGGCAGAGCCGCCACCTGCTTTGCGACGACCTCGGCGCGGCCGACCTCAGTCTGGATCAGCATGAAGGCCTCGACCACGCCAATACTCCTGTCCGACGGCCCGGCTGGTGCAGCCGGGCTCCTTCGCCCGCGTCCTCGCGAAGCGCCTCGTCTCATAAACTGTCGTGCAGGGAAAAAGTACCGCAGGTCGCTGCGGCGTTCAGCAGAGCGCGTTTGGGTGAGAGGGTTACATGACCGACAGCGCCGATCCGACGCTGGCTGATCTGGGAGAGTTCGGGATCATCGACCGTCTCACGTCGGCGGTCGTGCGCTCTGATGCGGTTCTGGTCGGGCCCGGCGATGACGCGGCGCTGCTGGCGGTGTCCGACAGCCGGGTGCTGGTGTCCACCGACATGCTCGTCGAAGGCCGGCACTTCCGGCTCGACTGGTCGAGCCCGCACGACGTAGGCCGAAAGGCGATCGCGCAGAACGCCGCCGACATCGAGGCGATGGGCGCGCGACCGTGCGGCTTCGTCGTGGCATTCGGTGCGCCCGCCGACACCTCCGCGCGCCAGGTGGCTGACCTGTTCGACGGTATGCGAACCGAAGCGGCCCGCGGCGGCGGTGCCGTCGTGGGCGGTGACCTGGTCAGCTGTCCGCAGTGGGTGGTGTCGGTGACCGTCCTGGGCGACCTGGACGGGCGGGTCGCGGTGCGGCGCAGGGGAGCGCTGGTGGGTTCGACGGTGGCTGTCGCCGGCGATCTCGGTCGCTCGGCCGCAGGCAACGCGCTCCTGGCGGCCGGAGTGCGCCAATCGCCCGAACTCCGCAAGCGCCATCTGGTCCCCGAACCCCCCTACGGGCAAGGCCGGGTCGCCGCGGATGCGGGCGCCACCGCGATGATCGACACCTCCGACGGACTGATTGCCGACTTGCGGCATGTGGCGGCGGCCTCGGGGGTCGGGATCGAGCTGGACACCGGTGCGCTGCTGGCCGACCGCGACGCCGTGGCCGCCGCCGCCGAGGCGCTTGGTGTCGATCCCTGGGAGTGGGTGCTCGGCGGGGGCGAGGACCACGCCCTGGTTGCTTGCTTCCCGCGAGAGGTTCCGGCGGGCTGGCGCGCGATCGGGGCGGTCGTCGGGGGCCAGCCGCGGGTGCGGGTGGACGGCCGGGACTGGACGGGCTACGCCGGCTGGGAATCGTTCAACTAGGTTGGTGCCTCGTGACGGCGCGCCCTCTTCGTGAACTGGTCGACGACGGCTGGGCCGATGCACTGGAACCGGTCAGCGCACAGGTCGCCGCGCTGGGGGATTTCCTGCGCGGCGAGCTTGCCGTGGGGCGCGGCTACCTGCCCACGGGTGCAAATGTGCTGCGTGCCTTCACGTTTCCGTTCGATGCGGTGCGGGTGCTGATCGTCGGCCAGGATCCCTACCCCACGCCGGGACACGCGGTGGGCCTGAGCTTCTCGGTCGCCCCCGCCGTCAGCCCGCTGCCGCGCAGCCTGGACAACATCTTCACCGAGTACTCGTCGGACCTCGGCTACCCGCGGCCCGCCAACGGGGACCTGACCCCGTGGGCCGGGAGGGGAGTGATGTTGCTGAACAGGGTGCTCACGGTGCGCCCCGGCGCCCCGGCGTCACACCGGGGCAAGGGGTGGGAAGCTGTCACCGAATGCGCCATCCGCGCGCTGGTGGCGCGCGGCACCCCGCTGGTGGCGATTCTGTGGGGGCGTGACGCTTCGACGCTGCAGCCCGTGCTCGGCGACGTGGTCGGGATGATCGAGTCTCCGCATCCGTCGCCGCTGTCGGCGTCGCGCGGATTCTTCGGCTCCCGGCCCTTCAGCCGCGCGAACGGGCTGCTGACCGGGATGGGCGCCGACCCAGTCGACTGGCGATTGCCCTGAGGGCCCCACGGGGATGGGTACCGGAGACAGGGGCTACCCGCGGGCTACCTTGCCGGCCTTGATGCACGAGGTGCACGCGTTGATGCGCTTCTTGTTGCCGCCGGGACGCAGCACGGCGTGCACGGTCTGGACGTTCGGGTTCCACCGGCGGTTGGTCCGGCGATGCGAGTGCGACACCGACATGCCGAAACCGGGGCCTTTCCCGCAGATATCGCATACGGCAGCCATGTGCAGAACTCCTTGACGTCAAGTACTTGGGGCCCGGATGCGTTCGACCAGGAAACGGCGAACGGACGACCCGACAGCCTGACCAGAATACCGGCCGTGATGGTGATCGCCAAAACGCTTGCGTGTGGTCGCACACGCGGTGTCAGCATCAATGGCTAGGCTGACGCATCGGTGTCGACGGCAGGAGG
>CAYLWH010000126.1:0-4348 GCA_964387245.1 uncultured Mycobacterium sp.
GGTCATCGGGTCACGCTGCTCGAGCGCGGGCGCCAGCTCGGCGGCGCGCTGATCGCCGCCTGCATCCTGCACCCGGAGAATCAGCCCTTCCTCGACTACCTTCGCGGTGAGATCGAACGCGGCGACATCACGGTGCTGACCGGTCACGAGGCCAACGCCGACAATGTGGCCGACCTGTCGCCCGATGCCGTGGTGGTGGCCACCGGAGCCAGGATCGCGCTGCCCGACCTGCCCGGCGCCGACCATGCGCATGTGCACACCGGCCCGGGGCTGCGGGAGATGCTGGCGGGCAATTCGGAGTCGGCCGGGCCCGTCTGGCAGCGGGTCGGTGCCCGCGTGCTGTCGGGCTGGGCGCAGGCGCTGGCGCAGCCGGCGGCGGTACGCACCGCCAGTCGGGCGTGGCTGCCGTTCGGCCACCGGGTCGCCATCGTGGGCGGTGATCTGGTGGCCATCCAGTTCGCCGAGTTCTTGGCGGCCCGCGGACGCCTGGTCTCGGTGCTGCAGACGGGTGACGTGCTGGCGCCCGAGATCGGCCTGAAACGACGCACCGAACAGCTCGACCGGCTCGATCGTCTTGGCGTCACGGCCCATACCGGCGTGGTCGTGCACCGCGTCGTTCCCGGCGGGGTGGTCTTCACCCCGGAACACGGGCACCTGCGCAGGCTCGTCGTCAACGACGTCATCGTGGCCGGGACGCCGCAGCCTGACTTGACGCTCCACGACCAACTTGTCGACCGTCTGCCCGGCGTCGCGGTGCACGCGGTCGGCGACTGCACGGGACTGGGCCTCATTCGCAAGGCCACCGAGGACGGTGCGCGCGTCGCGTGCGCCGTGTAGCAGGCCGGGACTGCGCTTCTTGTCCGTGCCCGCGCCACGCGGCTGGACCGCCGGTAGCCGACCTGGATGCCGGAGAACCCTTGGCGGCATCGGCCGATACGCGGACGTCGTCGGATGAAACGTTTGGTCGGCCGCGGGCGATTACCCAACAGTTTCAGCGACCGGGTCACTGCGATATCGTCACAGCTTCGGCAGAACACGGAGGTCACGGGTGAGGAAGGTCCTTCTCCAGCTCGGCGGTGCCGCTGCCGCGATCGCGATGGCGGTGATCGGTGCGAGCGAGGCCGCAGCCGAGCCGATTGACGTGACCGGTGAGACATACGCCCGCGCCGTCGCCATGTTGAAGGCGCAGGGCTACTCCGCGACGTTCGGTGGCTCGATCGGTGACGGCCTGCCCATGTCGCAGTGCATCGTCATCGCCCAAAGCTCGGTGTCCAACGGCAAGCAGCGGCTCCGGCTGGACTGCTCGCTGCCACAGGGCGAGCATGCGCCGCCGCAGGGCACCCACACGCTGTCGCCGCGTGCCGGATCCGGTGCGGGTGGCACTGCCGATCCCAACCGGCCCACGCCTGGCGCCGGGACGGTGACCGTCAATCCCGTCCCGATCGGTTGAACGGAGCTAGCTGAGCGTCGGGCCGATCATCGCGTCCAATTCGGGCAGTGTCCAGGGCGCGGCATCGCGATGGTCGCGATACGCCAGTAGCGTGGGCGCCGGGCGGTCCAAGCGACCGACATAGCCGCCCGCGGCTACGAAGATCTCGCCGGTGACACCGGCGGCGAGGTCGCTGGCCAGGTAGGCGTACAGCGGTGCGACGTACTCCGGCGCCGCCACGTTGAGGGCGCCGTACGCCGATGCGTCGTCCAGCATTCCGCGTCGGTTGAGCGACCTGATGTGCTCTTCGTACGCTGGGCCGGTCGACAGCCTGGTGCGCGCGCCGGGACAAACCACGTTGGCGCGCACGCCGCTTTCGTTGAGCTCGGCGGCGATCGCCAGCGTCAGGCCGTTGACCGCGCCCTTGCCCGCTGGGTATCCGGTACCGCCGTAGTCGCCCAGGAACGCAATCGACCCGGTGTTCACGATTGTCCCGGAGCCCTGTGCCACCATGCGCGGCGCCGCGGCGCGGCAGGTGAAGAACGTCGTGGACAAGTGGCTGTCGAGCAGCTCGCGGAATTCCTCCGCGGTGACGGTCAGGATCGACGAACCGGGCGGCTCGGCGATGCCGGCGCAATTGACGAGAATGTCGACCCGGGAGTATTCGTCGGCCGCCGCGCCGAGGAGTGCCTCGGCAGTGGCGGTATCCGTCGGCGAACCCGCGAACCCGGTGGCCGTACCGCCGGCACCGACGATCTCGCGGACCGTTTCTGAAACCGCATCGGTGTCGCGACCGTTGACGACTACGCCGGCGCCCAGAGCAGCGAGCAACCGTGCCACCGCCCGCCCGACTCCCCGACTGCCGCCGACCACGACGGCACCGCATCCCTGTAGTAGTCGACCGGCCACCCGGGGTCTCCTTGCTGTGTCGATGCCCGGACATACTGCCACGGTCCGGCCGCACCGTGGGGGCCGGACACTAGAGTGTTTGATCGATGACGCTCCCGCGACTGCCCCGTCGGCGGCGTCCGCGCCGCCCCCTGGAGGCGCTGGCAACGATATGGTCGGCCGCGTCGTCGGTTACGCCGATGAGCGTCGGAGCCGCCGCGGCATACCAGGCGTTGGTCTTGTCGATGCGGCGCGTCGTCATCGGCCGCACGCTGAGGTTGCGGCTGGGCGGCGAGGACTTCCGCTTGACAGTCACCGAGATCGTCTCGCTACTCGATCCGCGCGCACTGCTGCCCGCCCGGCTCGACGTCCGCGTGTCAGCCGCCGACATCCGTTGGGGGGACCAATTGTTCGGGTGCGCAAACCTCGTGATGCGCAACATCCGGCTGCGGCCTGGTTCCTTTCCCGCGATGGAAGCCACTCCGGTGGAGTTGACCCTCGATGTTCCCAGCGACGCGGTGCACGACCTGTTGCGGTCGACCCGGCCGAGTCTGTCCGGTGAGATCGGCGGGGACGGCGTGGCACGGGTGCGCTGGGCACGCCGGCCGACGTGGGGCAGTGTCGAAATCGACGTGGCGCTGGACGACGCGGCCGAAGCCGTCAAGGTGCACCTCAAACCGCGAGCGCTCAATATCGGCCGGAGGCGCTGGAGTCTGCCGGCACGCACGCCCGGCAGGCGGCTCACACTGACCGCTCTGCCGCCGGGATTGCGGTTGCAGGACGTACGCCTCGAATCGCACCGCGTGCGCGTGCGGGCCGTGCTGCCGCAGTGGCACATGCCCGTCCCTCGTGCCGGACGCTCCGCACGAGACGCGGACTGATGTCAGTCGGGTTCCGTTCCGCCGGTGGGCGGGACGTCAGCGTCCCATCCAGTCGAATGTGTCGGGGTCAGGTCCTCGCCGTCCCGCTGCACCCCTGTCCAGTCCCGAGATCGCGGCCATTTGGTCGTCGTCGAGCCTGAAGTCGAACAGTTCGAAGTTCTCCCTCATCCGCTGGGGGGACACCGACTTCGGGAATACGATGTCCCCTCGCTGAATGTGCCAGCGCAGCACCACCTGGGCTGCCGACTTTCCCTGTGCCGCGGCGATTTCGGTGACAACTCGATCGCCGAGCACCTTGCCCTGGGCAATCGGCGACCAGGCCTCGGTGGCAATCCCGTGGTCACGGCCGTAGGAACGCGTGGCGTCGTTGGTGAAGTACGGGTGCACCTCGATCTGGTTGACGCTGGGGACGGTGTCTGAGCCGGCGGCAAGCCTTTCCAGGTGTTGCGGGGTGAAGTTGGATACCCCGACGCTACGGGCCCGGCCGTCACGGGCGAATTCCTCCAGGATCTTCCAGGTCGAGACGAAGTCGCCGCCGTAGCGGGTCGGCAGGGGCCAGTGGATGAGAAACAGGTCGACGTAGTCGGTGTCCAGCGCAGCCAGCGTGGCGTCGAACGCGCGCCGGGCGTCGTCGGGTCGGTGAAAGCCGTTGTTCAGCTTGCTCGTGACGTACACGTCGCGCCGGTTGAGGCCGGCGGCGCGGATACCCTGGCCGACTTCCTTCTCATTGCCGTACATCTGCGCGGTATCGACATGGCGATAGCCGATCTCCAGGGCGTGGGCGACCGCGGCGGCCGTGGCGGCCGGCTCGATCTGGTAGACGCCGAAGCCGAGCGCAGGGATCGTGGTGCCGTCGTTGAGGGTGACGTGAGGTACCTGGGTCATTGGTTCGACGCTACGCGTGGTCGGCGAACCGGGCGGCGATGCCGCGGAGCATCTCCTGGTGGGCGGCCACCGCTTGGCGGACCGTCACCGCGGCCGGCGGACGGGGAGCCTCGATACTCATCCGCTCGGTGAGCAACGTGCCCAGCGGCGTCGGCGCGAACGACACCACCGTATGCAGCCGCACCCGGGGGAATTGCCGCGAGTCGGCGACCACAAGCTCATCGCGATCCCTGTGCGCTCCGCCGCGGCAGTGTGTGCAGTGCAT
>CAYLWH010000126.1:4448-10094 GCA_964387245.1 uncultured Mycobacterium sp.
CCACAAGCTCATCGCGATCCCTGTGCGCTCCGCCGCGGCAGTGTGTGCAGTGCATCGACGAACGCGGCGACATCCTCGTGCCGCGGGGTGTATCCGGGGAAGTAGCAGCAGACGTCGGATGCGTGGGCTCCGAAACGATCGACGATCTCGGCTGCGCATTCTTCGGGTGTTCCCGCCACACCGATCGTCGCAACCATCTCCGGGGTGATCAACGCGCGCATCTCGGCAAACGCACCGCGTTTGGACATCGAGTTCAGCGGTGGGTGCAGGTGGTCCCATCCCTCGACCTCCAGCACCGGCAGATACGCGGGGGTCGAGCCGTAGAACGCGATCAGCATCGCCACCCCGTCGATCGCGGCCGCCAGGTCGGCCTCGGTTCTCCCGACCGCCACCATCGCTTGTCCGATCACACCGAATTCCGTTCCCGTCCGCCCGGACCGCCTCAGCCCGTCCGCTACGGCGGGCAGTGTCCGTTCGGCGAAATGCCGCGCGGTGTTGAACGGCATCACGAGCAGTCCATCAGCGACCTCGGCCGCTGCGCGCGTCATCAAGGGTCCGAGTGCGCCCAGCAGTACCTGCGGTGGGCCGTAGGGGTTGGGCCCCGGGTCGAAGTTGGGCGGCATCAGGGTGTGGGTGCTGAACTTTCCGCGAAAGTTCAACGGCGCCTTTCCCTCCCACGCATCGAAGATCGCTTTGACGGCGCGCACGGTTTCCGACATGCGGGCGACCGGCTTCTCCCAGTGACCACCGTAGCGTTTCTCGATGTGCGCCCTGATCTGCGAGCCCAGCCCGAGACGGAACCGGCCGCGGCTGTAGATCTGCAGATCGTAGGCCGCGTGCGCCAGATGAACCGGGCTGCGCGGCCCCGCGATTGCGACGTTGGTCATCAACTCCAGGTCGGTATCGCGGGCCGCCACAACCAGGGGGAAGAACACATCGTGGGGACCTTCGAACGTGAACAGGCCCTCGGCGCCGAGTTCGGCGACGCGGGCGGCACTTTGGGCCGCCGAGGCCGGGTCACCGTCGATCTGGAGGTGGACTCGCACCGCCCCAGACTACGACGGCCGACCCGGCCGACAGTCAGCCGGCGGCCTTATTACGAGGGCGGTATCTGACGAGCCGGGTCATGAGTCAGGGCAGCATTTCGGCGGTATCCGAGGAACCGGGTCATGAACCAGGGCAACCGGGTCGTTTCCACACGGGTGGGCCAGTCGTCGCCGCGCAGGTACGCGTCAGAACCACCGTCGACGAAAACAACGCTGCCGCAAAGGAAATTGGCCGCGTCGGAGAGCATGAACACCATCCAGTCACCCAATTGGGAGGGATCGCCGAACTCGCCGATCGGGACCGGGAACGCCCGGATGGCCTTGGCCTCGCTGGGCGTGTCCAGCTGCTTCTGCAGCAGCGGAGTCAGGATCGCGCCGGGCGCCAGCGCGTTCAGGCGGATCCCGGCGCCTGCCCAGTCGGCCGTCACGGCCTGCCGGCGCACCCAGCGCGACACCGCGATCTTCGAGGCCGCGTAGGCCATCGTCGGCGCGAGACGGCCCATCCACTTCACGGCGCGCTGAGCGCCGGCGGTGTCCCCGCTGAGCAGGGCGCGCACCGCCGTCCTGGGCACCAGCGGCGTGGTGGTGGTCGAGTTGCTGGCGACCACCACGACCTTGGCCTTCTCGGCGGCGGCCAATGCCGGTCGCCACGCTTCCAGCAGCTCGGTCACGCCGAAGTAGTTGATCTCATAGATCAGGCGCGGACGGTCGGCGCCCGGCGTAGGGCCGATACCCGCAGCCAGCACGGCTCCGTCCAAGCGGTTTCCGGCCGCCACCCGAACCCCGTCCGCCGCGGCCCGGCGGCCGTCCGGGGTGGACAGATCCGCGACGACCTCGGCGTCTCGCAGATCGACACCGATCACCGTATGGCCCGCGTCACGCAGCTTGTGTGCGGCTTGCCATCCCATCCCCGATGCCGAACCCGTCACGGCATACACGCCCACGACTGTCTCCTTCGTCAGCGCGGTGGTCCGGTCCGCGGGCCGCGCCCCCGCAGCCCCGCCGACCACAGCTCGTGCACGCCGGAACCGCCGTTCAGCATACGGCGGATGTGCCTCTGATACCGGCTGACCAAGACCCCTCGGGGCGGATGTCGGCGACCTTTTCCCGGCTGTGGGGCGAACCGCAAACCGCCGATGAACAAGCCGAGAACCTGAGGTTTACCGGCGACGAAGCCGCCCCGGGGCAGTCACGCTCTGCCGCCCCGCGGCGCCCGCGCACGCCGGAACCGTCGGGTCAGTGCCTCGCGTCGGGAGCCAGCACCGTCTGCTGGGGCTGCTCCTCGATCGGTGTCACCGATCCGTACCGCTGCTCGGGAGCCAGCACGCAGTGCGTGCGCTTGAAGACTGTGACCATGCATTTGTTGTTGTGATTGCAGCGGCTGCGGACATCGGGATCGGCGATCATCTTGTTCACCAGATCGGGTTCCCGCAGCAATGCCCGGCCCATGGCCATGAAGTCGAAGCCCTCCTGCATGGCGGTCTGGAGATGGTCGCGGTTGGTGATGCCGCCCAGCAGGATCAGTTTGGTGTCGGAGACCACCGGAACGAACTGACGTGCCGCGTCGAGCATGTAGAGGTCCTGGTAGGGAAATTCCCCCATGACGCGTTTGCCCATCAGCCGAACGCCCGGGCGCAGCGCCGGCGGCATCACCCGGGCGAACTCCTTCACCGGCGGGTCGCCGCGGAACAGGTACATCGGTTTGTACACCGACGAGCCCTGCGTCAGCTCGATCGCGTCGAGCGTGCGATCCGCGTCGAGCAGCTGCACGGTGCGCAGGGCCTCGTCGATCCAGATGCTTCCCGGCACGCCGTCGTCCATGTCGAGCTTGGCGATCACCGCGATCTGGTTGCGAACCGTCTCGCGCACCCGCTCGGCGATCTCGCGGACGAACCGTGACCTGTTGTCGATCGACCCGCCGTACTCGTCCTTGCGGCGGTTCAGCAAGTGACTCAGGAACGAACTCGGCAGGTAGAGATGTCCGAAATGCAGCTCGACGGCGTCGAATCCGGCGTCGACGGCCACCTGTGCGGCCGCGGCGAACTGCTCGATCACCATCCGGATCTCGTCGCGGGTGATCTCACGGCAGTAGGAGAATGACGTCGGGTTGACGAAGCGGCTCGGCGCCACGGGTGTGACGCCGGTAAGTCGCTTGGTCGCGACGACGCCGGCGTGGCCGAGTTGCGCCGAGATCGCGGCGCCGCAGCTGTGGATGGTGTCGGTGAGCTTGCGCAGGCCCGGAACGGCGGCTTGGCTCATGACGATCTGTCCGGGCGCGCTCGCACCCTCTGGCGACACGCAGCAGTAAGCGACCGTCGTCATGCCCACGCCACCCTCGGCATACGCCCGGTGGAAGTCGATCAGGTCGTCGGTGACCAGCCCCTTCGGCGATCGCGCCTCCGAGGTGGCGGCCTTGATGACCCGGTTGCGCAGGGTCACCGGGCCCAGCGTAGTGGGAGCGAACGGATCGTGAGTGGCTGCGCTCATTGGGCAACAATCTCGCCCGGACCGGTGCAAAGTCAAGCTTGCTGGCAGCGGACATCGGCCGCCGGGTTGCTCACTGCTGCCGGCTGACGAGTTGCGAAGCGGTGGTCTCAGCGCACAACAGCGGGATGCGGGATTCGCGGTGCGCCCAACAGCTCCCGGTGGGAGGGCGGGACCCTGCCGCCTTCGTCGGTGATTCCGTACCGTGCGGCCAGCTCCGCGGCGATCAGTGTCTGCCCACAGAGCTCAGCCAAATCCGGGTCACGGTACAGCGCGTCGATCAAATACCCGGTGAATGACGGAGTTTCGGCATGTGCGGCGAACTCATCGAGCAACTGCGGCCGCCCGGCGAACGCCGCCCTGACCTTCTCGGTGAGCAGAATGCCCATCCAGATTGACACCGTGTGCACGCCGGTGCCCCGGAAATCGACGGACATGTCGGCCGTCAGCTTGTCGATCCCGGCCTTCTGGGCGCCGTATGCGGGGCCGTGCATGTAACACACGGAACCGGGCGAGGAGGTGAACGCGATGAGTCCCCGGCCGGCGGCCACCATCAAGGGCGCCGCGTACCACGATGCGACGTAGGCCGAGCGAAGGCCGACATCGAGCACGTCGACGAGTTCGAGCGGCTTCTCCCAGAACGGCTTCGGCCCGGTCAGCTCGTCGTGGATGGCGGCGGCGTTGTTGACCAGGACGTCGAGCCGTCCACGTTCGGCACGCAGCCGGCCGAACACTTCGGCTACCGCATCGTCGTCACGGTGGTCGACCCGGACCGGGATGATGCCGTCACCACGATCGGCCATCGTTCTGCCGGTGGCATAGACGACCCAGCCACTGGCTGCCAGTGCCGACGCGATACCGCGGCCGGCGCCGCGACTTCCGCCGGTCACGACGGCGACCGGTTCCGTGTCCGCCACGACTGCAAGGCTACGTCGCGGGTATCCCCCGGGCTTCGCCCACCCGGAGAACCCGGACCGAACCCGGGGAAAGTCGATGACGGTCAGGAGCCGCGCACGCCCACCGAATACCAGTGCGGGGCAACCTTGGGGTTCTCCTAATAGACCGGCAGTTCGCGCATCGATCCGCACCTGGCGAAGACAATACGCATTATTGAATATGTATGGCGGTCGGGCAGGGACCTGGCGGGCTGGATGCGACACGCCCGACCAAGGCGGTCACGGGTAGGGCCCGGTAGCATCGGCGAAGACAGAGCCGGTGGCTGCGTCGACAAAAGGCGGTTATGCGTACCAATGTCGTTGGGCCCTATGTCGATGGGCCCAGTCGTGTCCGGAGAGTCGCTTGCCTGTTCGGAGTCGGCGGTGTGGCCGCATCTGCACTTCTGGTTCCGTTGGCGGGCAGCGCCGTCGTATCGGCGCAGCCCTGCCCGGATGTCGAAGTCGTATTCGCCCGTGGCACAACAGAACCCCCCGGAGTGGGTGGCACCGGTCAGGCATTTGCCGATTCGCTTCGGGCTCGGCTCGGGCAGCAGTCGGTGAACGTCTACGCCGTAGACTATCCGGCTTCCACCGACTTCCCCACTGCTGCTGAGGGCGTTATCGACGCGGGTTCGCATATCCGCGCGACGGCCGCCCATTGTCCGGACACGCAGCTGGTGCTCGGCGGATATTCGCAGGGTGCGGCCGTAATCGGCTACGTCACCACCGATGCCATTCCGGCCGGTTACACTCCCCCGCCCGGAATCACCGAACCGATGCCGCCCGACGTGGCCGACAGTGTCGCCGCGGTAGTCCTGTTCGGCAAACCGTCGGGCCTCTTCCTGGATTTGATCGGCGCGCCACCGATCGCCATCGGTTCACGCTATGCATCGAAGACGATCGACGTGTGCAATGCCGGCGATCCCATCTGCGACCCCGATGGCGCCGACAACGCGGCCCACGTCATGTACGGCAGCGACGGGTCGATCAATCGCGCGGCGGACTTCGCGGCGCAGCGAATCAGCCGGCCGCCCGGCTGATTCCGCACGTGTGGGGTGTCTATCCGCCGCCGAACTCTGGGCGCAGGATCGGACTCAGCGCCGAAAGCGGAATGTGGACTTGTACAGTGCCCCCGTCCATCGACCACTGCGGCAGGGCAATCGTGTAGTCGATCGGTACGT
>CAYLWH010000127.1:0-9847 GCA_964387245.1 uncultured Mycobacterium sp.
CTCACCCTCGTGGATGAGGCCCAGCAGGATGTGCTCGGTGCCGATGTAGTTGTGGTTGAGCATCCGGGCCTCTTCCTGGGCCAGGACGACAACCCGACGCGCACGGTCGGTAAATCGTTCGAACATCCGTGGTTACCTGCTCTCCTTGATCGGACACGTCTGCACGTTCCCGCCCCGGGATGGTGCACAGCGCCTTGCGGTCCACTCTAGTGGGCGGGGCGGCCGGGTGCCTTACCTTGGTGGCCCCGCCCACTGTGGATTCAAGTGAGCAACGACGGGAAATACATAATCGTTTCCCGTATCGGATCGTAGTTCGCCGCCGGCGAAACTGATGCGCGACGGCTCAGGTGGCTGCGTGGAAGGCGTCGATGACCTCTGCCGGGATGCGTCCCCGAGTGGACACATTGTGGCCGTTGCGGCGGGCCCACTCGCGGATCGCCGCGCTCTGCTCGCGGTCGATGGCGGCACGGCCACGGCCCGGGCTCCCCGGCCGACCGCGGCGGCGGCCACCCACCCGGCGGCCGGCTTGGACCCACTTCTGGATGTCAGCACGAAGCGCTTTGGCATTCTTGGCGGAAAGATCGATCTCGTATGTCACACCGTCGACCGCGAATTCCACCGTTTCGTCGGCGGCACCCTCACCGTCGAAATCATCGACCAATGTGACGGTAACCTTCTTCGCCATTTCGGTACTGGCCCTTCTAAGTAGGGATACGCCTCGGGGCAATGCTTTGAGGCTTGATGAGAATCGTCTGATTGAAAATCATACTCGTCGGTATCCAATGTGCCATATCGGCCTACCGCAAACAACGTCCACGTCCCAGTGGTTCAGTATCCGTGGCGACCCACTTATCGGGAACGCTTCACTATCGGAAACAGAACGGTTTCCCTAATTGACAAGCCCGTCAGAGCCATCAACAAGCGGTCGATACCCATTCCCGTTCCGGTGGTCGGCGGCATCGCATACTCCATCGCCGTCAGGAAATCCTCATCGAGGCGCATCGCCTCGTCGTCGCCGGCGGCGGCCGCCGCGGCCTGTGCCACCAACCGTTCGCGTTGCACGACGGGGTCGATGAGTTCGGAGTATCCGGTGGCCAGTTCGAATCCGCGAACGTAGAGGTCCCATTTCTCGGTCACCCCTGCGACGCTGCGGTGCTGACGTGTCAAAGGCGTTGTCTCAACAGGGAAGTCCTTGACGAACACCGGTGCCCACAGGGAGTCGCCAACGGTGTGTTCCCAGAGCTGCTCGACGAGTTTTCCATGCCCGTAACCGCGGTCGCGCGGAATCTGCAGACCCAGTCGGTCGGCAATCCCCCACAGCTGGTCGGCCGGCGTTTCCGGGGTGATGTCCTCGGACAGCGCACCCGACAAAGACGGGTACATTTGCACCGATGGCCATTCGCCATCCAGGTCGTAGACCGACCCGTCGGGCAGCGGGACCTGTCGGGTCCCGATCGCCTCGTCGGCGACCTCCTGAATAAGTTCCCGTGTGACCAGCGCTGAATCGTCATAGTCTCCATATGCCTGGTACGTCTCGAGCATGGAGAATTCCGGAGAATGCGTGGAATCCGCGCCCTCGTTTCGGAAGTTGCGATTCAGTTCGAAAACCTTGTCGAAGCCGCCGACGACGCAGCGTTTCAGGAACAGTTCCGGAGCGATACGCAGGTACAGGTCGGCGTCCAGCGCGTTGGAATGGGTGACAAACGGACGGGCCGCGGCGCCGCCTGCCAACGTCTGCAGCATCGGGGTTTCGACTTCCAGAAATCCCCGCCTTTCCAGCGCCGAACGCACCGCGCGTACGACGGCGATGCGGGTGCGGGCGATATCCCGGGCCGCCGGGCGGACGATGAGGTCCACATAGCGCTGGCGCACGCGGGTCTCCTCGTTCATCTCCTTGTGCGCCACCGGGAGTGGCCGCAGTGCCTTGGCCGCCATCTGCCAGGAATCGCCCAGCACAGACAACTCGCCGCGCCGGGAGCTGATCACCTCGCCGTGGACGAATACGATGTCACCGAGGTCGACGTCCGCCTTCCAGGCGTCCAGCGCCTGCCGGCCCACACCCTCGAGGCTGATCATCACCTGTAGTTGTGCACCGTCGCCGTCCTGCAGGGTCGCGAAGCAGAGTTTGCCCGAGTTTCTGGAGAACACCACGCGGCCGGCGACACCCACGTCCTGTCCGCTCTGGATGTCGGCGGCAAGGTCTGGGTAGGCGGCGCGGATCTCGGCCAGGGTGTGCGTGCGAGGCACCGAAACCGGATAGGGATCGAGGCCCTCCGACAGCAGGCGTTCCCGCTTGGCCTGCCGGATCCGGAACTGTTCGGGGAGATCAGCCTCGCTCACGACGTGCCAGCCTAGTGAAGGATGCCGCCCTGGATTGAATCCGGTGACCGCGGTGGTGCGAACGGCGACGCGCGATCGGCGCTCAGCGCTTGCGTTGGTCGCGGTTGCGCTCGAAGACCAGCCGGAGACCGTCCAGGGTCAGATGCCGCTCATACCGCGCCGGTGTCTGCAGATCGGGCAGCAGCAACGGTGCGGTGTGTCCGGTGGCGACCACCACCACGTCGTCACCGCCGAAGCCGTCCACGTCCGCACGGATGCGCCGGATCAGCCCGTCGACCAGCCCGGCGAACCCGAACACGGCGCCCGCCTGCATGCACTCGACGGTGTTCTTGCCGATCACCGATCTCGGCCTGGTCAGTTCCACCCGGCGCAGCGCCGCCGAGCGTGCAGCGGCCGCATCGGAGGCGACCTGCACACCGGGCGCGATGGCGCCGCCGAGGAACTCACCCTTGCCCGAGACCACGTCGACGACCACCGACGATCCGAAATCCACCACGATCGCCGCCGAGCGGAACTTGTGAAATGCGGACAGGCAGTTGACAATCCGGTCGGCTCCCACCTCTTTGGGATTGTCGACGAGCAGCGGAATGCCGGTGCGGACACCGGGTTCGATCAACACGTGCGGGATCGACGGCCAGTACTGGTCGAGCATCAGCCGGACTTCGAGTAACACCGAGGGCACGGTGGACAGTCCGACCGCGCCCGTCAGCTGCTCGGAGTCATCGCCGATCAGGCCGTCGATGGTCAGCGCCAGTTCATCGGCGGTCACCTCGGGTTCGGTCCGAATCCGCCAGTGCTGCAACACCTTCGCGTGATCCCCGGAACCCGAGATCAGTCCCACCACGGTGTGGGTGTTGCGGACGTCGACGGCGAGCAGCACTAGCCCACCGGACCCAGTTCGACGGCGAGGTTGTCCAGCAGCCTGGTGCTGCCCAACCGGGCGGCGACCAGCATCCGGGCCGGGCCCTGCACCGGCGCGGGTTCCAGTGCGGCGCCGCGCACCTGGAGATAGTCGACGTCGATCCCCGGCATCCCGTCGAGGATCGCGCGTGCTGCGTCGACGGCGGCGGCCGCCCCGGAGCCCGCCGCAGCGCGGCCGGCCAGCAGCGCCGCCGACAGCGCGACGGCTCGCTCACGCTGCACGGCGTCGAGGTAGCGGTTGCGTGACGACATCGCCAGTCCGTCGTGCTCACGCACAATGGGCACACCGACGATCCGCACATCGATGTTGAGGTCGGCCACCATCTGCCGCACCAGGATCAGCTGCTGGTAGTCCTTCTCCCCGAAGAAGGCCCGATCCGGTCGCACGATCTGCAGCAGCTTGAGCACCACCGTGAGCATTCCTGCGAAATGCGTCGGCCGCGCGGCCCCTTCCAGCTCCGCACCCAGTGGGCCGGGTTGGACCGAGGTCCGTGGCCCGTCCGGGTACATCGCCGCCGCGGTCGGCGCAAACACGATTTCGACGCCCTCGCCGCGCAACAGTTCGGCATCGGCATCCAGGGTGCGCGGGTAGGCGTCGAGGTCCTCACCGGCGCCGAATTGCAGCGGGTTGACGAAGATCGACACCACCGTCACTGAACCCGGCACCCGCCTGGCCATCCGAACCAGCCGCAGATGCCCGTCGTGCAGCGCACCCATGGTCGGCACCAGCATCACTCGGCGGCCGGCCAGTCGCAGCGCCCTGGCCAGATCGGCGACCTCAGCCAGGTTCGCATAGGTATTCAGTTTCCCTGCAACGAATTTCGGTGTAATGACCGTCATCCTTCCAGCACCTCGAAAACCTCCCGTGGAGCGTGCGCGCGCATCGCGGTGCGCAGCGAGACGGTCCGGTACGCCTCCGCCAGATCCGGGTCCACCTCGGCGAGCGCCACAAGATGGCGAGCGACCGCCGAGGCATCACCACGGGCGACGGGACCGGTCAGGGCGGCCTGCCCGCGCTGCAGGGCATTCTCCAGAGCGGCCCGCGCCAGCGGCGCAACCACCCGTTCGGCGATCCCGCCCGGTGCGTCGACCACGGTCTCCTGGCCGAGGAGCTCTGCACCCCACAGCGCGGTGCGCAGCGCTTCGAGGGCATCCGCGACGATGGTGACGACGTGGTTGGACGCGTGCGCGAGGGCCGCGTGGTACAGCGCCCGGGCGTCCTCCCGTACACGGAACGGCTCTCCACCGATCTCCAGCACCAGGGACTGCCCGATCGCATAGCCGATCTCGTCGGAGGCGGTGATCCCGAAGCAGGTGTCTGTCAGGCGGTTCATGTCCTCGTCGGCACCGGTGAAGGTCATCGCCGGGTGGATCGCCAGCGGCACGCAGCCCAGTTCGGCCAACGGGGACAGGATGCCGATCCCGTTGGCGCCCGAGGTGTGCACCACGATGGTGCCGGGCTTGACCGCACCGGTCGCCGCCAGACCGGACACCAGTGATTCGAGTTCGGCGTCGGGAACCGCCAGGATCAGCAGTTCGGCGTACGCCGCCACCTCGCCGACCGGAACGACCATCGTGTCCGGCAGCCGTCGTCCGGCGCGACGCAGCGACGCTGCCGACACCGCACTGCACGCGACGACGACATGGCCGGCGCGTTCGAGTGCGGCACCGAGGGCGGTTCCGACCCGGCCCGCGGAGATGATGCCCACCTTGAGCCGGGCTGGACGCAGCCCTTCAACCTGATCCGGCTGCACCATCGCAGACGACCCTCGCAAGTTCCTCGTGTTCATCCGATCCGGTCCGGCCGCGCGGGGTCCCGGTCGCCAATCAAACGGTATGGAAAGGGTAGCTCAGTCCTTGCGGCGCCGACGGCGACCGCCCTCGGTCGAACCGTCGTGTTGCAGCCTGGCAATCAACTCGGCGACGGACTGCCCGCCGGTTACGGGCTCGTCATCGACCCCGCGGTGCCGAGCGGGCGGCGGCGGCTCGGCTTCGGCAGGGTTCGCCTCAGCGGACTCGGCCCGGGGCGCATGCCGGCCGCGCCGCTTTGCATCCTCGGCCGCCGTCGCGAACTGGCCGTTCTGCGGCACGGGCGCAGCGGTGTCCGCGGTAACCGGCTGGATGAAGCGGGTCTCCTCGACGTCCGACGGCCGACGGTCTGAGCGGTGGCGCCGGGGCTTCTCGGCGCGCTGCGGTGGCGTGGACACCAGGGGCTCTTCCGGCACGTCGATGATGGGGCTTTCGGCGATGACGGTGGTTTCGGCAGTGCGCGCGTCGTCGTCCTCGTCGACGCTGACACGGCTGCTGGCAACCCGGTCCGGCCGGGGTGGGGCGGCGTTGCCCGCCCATTCGGCGAAACTGCGATCCGTCTCGATGGCGGGCCGGTGCGCGAGATCGGTGTCGAACAGGATCTCCAGGCTCGTTCGCAATGCCGCCAATTCGGCCCGGAGCGCGGCGACCTCATCGGAGGATTGCGCGCGCATCTCACCGGCGAGTTCGCGGCGCAGGTGCGCCTCGAGGTTCAATTCGTACTCGCGGCGCGCCGAGATCTCCCGATCCAGTTGCAGGTCGTAGACCAACTTGAGGTCTCGCGCCTTGGCGGCATCGGCGTCGCTCTGCCTGCGGTACATCGCCGAGACGAACGCACCGATAACCGCGGCCCACAGCGAGAGGACGACGGCGAGTTTCAACAGCTCGACTCGGCTGGTGAACACCAATGCCGAACTCGCCGCCATGGCAAGAACCAGCAACACCGTCAACAGCAACCAGCCCGGCCTGCGGCCGCTGCGTCGAACCCGTTCGCCGCGGGACACAACGGTCATGGGCTGACTGTACCCGTACGAGGTCGCAGCACGTGTCGCGCTGATCGGCGATTCGCGATACTGCCGCACCGGCTGGTCGAAAGACATTATGTCGAAAGACATTATTCGGTGGCTCCGTCCGTGATGCGGCCGGGATCGTCTGACGGTTCCGGTGGCGACTTGCAGCAATGCTGGAGCCACAGCGCCGCCACGACCAGCGCCAGCGCGCAGCCCGCCGCGACCAGAGCTCCCGGAGTATCGGCGGCGGCCACCCGCAGCTCACCCCGGCGCGGCAACAGATAGGCGAGGACTCCGATCCACCAGCCGAGCACCAGCGCACCCACCCACGCAGAGGCCTGCGCAATGACCACACTGCGCGCCACCGCTATCGGATGCAGTCGTCGGGCGCCCACCCCGATCTCGCCGGCGTTCACCCTGGACCGCACATACCCGCCCCAGCCGGCCTCGGCCAGCGCGATCGCCGCCAGCGACAACCCGGTCCAGATCGTCAGCGGAGGGAACCATCGGTACAGCGTGACCACCAGGCCGTAACCGACGATCGCGGCGATCAGCGCCGTGACGGCCAGATCCCGTATCCGCGTGGGGGTCATGCGCGCAGAACCAGGCCGGTGGGCCGGATGCCGGCGCGGTCGGCCGGGCCGAGTTTCGCCAGCAGCCGGGACACCGGCAGCACCGTACCGGCCACCGGCAGTTCGGCATCCGGCTCGACGGCCAACCATGGCACCAGAACGAAGGCCCGCAGGTGTGTCAGCGGATGGGGCAGGGTCAGCCCGTCGTCACGGGAGAACACCTCGGCGAGATCGCCCGCGGGGTCACGGCGCTGCACCCGCACCAGATCGACGTCGAGCGTCCGCGGTCCCCATTTCTGTCCGCGCACCCTGTCGGCGGCGCGCTCGAGGCTCTGTGCCGCACGTAGCCAGCCATGACCGTCGAGTTCGGGGTCCTCGGCCACCACCACCGCATTGAGGAACGGACCCTGATCGACCCCGCCCCAGGGGTCGGTTTCAACGACCGGGGAGACCGCACGGATCCGCTCCCCCAGCGCGTCGACAACGGACTGCAGGCGGGCCAATCGGTCGCCGAGATTGGAACCGATGGACAGCACCACCCGTGTCACGGTGTCCCTCCCCGGCCACCGCGGCGGGACCTGCGCGCGACGACGGCGACGTCGGCGAACTCAAGGGGGATCGGGGCCTGCGGTTTGTGCAGCACCACCTCGACCGCGTGTACCCGTCCGTCGGTCATCACGTCCTCGGCGACCTCGGCGGCCACCGTCTCGATCAGGTTTCGCGCCGGTCCGCCCACGATGGCCGCGGCACGCTGCGCGAGCACGCCATAGTCGTAGGTGTCCGACAGTTGGTCGCTGGTGGCCGCGGCAACCAGGTCGATCCACACGGTGATGTCCACGATGAAGTCCTGGCCGTCGCGACGCTCATGGTCGAAAACCCCGTGATTGCCGCGTACCGCCAAGCCGCGCAGTTCAATTCGATCAGCCACTGCCCCCCCACGCCTCGACGACCTTGACAGCATCCACCGAAGCGCGGACGTCGTGCACCCGCACGCCCCACACCCCGTGGGTTGCGGCCAGCGCCGAGATCACCGCCGTGGCCGTTTCGCGGCCGTCGGGTGGTCGGACAGCACCGTCGGATCCGGCCAGCAGTGCACCCAGAAAACGCTTACGGGATGCCCCGATCAGCACCGGCAATCCCGTCTCGACGAACTCCGGCAGGGCACGCAACAATGCCCAATTGTGTGCTGCGGTCTTGGCGAACCCGAGGCCGGGGTCGATCAGGATGTTGCCCGCGTCCACGCCGGCGGCCAGGGCCGCGTCGACGGAGCCCAACAGTTCGGCGCGCACCTCGGCCACCACGTCACCGTAGGGCGGAACCCGGTGCGGATCGTCGGCCGACACCGACCGCCAGTGCATCAGCACCCACGGCACCCCGGCGGCCGCCAGCACGCCGGCCATCGCCGGGTCGGCCCGGCCGCCCGAGACGTCGTTGACGATCGCCGCGCCGTGCTCGATGGCCGCCGCCGCAACATCGGCGTGCATGGTGTCGATACTGACCGCAATGCCTTGTGCCGCAAGCTCTTCGACGACCGGAACGACGCGGGCGAGTTCGACCGAGGAATCGACTCGGACCGCTCCGGGCCGGGTCGACTCGCCGCCGACGTCGATGACGGCGGCGCCCGCCGCCGACATCCGAAGTCCGTGCTCGACCGCCGCGCGGCGATCCAGATAGCGCCCGCCGTCGGAGAAGGAGTCGTCGGTGACGTTCACCACCCCCATGACCCGTGTGCGTATGGGACTCACCTGCGCAATATGAGTTCCAGCGCCTCGGCTCGAGATGCCTTGTCGGTCTTGAACTGTCCGCGTACCGCGGAGGTGGTGGTCACCGCGCCCGGCTTGCGCACCCCACGCATCGACATGCACAGATGCTCGGCCTCGACCACGACGATGACACCGCGCGGGTCCAGCTTGCGCATCACCGCGTCCGCGATCTGGCCGGTCAGCCGCTCCTGGACCTGGGGGCGCTTGGCATAGAGGTCCACCACCCGGGCGATCTTCGAAAGGCCCGTCACCCGGCCGTCCTCGCCCGGTATGTACCCGACGTGCGCGACGCCGTGAAACGAGACCAGATGGTGCTCACAGGTGGAGTACATCGGAATCTGTTTGACCAACACCAGTTCGTCGTGCTGCTCGTCGAAGGTGGTGTTCAGGACGTCGTCGGGATTGACGTACAGCCCGGCGAACACCTCCTGGTAGGCACGGGCCACTCGCGACGGGGTGTCGACGAGCCCTGGTCGGTTGGGATCCTCACCGATGGCGTACAGCAGCTCCCGGACCGCGTTCTCGGCGCGTTCCCGATCGAACACGCCGAGTCCGGGTGACCGCGCATGGGAGTCCGACCGCGTCGCGGAATTGTTCGCAGCCATGCTGTGCCTTCTGTTCCTGTGTCAACCGTGCGCCGACGGCGGATTGGGCCGGTCCGAGTCGTCCCGGTCGCCCGGGTCCCGGCCGGGTTCCGGCGGACCGTAGTGCGGATAAGGCTGGTACTGGTGGGGTCGGCCCGGCGGTGGCGCCGGCGGCGGGTACCAGTAACCCTGCGCGTCCGGCGGGGGCCAGCCGGGAGCATGCCAGCCGGCCGGGGCGCCGTAGTCGGGCTGGGCGGACCCGTTCGGGCCGCCGACGCCGTTGCTGCCGGGTACCGCACGGGCCGGATCCGACCCGGCGGCGGCCGCCTTGAAGGCCGGCTCGGGAACGGGCTTCGGCCATTCCTCGCCCCGCTCGATAGCCAGCTCACCGGGTGTCTTGATCGGCGGCTTGTCCGAGGGGATGCGGCCGCCGAAGTCGTCGAACGCGGTGATCCTGGGTCGCTTGCGGACGTTGGCGAAAATGGCCTTGAGCTCGGCGCGATGCAGGGTTTCCTTCTCCAGCAGCTCACCGGCCAGCGTGTCGAGCACATCGCGATAGTCGGCCAGGATCTCCCAAGCCTCGGTGTGCGCGGCCTCGATCAGCTTGCGGACCTCTTCGTCGATCTCCCGGGCCACCTCGTGGCTGTAGTCCGGCTGCATGCCCATGGACCGGCCCAGGAACGGGTCGCCGTGTTCGGTGCCGTAGCGGACTGCGCCCAGCTTGGCGCTCATACCGTACTCGGTGACCATCGCGCGGGCGATCTTCGTGGCCTGCTCGATGTCGGACACCGCGCCCGTGGTCGGCTCGCGGAACACCAGTTCCTCGGCCGCGCGGCCACCCATCGCGA
>CAYLWH010000128.1:0-9761 GCA_964387245.1 uncultured Mycobacterium sp.
CCCGGTAGCCGTCGGGCACATGGTCGAGATCGAACGTCGCGTCGAACACCCTGCCCGGTTCGAACACCCCGTCGAGCACATCGGGAAGCAACTCGTCGATGTAGGCCCGCGCGGGAGCCACACCACCCGTCAAGGTGATGTTGCGCATCACCATGTCGGCGCCGGTCGGGCCCTCGGCGTACTGGGGCATGCCGACCCGGCTGATCACGCCGCCGTCACGGACCACGCCGAACGCGGTGTCGATGGCCGATCGTGCTCCGACGCACTCCAAGACCGTACGCACCCCACCACCACCAGTGAGTTCATGCACGTGCTGGATGCCGCCTTCGCCGCGTTCGGTGACGACATCGGTAGCGCCGAACCCCGCGACCCAGCGAAAGCCGGTCAGGGTGGCGTCCCATCAGTATGATCTGTTCGGCGCCAAGGCGTTTCGCAGCCAGCACCGCCGACAGGCCCACCGCGCCGTCACCGATCACCGCCACGGTGCTGCCGGCATCCACGCCGCTCTTCACCGCGCAGTGATGTCCGGTGCAGAACACGTCTGACAGCGTCAGCAGCGACGGCAGTAGCTCCGAGTCCGGCTCGACGGGGAGCTTCACCAGCGTCCCGTCGGCCTGGGGAACACGGACGGCTTCACCTTGACCGCCGTCGACCCCGTCGAATCCGTAGCGCCCGCCGTGGCGGCACGAGGACTGCAACCCTTCCCGGCAGAAATCGCACGTGTTGTCACACCACAGGAACGGAGCGACGATGAGGTCGCCACGCTTGAGACGGGACACGTCGGCGCCCACGTCCTCGATGACTCCGATGAACTCGTGGCCCATCTGCCGCCCCACCTCCGAGTGCGGCATCGACGAGTATGGCCACAAGTCACTGCCACAGATGGCGGCCCGCACCACCCGCACGACGGCGTCAGAAGGCTCCTGCAACGACGGATCGGGAATGTCCTGCACCCGGACATCCCCCGCGCCGTACATCAGTGTCGCCCGCATCTCGGTCTCCTCACGATCCGCGCACCACGCGCATGACCAGTCAACGCCCCGCGCTGCCTATTGGGCAGTGCCCCACGATCCTGGTACTGCCAGTACCCCCTGGCGGCGCACTCACCAGGTGTCGACGAACCGGTGCCGCGGGCGGTCGTGCGGGTGCGTGGCAGCGGTCGCCAGCATCGCTGCGATCAGGCCCCGCGTCTCGGCTGGGTCGATCACGTCGTCGATCTCGAAGAGCTGAGCGGCGTTGAGCGCCTTGGCATTCTCCTGAGCGCCGGCGGTGGCCTGCCGGACCCGTTCTTCGCGTTCGGCCGGGTTGGCGATCGCCTCGAGTTCCTTGCGCAGACCCAACCGGACGGCACCCTCCAGACCCATCGGCCCCAGATGCGCGCCCGGCCAGGCCACCGTCAGCAGCGGCTCGTGCAGGCTGCCGCCGGTCATCGCCTGCGCACCCAGGCCGTAGCCGCGGCGCAGGATCACCGCGACCAGCGGTACCCGCAGCGCCGCCCCGGCCACCAGCATCCGCGAAGCCCGCCGCACCAGCGCTTCGGCTTCGGCGGCGGGCCCGACCATGTAACCGGGGCAGTCCACCAGGGACAGCACCGGCAGGCCGAACGCGTCGCAAAGTTGCAGGAAGCGGGCCGCCTTGTCGGAGGCCGCCGCGGTGATGGCGCCCGCCATCACCATGGTGTTGTTGGCGATGACCCCCACCGGACGACCCTCGATCCGGACCAGCGCGGTCACCAGCTCCGGCGCGAACCGCTCCCGCAGGAACGTCACCGAACCCTCGTCGGCCAGTGTCCCGATGATCGGGCCGACCGGATACGCGCGTCGAGCGCGTTCGGGAATCATTGTGCGCAAACGGGTTTGGTCGGCCGCAGCACCGGCCGGTGCGACACCCTGGAAGTAGCCCAGGAGCTTGCGCGCGACGACGACCGCGGCGGGTTCGTCGGCGACCACGACGTCGACCACGCCGTTGGGCGCCTGCACCGAGATCGGTCCCACCTCGTCGGCGGGCACCTCACCGAGTCCGCCGCCGGCGATCATCGCCGGGCCGCCCATCCCGATCGAGGTGTCCTCGGTCGCGACGATCAGATCCGAGCAGCCCGCGATCACTGCATTGCCCGCGAAGCACCGGCCTTTCACGACCGCGATCCGCGGCACCACGCCGGACAGCCCCGCCCATAGCGCGAACGCCCGGACGTGCAGCGACGACACGGTCGGGTAGTCGGTATCGCCGGGCCGCCCGCCGCCGCCCTCTGCGAAGAAGACCGTGGGCAACCGCATCCGGTCGATGAGCTCGAACAGCCGGTCCTTCTTGAAATGCCCCAGCGCGCCCTGGGTCCCGGCCAGCACGGTGTAGTCGTAGGACAACACCGCACAGGGGTTGCCGTCGACCCGGGCCGTCCCCGCCACCAGGCCGTCGGCGGGGGTGTTGGCGATCAGGTCGGCGGTGTCGCGGCGGTGCCGTTGCGCGGCGATCGCGAACCGCCCGTATTCCACGAACGATCCGGGGTCGACGAGGTCGGCGATGTTCTCCCGCGCGGTGCGCCCGCCGGCGTCGTGACGACGGCGAACCGACTCGGGCCGGGCGGCGTCCTCGGTCAGCGCACGGCACCGCAGCAGCTCGGTGTGGTCCTCGCGCAGGTTCTCGGGGTCGGGCATGGGTGCAACGTTAGCCTCGCTACGCTTCGCGTCCAGTTGCGCCGGTTCGTCCGCGGCTGTAGCGCCGGTGCGACAATGGACCGCGGGTTGTGGGGATGGTCGCGGCACCCGAACTACTTCGGCGAGTTCGGTTTCTGGTTCGCAGTGGCGCTTTTCGGCGTTTCGGCGGCCCCGGGGCAGGCATGGTGGCTGTTCGCCGGCGCGGCCCTCATGCTCGCGATGTTCCTGGGCGCCAGTATCCCGATGATGGAGACCCGCAGCCTGCTGCGCCGCCCCGGCTATCAGGACGTCATCGACCGGGTGCCGCGGTTCGTGCCGCGCCGGCTCCGCAAGGCCGTTCGGAGAGACGGAGCATGACCCGGACTAGAGTGGTCCAATGCGCCTGACGTGTGCCGCCGCGCTGGCCCTAGTGTGCGCGGTTTACGTTGCGCCCGAGGCATATCCGGATCCGCCACCGGAGCTCCCGGTATCGGCGGCGGCCACCGCGGTCGGCTTCGTCGACGTCCGCAGCGTCGTGCCCGGCGCGGTCGTCGATCTGCGGTATGCCACGGCCGACAACTTCGTCGGCACCGCCTTGTACCCCGCCGGTGCGCGCTGTCTTGTCCACGAGTCGATCGCGCCCGGTCTGGCCGCGGCGGCCACCGTGCTCGCCGCGCACGGCGAGCGACTGGTGTTCTGGGATTGCTACCGCCCGCACAGTGTCCAGGTCCGGATGTTCGACGCGGTGTCCGACCCGGCCTGGGTGGCCCGGCCCGGGCCGTACTCGAAAAGTCACGAGTCGGGTCGTTCGGTGGACGTGACGCTCACGGGCCCTGATGGCCTGGTCGACATGGGTACCGACTTCGACGTTTTCACGGCTCGCGCCAACGCCTTTCGCACCGATGGACTCAGCGCTGACCAACAGCAGAATCGTGCCCGCCTGCGGGACGCGATGGCGGCCGGTGGTCTGACGGTCTACTCCGGGGAATGGTGGCACTTCGACGGCCCCGGTGCGGGCGTACCCCGCCCGATCATCGACGTACCCGTCGGCTGATGCTACGGTGTTCCGCCCGCGGGCGGAACGCCCGGGTTGCTGAGCACCATCCGGCCGAGTTGGCCGAGCAGATCGGCGGGGTTCGGTGCCGCGGGGCCACAGCCCGGCAGGCAGTCCTCGATCCGCTGCCACGGCTGGCAGTCACTGGTCTTGAACGAGGTGTCGGTGGCCTCGATACGGACGATCTGCGGCTTCTTGCTCATCGCGTTGTCGACCACCTTGTCGCCGGCGCTGCGCTTCCAGTAGCACGCCCCGCCCTCGACCGGACCCGCCGAGCTGTAGGTGCCGGGTGCGATGTCGGTGCCGACGGCGTAGTTGCCGTCCTTGTCGATGCCGACGTTCGCCGGCCCCGGTGCCGGACCCGGCGAAGGCGGCGGGACGGGGGCTGGGTCGGCCTGGGCGGCGCCCGGGGGCGCAAAGCAACCGACGAGCAGCGCCGCGACACCGACGCGGACGGCGATTCTCGACCTCACAGTGAGACAGTCTAAGCGTTCCACGGGGTTGCCAGGGCGCCTGCGCCATACTTGGCGCCGATCAGGGTCCACGGGTCGGCGTACCGCCCCCGCCCGTCGGTCCGGCGCTGCACGGCCAGGGCTGCGCGCATCACGGGCCTCAGCACCGGCCCGAGCGCGCGCAACACGGTGCGGGTACGGCCCTGCGACTCGGCCAGCCAGGACAGCGTGTCCGCCCAGCTGTGCTGCTGGTAACCGAGCAATCGCTCGGACTCGGCGGTGTCGAACCACCCGGTGAAACTCCATCCGCGGTCGTCATCGGGGTCGCCGGGCAGGCTGGCCGAGGGTCCGAGTGCACCGACGCCGACGGCTGTCATGATGTCGTCCTCCAGGCCGCGCTGCAGGTGCATGCAGGTGTCGTCGCCGGCGATCACCAACGTCCGGCCCGTGATCGAGGAGGCCCGATCCACACCGTTGGCGAAGGCCAGCGCGACGTCGCGGGCGTCCACCGCGTGAATCCGGTTGTCACCCGGGGTCGCTCGCATCAGCACCAGATAGTCGCCGCCGATGTTCGAAGTCATGTCGGGCGAGATGATTCCGGCCAGCCGCAGGATGGTGTACGGCAGTCCGCTGTCGCGCAGAGCCGTTTCGGCCAGCACCTTGTCCTGCCCGTACTGGTCGATGGGATCGATCGGCGTATCCGCTGTGATGCGTTCGGGGTACCGGTAGGGGTTGCGGGGGCCGTAGACCGAGGCGCTGGACGCCAGCAGGAACAGCGGCGCCTCCGCAAGTGCGTTGGCGGCTCGGATCAGGTTCTCGGTGCCGCCGACGTTCACCCGGCGTGACAGGCTCGGATTCCGGTACGACAGCGGCGCGACCACCGCGGCAAGATGCACGATCGCCTGCGGCCGGTGTGCGGCGAGCAGGGTGTGGATCGCCTCGCGGTCGAGGAGGTCCAGATACGCCGGGACGACGGTGCCTGGCGCGGGCGAGCGGGCCAGATCCGCGGCTGCGGCTTCGGTCTTGTCATTGCGCAGGTCGAGCGCGACGACGGTGTACCCGCGGTCCCGCAGGATCCGGGTGACGCGGGTGCCGACCTGACCGAACGCGCCGGTGACAAGGACTGTGTTCGACGTCATCGGATAAGCGTGACAGTTTCAGGTATGAATGTAAACCGCGTCCAGCAGCTCGACGGCGCCGACGAGGCGCCGGGCGGTGCAGTTCATTGTCGCCGCCAGCGGCGCAGCCATGGACGAATGAATCCGCGGGACGCCCGCGACCACTATCTTCGAAAGCGATGAGCACTCCGTACCCGCCGCAGGGCCAGCCGCAGTACTACCCGCAGGGACCGAGTTGTTATCGGCATCCGGACCGGCCGACCTATGTGGCGTGCACCCGGTGCGGCCGCCCGGTCTGCCCGGAATGCATGGTCGTCGCCGCGGTAGGCCATCAGTGCGTGGACTGTGTGCGCGAAGGTGCGGCAGCGGTCCGCCAACCGAAGCGGGTGCCATCCGGTGCAGTGGTCACCTACGCGCTGATCGCCATCAACGTCGCGATGTTCATCTTGCAGTCGTCGTCGGCGAGGCTGGAACGGCAGTTGGTGCTGTGGTCCCCGGCAGTCGCGGACGGTGAAGTGTGGCGCCTGTTCACCTCGGCGTTCCTGCACTACAGCGTCACTCACATCTTGTTCAACATGTGGGCGCTGTGGGTGGTCGGCCCGCCACTGGAGCGTTGGCTGGGTCGCAGCCGATTTCTCGCCCTGTACATCCTCGGCGCACTCGGCGGGGGTGTGCTGGTCTATCTGCTCTCGCCGCTGAACTCCGCCACCGCGGGGGCCTCCGGTGCCATCTACGGCCTGTTCGGTGCGACGTTCGTGGTGGGCAAGCGGCTCAACCTGGACGTTCGCGGCGTCGTGGCCCTGATCGCGATCAACCTCGCCTTCACGTTCGTGATCCCGCTGTTGAGTTCACAGAACATCAGCTGGCAGGGCCACATCGGCGGACTGCTCACCGGCATGGCAGTCGCCTGGCTCTACGCCTACACCCCGCGGGACCGCAACAACTCGCTGCACCTGTGGGCCAGCATGGGCCTGCTGGCGGTGTTCGTCGTACTGGTGTGGTGGCGCAGCCAACAGCTGATGGCGCTGTTCAGTTGACGCCGGCAGCTCGGCGAGCAGTCGGGCCTGGTTGCGTCGAGGTTCAGAAGCCCTTGATGGGCATGGTCTTCGGCATCGGATAGCTCCAGGCGACGTCCTCGACGACGGTGTCCCCGACGACCGCCGCCCAATAGGTCGCGTACCCCTTGTAGTTGCAGTAGCTGGTGGTATCGGTCCGGCGTAGCAGGTCGGTGCGGACGAGCGCCGGATCGACGTACAGGCAGGGTTCCAGCCCTGGTAACCAATGCACCGCGTCGGCCGAGTACCACCCGCCGAAGCCGAAAGACGCATGCCGACGGTCTGCCGATCAGGTCGGCCCGCAGTGGATCCACCGGTCCCTAATCGCTGTGAGTTTTCACTGCGTCGGCCACGTTGACGCCGGTCGCCCATCTTGAGAAGTTCTTTGGCGAGCAGCAAAGATGGCGTTCTTTGGCCTTCGCCTGCGGTGGCGCCCTGCGTATCGAGGACATACGGCCGCACCCTCAATAGCTGCGCGTTTGCAGCGGTCACTGTTCTTTCAGGAATCATCTACCCGTCGGCGCCGTTGAGGACTTCGGTTGCGAAACGCGAATGCCTCGCACGCATTTCGGCGTGCGAGGCATTCCCACCTGCTTGCGGGTGACCGAAGTCAGGGCTTGTTGGCGCCCGCAGTTCCTGGCGCACTGCCTGCCGTTGCTACCGGCACCGCCGAGCCGGGGCCTTCACTCCCGGTTCTACGGGTTGTTCTCGCCGTCGTCACCCTCGACGGTTACTCCGTCCAAGTTGTCGTCGTTGATTGCGTTGACTTTGCCGTCGGTACCTTTTTCGCCGGTTAGGCCCGAGCCGCCGTTGCCGCCGCTACCGCCGGTGGCGGTGGCGTCATTGGCAGACGGCGAGTCGTCAGACGTCCCAGCGCTGTCCAGCCCCACAAGGATGCTTCCGTTAGCGCCGGCGCCGCCGACACTGCCGGCACCGGTACCGCTGCCACCGTTGCCGCCGGTCGCAGTCCCGCCGGTGGCGGAGCTGTCCGCGTCCGGTCCGTTAGGCGCAGCGAATGCGCCAATCCGGCTTTCTCCGGCGTTGCCGCCTTGGCCGCCACCGAGGCCGTCACCACCGGTGCCGCCCTGAGATGTGCCGCTGGCGACAGTGCTGATCCCACCGGCGAGGATATCCGCGTCGCCGCCTTCGCCACCGGTGCCGCCACCAGTGGCGCTGCCGCCGGCACCGCCGATCGTCGTACCGCTGGCCGTCCCGCCGGGGCCGCCTGCGTCGTCGACACCCGCGAAGCCAGTCGTCGCGGCGCTTCGGATGTCGGCGCTTCCGCCGATACCGCCGACGCTGCCGGCGCCGGTACCGTCACCGCCGGCACCACCGGTGGACCGACCGTAAGAGGTGCCTTGACTTCCGGCCTCAATCTCACCAAAGCTGCCGTTCCCGCCCTGACCGCCGTCAATGCCGGCTCCGCCCCGGCCACCCGTGGCAACCAGAGCCTCACCGTCAACACCACCGAGTGTGCCTCCGCTGACGTCGACGATGAGGTAGCCGGGACCGCCGTCACCGCCGGTGCCGAAGGTGCTACCGGACCCGCCGTCGCCACCCTGGGCAGTGCCTCCGGTGGCGCTGCTCCCAACGAAAGCGACGCCGATGAGGCCAATGCCGCCGTCCCCGCCTATGCCGGCGTTGGTGCCGGCGGCGCCGCCGACCCCGCCTTTGGCGGTGCCGCTGATGACTTTGCCACCCAACCCGGTGGCGATGATGCCGAAGCCGCCGTCGCCGGCGGTGCCGCTGTTGGCGCCGACCCCGCCGGTCCCGCCGGTGGCGGTGCTGCCAGTGATGCTGCCGCCGTCGTTGCCGCCGCCGACGTTGCCGAGGATGCCGGCGCCACCGGTGCCACCGTCCCCGCCGCCGGTGCCGCCGATCCCGCCAACCCCGCCAGTAGCGGTGCTTTCAGTGACGGAGCCGCCGATGGCCCCGAGGATGGCGGTGCCGCCGTGGCCACCCACCCCGCCGGGCCCGGTGGTGGTACCGGCGCCGCCGACTCCACCCACCCCGCCGACCGCGCTGCTGTCGGTAACGCTGCCGCCGGCGACGGCTAAGACGCGGGCCCTGCCGCCCCCGCCACCGCCGCCACCGCCGTAGCCGGCCGCGGTGGTGGTGCCCGCGCCGCCCGCGCCGCCGAGTCCGCCGGCACCACCGATCGCACCGTCACCCTCCGCGAAGCCGGTACCACCGACGCCGCCGACACCACCGGCACCGAAGAGGCCGCTGCCGTCGGTGCCGGGTTGAGCGAACAGGAACAGGAACCGTCCGGTACCGGCGGTGCCACCGACACCGGCGGCACCACCGACACCGCCGGCACCGCCATTACCGCTCGGGATGCCGTCCGCACCCTCAGCGCCGTTACCACCGAGACCACCGGTGCCGCCGATGCTGTTGCCGCCGTTGCCGCCCCGACCGAAGACCCAACTGCCGTTGCCGCCGTCACCACCCTGACCGCCAGCACCGCCCATGCCACCGGCAGTGCCGTCAGCACCCGCGGTGGCGCCGTTGACGCCGGCCGTCCCGGTCACACCGACCGCGTCACCACCGTCGCCGCCGTTACCGAAAATCGACAGCAGCCCAGTGCTGCCGCCATCACCGCCGTTGCCACCCGGAGCGCCGTCGCCGCCGTTGCCGCCACTACCGGTCCACAGGCCGCCATTGCCGCCATTGCCGCCATTGCCATTGTTGATTCCGGCGACGCCCATCCCGCCGTCACCGCCGGCGCCGAACGACCCAGCCGACCCGCCATTGCCGCCGTTGAAGCCATTTCCGCCGTTGCCCCACAGGCCGCCGTTACCGCCATTGCACGCAGCAGCACTGGTGCATAAACCCTCAAAGCTGGTGTAGCTGTAGCCGTTACCGATCAAGATGCCGGCATTGGGATTATCGGCGGTGCCGTCTCCAACGAAAATCCGGATGAAATCCGCGACCGGATTCCGCGCCAGCACCGCCGTCGGCAACAAACTCGGCGACACCAGATTCCCGCTGGCTGCCGGGCCGAACAATGCCACACTGCTGGCGGCGGACGGACCAACCGGCTCCCCACTGGTGGTGATCGCCGCCGGTTTAACCGTCCGCCCCGCGCCCCCGAGTTCGGGGCGGCTAAACGCCGCCGCCGTCCACATCAACGTCGCCGCCGCCGGCGCATCACGGCCGCTGCCTGCACCCAGCCACGAGGACAGATCGAACCCCAGTCCCCTGCCCACTGCCGTCATCACCGGTGTCGTCGCGCGCGCCGCCGCCACCGACGGGGTCGACGGGACCCGCAAATCCGTTGCCGACGACCGGGTCTCGGCCGGCGTCGAAGACAAAGGCGAAGAGGCCGCCTCAGCAGACGATCCCGCCCCGGAGCCACTACCCGACGAGCCGGTACCCGCCACCGAAGTCTCCACAGAACGCTGACGCCGAGAACCCGGCCCCTTGCCCGCTACACCCGCCGCCGAACC
>CAYLWH010000129.1:0-7055 GCA_964387245.1 uncultured Mycobacterium sp.
GCGCCGTCCTCCTCGACCAGCAGTGGGTTGTCGATGCGGGTCTTGTGTTTCCAGATCTCCACGTCCTGTAGGAAGCCCTTGCCGACCCCGGCGGTGAACGCCTCGGCGAGCTTCTCGCTTGTCGCGTCGTCGAGGTCCTTGGGCTTTTCGACGATGACCCCCCACTGCACGACGAACGAGTCCTGGGTCACCGGGTAGTGGCAGTTGATCAAGATCGACTCGGCCCTTGAAGTCGCCGTAGGGGTTGTGCAGCCAGTTGATCATGAACGACGGGCCGAAGTAGGACGCCTCCGAATCGAGCCCCGCCTCACCATAGGCGGTTCCCATGTCGTTGATGTCCGGCCGGCCCACGTTGTGCAGGTACTGGCTGGCGATGTGGCCCTCGAAGACGTTCTTGAAGTACGTCGGCAATCCGAAGTGGATGTAGAAGAAGTGCGCCATGTCGGTTACGTTGTCGATGATCTCGCGGCAGTTGGAGCCCTCGATGAGCATCGTGTTCCACCGCCAGTCGGTCCAGTCTCCGTCGGCGGACTCCGGGATGTCGGGAATCCGCACCTCTGGCTGCGGCGGGTTGCCCTCGTGGTCGTGCCACACGAACAACAGGCCGCCGCGGATATCGGTGTGCCATCACCGGGTGCGAGCCAGTCGCGGGGTGCGCTTGGCGTACGGCACCAGTTTGCACTTGCCGTCGCCGCGCCAGCGCCAGTCGTGGAACGGGCAGGCGACCTCGTCGCCCTTGATGGTGCCTTGGGGCAGTTCACCACCCATGTGCCGGCAGTACCCGTCGAGCACGTGCAGGTCGGCGCGGGAATCTGCGAACACCACCAATTTGGTGCCGAAGGCCGGTACCGAGTGGGGCCGGCCGTCGGTGAAGCTTGTCACGGGCCCCAGGCAGTGCCAGCCGCGCGCGTAGCGGTTCGGTAGCACACCGGTGTCGATCTCGCGAATGCCGCTGTGGGCCGGTACAGTCGTCATTCGCGCCTCCGGTCAGAACTTCCAACTAGAACACGTTACAGTTTTGTCCGTCGACGGCGCAATACGGCCGGCTCTACCTGCCAAAGAAATGCGACGAAGGTCCGGTCACTCGGGAACGTCGGGAAGTCCGACGCGCAGCGCGACGTACTGCATCTTGGCGATATTGGTGACGAATTGATCAGTGGCGGCATCGCCGGTCGCGCTGTTGAACTCCAGCCGCGCCAGCGCCGGGCCGTGGGTGAAAAGCACGAGTGTGACGTCCATTCCGCCGTCCGGCGAAGTGCCCTTGATCACAGTGCCGTCGGTGCCTACCGGCAGGGGCTGCGGGAGTCCGCCGGTGACCGCCTTGTTTGCGGTGGCTACGGCCTCGCGCAGGGTGGCCGTTGCGGTCGCCGCGCTGGGATACACCGCGACGGTGACCGAGATCGCGCGAGTGTCGGGCGCGTTGACGAACAACATGCTGGCACCCGGTATATCCGTCGGGGTCGCCGTCGACGAACGCGCCGCGAAGGTGTCGTCGGCGTCGCTGAGATCGCCGGCCCGCAGCAGCAGCCGACTGTAGTCGGTGAGGTGGGGCTGCTGGGTCGGGGTGAAGGGCGAGGCCGCCGGGGCAACGGTGCTTTCCGACGTCGGTACCTGCAGGTTTCCCGAACGCGCATCCCGGGTGAGGCGGGAGTTGTCACAGCCGGCCGTCGGCACGGCGAGTGTGACGGTCAGGACGGCGATGGACAGGGTTTTCATGCGGGTGATATGGCAAACGTTAGGCAACTGATCGAATTCTGATTGTGGTTCAACAAGGGTGTTCGCCAACCAACCTACCCGGTATCGCGCGCTGCCCCGAAGTCGTGCAGCGGCCTGAGGCCTGTTGTCGGCGATTCCGGCCTGCCGGTCCTTGGTCACGTCATCGAGGCGTTCCGCGGCGGGGCCCGACTACGCGCTGAACCTGTACCGGACCCGGGGCCGGTGCTCTTCGCCGATTTTCCGGCGCTGCCAGGGGTCGCCGCCTTGGGTGCCGACGCCACCCAGACCATCTACGCCAACCGCAACAAGGACTACTCCCAACAGGGCTGGGTTCCCGCCATCGGCGCGTTCTTCAACCGCGGCCTGATGCTGCTGGACTTCGACGAACACATGTAACACCAGGCGGATCATGCAGGAGGCGTTCACCCGTAGCCGGTTGGCCGGCTACGTCGAGCACATCGACCGCGTCGCCACCCATGTCCTGGCCAACGACTGGGCCGCCGACGACGCGCGCTTCCTGTTCTATCCCGCGATGAAAGAGTTGGCCCTCGACATCGCGTCGGTGGTGTTCCTGGGTCACGAGCCCGGTACCGACCACGAACTGGTGACCAAGGTCGTCGACGTCGACGTGTCATGGGATCGAAGCGTCGAGCATCATGACGTGACGTCCGGTTTGTCGGCACCGACCACCCACATCGAGTAGTACTGCGCCCCACCGCCGTAGGCGTGGCCGAGTGCCTTTCGTGCACCCTGCACCTGATGGGCGCCCGCCTTGCCCATGACCTGGATCGCCGACTCGGCGAAGCGGATCATGCCGGAGGCGCCGATGGGATTGCTCGACAGCACGCCGCCGGACGGGTTGAACGGAATCCGGCCACCGATCGCAGTCTCGCCCGCCTCGGTGAGTTTCCAGCCCGCTCCCTCGGGAGCGAAACCGAGGCTTTCCAGCCACATCGGCTCGTACCAGGAGAACGGCACGTACACTTCGGCGACGTCGATCTCGTCGATGGGGCTCCCCGCGGCCTTCCACAGTGCCGCCGCGGCGTCGCGACTTGCCTGCGGGTTGAGCTGGTCACGGCCGGCGTAGGCCAGCGGTTCGGTGCGCAGCGCGGAGGCATGGATCCACGCCACCGGGTGCCCGTCGGCCAGGCGGGCGCCGGCGGACCGCTCGCCACCGATGACCATCGCCGCCGCGCCGTCGGATGACGGGCAGGTCTCATCAAAGCGGATGGGATCCCACAGCATCGGCGAGGACATCACCTTCTCCAGCGTGATGTCGGGTTGGTGCAGGTGCGCCAACGGGTTCTTGGCCCCGTTGAGCCGGTCCTTGACGGCGACCATCGCGCCGATGTGATCGGGCGCTCCGGAACGTCGGATGTAGGCCCGCACGTGGGGTGCGAAGTAGCCGCCCGCACCCGCGTTGAGGGGTTTGCTGAACGGCACAGCAATGCTCAACGCCCACATGGCGTTTGACTCCGACTGCTTCTCCCAGGCCATCGTCAGAGCCCGCTCGTACTTACCGGACTGCACCAGGGCGGCAGCGACGATCGCGGTCGACCCGCCGACCGAACCGGCGGTGTGCACGCGGATCATCGGTTTGCCGGTGGTGCCCATTGCATCGGCCATGAACAGCTCGGGCATCATGACGCCCTCGAAGAAGTCGGGTGCTTTGCCGACGACGACCGCCTCGATGTCGTCGAACGTGCAGCCGGAGTCGGCCAGCGCACGATCGATGGCCTCGCGCACCAGGCAGTTCATCGACACGTCTTTGCGCCTGGCTACGTACTTGGTCTGCCCGGTGCTCAGGACCGCAGCGAGTTGCTCTGCCATCTCAGGACTTTCCTTCCATGACCGCAACCAGATTCTGTTGCAGCGCAGGGCCGCTGGTGGCATGCGCCAGCACCCGCTGCGCCGAGCCGTCGAAAATGTGCCGGGCGGCGAAGCCGATGCGTTCCAGGCCTGCCGAGAACATCGGGTTGGCCGCCAGAGTGCCGCCCGACGGGTTGACCACCGTCGATGCATTCAGCCCGATCGCCTCGGTGAGGATCAACTGCTGGTGGGTGAACGGTGCGCAGATTTCGGCGATCTCGATCGAGTCGGCGTCGCCGCCGGTTGCCGCTGCCGCCGAGGCCGCCGTCGACGGCGAGGTGGTGAGGTCACGCGCGCCCAGTATCGGTGTCTCGATGCGGTGCTCGATCCCCCTGATCCAGGCCGGGTGCTCCCGAAGCTCCCGGGCGCGGTCGCCTGCGGCCAGCACGATCGCCGACGCCCCGTCGGTGATCGGCGCGATATCGTGGCGGCGCAACGGATCTGCGAAGTACGGCCGAGCCAGTAACTCGTCGATACTCGTGGCAGGTTCCACCGAGTCGGTGCGTGCGGCGGCCGCCATCGACTCCAGAGCGACCTGAGCCATCTGTGCGGGCGTCCACTTGCCCGCGTCGAGACCGAACCGCGCCTGCAGGCCGGCCATCGACACCGAGTCGGGCCACAGCGGTGCGACGGTGTACGGATCGGTCTGCAACGCCAGCACCCGGCGCAGGATGCCCGCGCTGGACTTTCCGAAGCCGTAAACCAGGGCGGTGTCCACTTCGCCGGTCAGCAGCTTGATGTAGCCCTCATATAGTGCCCAGGCGGCGTCCATCTCCACATGCGATTCGTTGATCGGCGGTATCGCACCGATCGAGTCGATCGCCGAGATGAACGAGAAGGCCCGTCCAGCAAGGTAATCCGACGATCCGGAGCACCAGAAGCCGACATCGTTCTGTTCGAGCCCCAGTTCGGAGTAGATCGACGCGAAACACGGCATCAGCATCTCGACGCCGTTGGTGGTGCCCTCCGTACGGCGCACGTGTGGGGCATGCGCGAAGCCGACGACTGCGACCTCAGTCATTTCCGAAGGCCCCTCACAGGTGGTGCTTGTAGGAGTCGTAATCGGCGTCCGGTTCATCCGTCGGCCGGAAGTACTCGATGTTGTCGATGCCGAAACCCCAATCGTCACGCGGCTTCCACACCGCCTCCACCCGCATACCCATCCGCACGTCGGCCGCGTCGATATCGGAGACCAGGTGCAGGAACGGGATGTCGGCGCCGTCGAGCAGCACGTAGGCGGCGACGTAGGGGGGCTTGATCTTCTGCCCGGCGAAGGGGATGTTGATGATCGCGAACGTGGTGACGGTGCCCCTGTCCGGTAGCTCCACGAACTCGTCGAGCACCTTGCCGGTGGCCGGATCTGCTTCGCGCGCAGGAAAATACACCTTCCCGTCGGCACCGGTGCGCCCGCCCAACAACTTGCCTTCGTGCAGGGCCCGCAGGTACGCGCTCTCGGGGAGGGAAGCGGTGTGCCGGATCTCGATGCTCGACGGCGACACCTGGACGGTGACCGGATCCCGGCCGTCGACCGCGGACTCCGCCGGTTCGGGCCGGTCTCCGAGCCTGAAGTGGGCAATGTCGGTGATCGCGCCCACCGGCTCGTCGACCCAGTGCGCGTGCACCCTGGTGCCGGTGCTGATCTCATCGGAGGAGTCCGCGGCCACCGCGTGCAGCAGCGTGGTGTCGGCGCCGTCGAGTTTGATCAGCGCCCACGCGAACGGACGGTCGAACGGCTGGCCCTCCACCTGCTCGGACTGCCAGGTCCATCACGTGACGGTCCCCACGCTGGCGACGGGAACCACCTCGGTCAGCGGGGCGTAGGTCACCGGGTCATACTCAGCGGGTGGGACGAACACCCTGCCGTCGGATGCACGGGTGCCGACGATGCGGCGGTCGCGCAGGGCGGTGAAGAACTGTCCGAGGATCGGGCCGACCGAACGGGTGTAGTCGAAAGAGAGTTTCAGCGGTGCGGAAAGCGGTGGCTCATGCTGATCCATCAGCGCCGGGTTACTCTGACTGGCGTTCACGGCATCGAGTAGAACAGGTTCTAACAACGGCCGCAAGGACCGGTTGGATGCAGCGAAAGGCAATCCGATGAGCGCACGGGCGGGGTGGTGGGAATGAAGCTTGGACTTCAGCTCGGGTACTGGGGCGCGCAGGCCCCGCCCAACCATGCCGAACTTGTCGCCGCCGCCGAAGACACCGGCTTCGACACGGTGTTCACCGCGGAGGCGTGGGGATCGGATGCCTATACGCCGTTGGCCTGGTGGGGCCGTGAGACCACCCGGATGCGCCTGGGCACCTCGGTGGTGCAGCTGTCGGCGCGCACGCCGACCGCGTGTGCGATGGCCGCGTTGACGCTCGATCATCTGTCCGGCGGCCGGCACATCCTCGGGCTGGGTGTATCGGGACCGCAGGTGGTCGAAGGTTGGTATGGGCAGCGCTTCCCCAAGCCGCTGGCGCGCACCCGCGAGTACGTCGACATCGTCCGTCAGGTCTGGGCGCGCGAAGCCCCCGTCACCAGCGCCGGTCCGCACTACCCACTGCCCCTGCGTGGGGAGGGCACCACGGGGCTGGGTAAGGCGCTCAAGCCGATCACCCACCCGCTGCGGGCCGACATCCCGATAATGCTCGGCGCCGAGGGACCCAAGAACGTGGCGCTGACCGCTGAGATCGCCGACGGCTGGCTGCCCATCTTCTACTCGCCGCGGCTGGCGCCGATGTACAACGAGTGGCTCGACGAGGGTTTCGCCCGCCCCGGTGCTCGCCGGAACCGGGAGGACTTCGAGATCTGCGCGACGGCTCAGGTGGTCGTCACCGATGATCGTCCGGCGGTCATGGAGCTGATGAAGCCGCATCTGGCGCTGTACATGGGTGGCATGGGCGCCGAGGACACCAACTTCCACGCTGACGTCTATCGCAGGATGGGCTATGCGGAGGTCGTCGACGACGTCACCACGCTGTTCCGCTCGGGCCGTAAGGACGGCAAAGAGCGAGCCGCCGCGATCATTCCGGACGAACTCGTCGACGACTCGGCGATTGTCGGCGACATCGATTACGTGCGCAAGCAGATCGTCGCGTGGGAGGCCGCCGGCGTAACCATGATGGTGGTGGGCGCCCGGTCCGTCGAGCAGATCACGGATCTGGCCGACCTGGTGTAGAGATCGTCTTCGAGGATGCTGCGGATCATGCTCACCAAGGTGCTGCGCCGGATGCCTGACATGCGACTGGTGGACGAGGGCATGCTCTCGTTACGGCCGGCGGCCTTCGTCAGCGGCCTGGAGTCCATGCCGGTGGTGTTTACGCCGGCGCGGCCGGTTCTGGACTGACTCTCCGCTCTTGCCTGTCACCTTTGGTTGACATGCGTGGGTGGGTGGGGCCGGGGTGCGACTCGGACCGAGGTGTTGGCCTTCGGGGGTTGTCACCTTTTGTTGACGTGCGTGGGCGGGAGGCTCCCGGGGAATCTGTCA
>CAYLWH010000129.1:7155-9346 GCA_964387245.1 uncultured Mycobacterium sp.
GTCACCGCCCGCGACGAACTGGCCGACGCCCGAGCACGTTACGACGATGCCGTTGCGGCGGCTCGGACGGCTGGGCTGTCCTGGGCGGAGATCAGCGTGCTGCTCGGGGTCTCTAGGCAGTACCTGCACCGCCGGTACCGCGGTGGCGGCACTTGAGCGAATAGCACCAACTCGGCATCTCCACTCTGAGCTCTCACCCAGGGACTTGAAAGAAATTGTAACACGTTCTAGTTTGAGTCCGTGGCAAACGTGCTGACTACACTCGCTACGGGGGCGTCGAGTTCTACGACCCACTGGAGCAGGGTTCGCCCGGGCGAGATTTCGGTCCGCGCAGAGCGGACGACATCTACCGGGTGTTGTTCGGCGGCACGGACTTCGCCACCGGCAATCCCGTCGCCGACAAGCGCGGCCTTGCCAAGCAGGCGAAAGAGAATGCGCTAATGGTC
This sequence comes from uncultured Mycobacterium sp., assembly GCA_964387245.1. Classification (GTDB taxonomy): domain Bacteria; phylum Actinomycetota; class Actinomycetes; order Mycobacteriales; family Mycobacteriaceae; genus Mycobacterium. Next base: position 7,602 of record CAYLWH010000129.1, read on the forward strand.
CGGCTGCCGAGTAGCCGACCGGAATGTGCCCGCGCTTGGCGATGCTGCCGCGCACACCACCGGTGGGCCAAGGACAAGGATGAAAACGAGGCGCGCCCCGCAGACGAGGCGCAGGCCAAACACGTTGGAGCCCAAGCCTGATGCGCACGCAGCCATGCCTCCGGTTCATGGAAGGATGGGTTCGTGAACGGCGCCCGGTCTCTCATCACCACCCTGACCGCCAACGGCGTCGACGTCTGTTTCGCCAACCCCGGCACCTCGGAGATGCATTTCGTCGCCGCCCTCGACAGCGTGCCGGGTATGCGTGGAGTGCTCACGCTGTTCGAGGGCGTGGCGACCGGCGCCGCCGACGGATACGCGCGGATGGCGGGCAAACCCGCTTCGGTCCTGCTGCATCTCGGGCCCGGTCTGGGTAACGGTCTGGCCAACTTGCACAACGCGCGCCGCGCGCGGGTGCCGATGGTTGTCGTCGTCGGCGATCATGCGACGTACCACAAGTGTTACGACGCCCCACTGGAATCCGACATCGACGCCCTGGCGGGCACGGTGTCGGGCTGGGTACGCCGCGCGGGCCGTAGCGCCGATGTCGCCGTGGATACGGCCGCCGCCATCGCCGCCGGCCGCCTGGGATCGGTCGCGACTCTGATCCTGCCGGCCGACGTGTCCTGGTCGGAGGGTGGACAGACCGTCCCCACGGTCCAGGCCCCGCCCACACCCGCTGTTGACGATGCCGCGGTACGCGAGGCGGCGGCGGCATTGCGTTCCGGTGAGTCGACGGTGATCCTCGTCGGCGGGGACGCCACCCGGGAACCGGGGCTGGCCGCGGGCGTGCGGGCAGCCGATGCGACCGGTGCGCGAGTGCTGTGTGAGACGTTCCCGGCCCGGCTCGAGCGCGGTGCGGGTGTGCCCCCGGTGGAACGCCTGGCCTACTTCGCGGAAGCGGCGCAGGCGCAACTGTCCGGCACCCGGCACCTGGTGCTGGCCGGGGCGCGGGCGCCGGTGTCCTTCTTCGCCTACCCGGGCAAGCCCAGCGATCTGGTACCCGACGGCTGCCGGGTGCATGTGCTGGCCGAACATCGCGGCGCCGCAGCGGCTTTGGCGGCCCTCGCCGACGAGGTCGCACCGGGTACCCGGGCGCGGTGGGCCGATGCGCCCCGGCCCGAACTGCCGTCCGGTTCGTTGACCGCGATGTCGGTGTCGGCGGTGGTGGGTGCACTGCTGCCGGATTCGGCGATCATCGTCGACGAATCCAACACTGCGGGTGTCACTTTGGCGTCCGCCACCGCTGGCTCACCCGCACACGATGTGCTCACGCTGACCGGTGGCGCGATCGGCTACGGGCTGCCCGCGGCGGTGGGTGCCGCCATTGCCGCGCCCGACCGGCCGGTGCTGTCGCTGCAGGCCGATGGTTCGGCGATGTACACGATTTCGGCGTTGTGGACGCAGGCGCGGGAACGCTTGGACGTGACCACGGTGATCCTCAACAACGGCGCCTACGACATTTTGCGGATCGAGTTGGCGAGGGTGGGTGCGCAGAATGCCGAGTCGCCGGGCCCGAAAGCGCTTGATCTTCTCGATATCGGTCGGCCCACAATCGATTTCGTCAGTCTCGCCGAGGGAATGGGGGTGCCGGCGCGCCGGGCCGGGACCGCCGAGGAACTTGCGCATGCGCTGCGGCAGGCGTTCGCCGAACCGGGACCCCACCTCATCGAGGCCGTGGTGCCGTCGCTGGTGCGCTGACAGAC
>CAYLWH010000130.1:0-9265 GCA_964387245.1 uncultured Mycobacterium sp.
CCGTGGAATGTTGCCGTCGAGCAGGAGTGTCAGAATTCTGTTTCACTTGCTCTCCCGGAACGCGCCGTGTTGTCAGTCCTGTTGAAAGGCGGTGGTTTCGGATGGATGTCGTACACCCGCGGTGCGCGGGTATCGACTGCTCGAAGAAGGACGCGAAGGTCTGTGTGCGGATTCAGGGCCAAGGCCGTAAACGGGCGTCGTCGACGGTGACGACGTGGGGCGCGACAACGTCTCAGATCCTGGCACTGCGTGAGCATCTTCTCGCCGAGAAGGTCACGTGTGTGGTGATCGAGTCCACCAGCGACTACGTGCGAAGTGAGGGTGCATGAGTTGAAAGTGGGAGGCACCGTTGAGGTTCGACTGATGTCGAAGGTGTAGTACTCGGGTCAGTGCGCGATGGCCTGTCTCCGCCTCGGCGTGCGTCGCGGGTAACCGCGGGGTGCGAAGCCCGGGGTAGAAGCCGAAGCGGCTCTCGTTCCATTCGGGGGCGGCAGGCGAGGAGAAGACCGGCGGGAAGCGGTGACGTTTCCCGGCTCCGGGGCGGCATCCGGTCGTCTTGGGGTGATGGGCGAACGTGAGTGAACCCTTGATGACGTCTCGTGAAGGTGAACCACGCCGATGGGATGTTCGAGCGGGGTATAGGGACTGGCCGCGGCAGAGCGGCGGGTGCCGGCCGGAGGATAGTCGCCGGTCGGGAGCGCACCACCGTCCCCGGGATCAAGAGGGCGCCCTGCCCGGTCGGGTCTTGCTCATGTGCAACACGACAACCCCGTTGGGGTCCGGCAGATCGACGCCGGTAGGCCGACCGTGAGGAAGGTGTAACTCCCCAGCGGGCGCAGGATGACCCAGGAAGCGAAGGCCGACAGCCGAAACGGCAACAGGAAACCGGGAACCGCGTGGCCGGCACCTCTGCCGGATGGATTCCGCATAACTGGTCGGATACGGGTGTGTTGCCCGGCCCGAAAGGGAGCTGACGTGGGTCAGGTGAGTCTGTGAAGAACAGATGAACGGAGACGCTGGAACCGATGGGCAAGTTGGACACCGTTGAGGTGAACGGACCTGAGGGCGATGTCATCGACTGGGATGCCGTGGATTGGCGCGCAGTCGAGGACGATGTACGGCGGCTACGGCAACGGATCTTCACGGCGACGCAGGCGGGGGATCTGAAGAAGGTCCGCAATCTGCAGAAGCTGATGCTCCGCTCCCGCGCGAACGCTCTGTGCAGCGTGCGGCGGGTGACGGAGATCAACGCTGGCCGCAAGACGGCGGGGGTCGACGGGCGAGTCGTGCTCGAGGCGTGGGAGAAGGCCGAGTTGGCCACCTGGCTTCAGCACGGCGCCCCCGGGTGGCGCCCCCAGCCCGTCAAGCGGGTGTTCATTCCGAAGGCGAACGGAAAACAACGCGGACTCGGAATTCCCGTCATCGCCGATAGGGCGCTTCAAGCCCTGGCGGTCGGTGCGCTGGAACCCGAGTGGGAGGCCCGGTTCGAATCCAGATCGTATGGATTCCGGCCGGGCCGCGGCTGCCAGGACGCGATGCAGGCGATCTTCGTGACCGCACGCGGCGCATCGTGTTGGCGCCAATGGGCGTTGGACGCGGACCTGGCCGCCGCATTCGACCGCATCGATCATTCCCGTCTGCTCGATCAACTCGGCATGTTTCCCGGAAGGGGAATGATCGCGGCCTGGTTGACGGCAGGAGTGATGGACCGGGGTCGGTTCGCCCCGACCGAGCGGGCAGCCCGCAGGGCGGGGTGATCAGCCCCGTGTTGATGAACGTCGCGCTACACGGGATGGAGGAGGCCGCCGGAGTCCGATACATCCGCACCGGCGCCAACGCCGGGACGGCGAGACCGGGCTCACCGCTCGTGGTCAGATACGCCGATGATCTTCTGGCCCTGTGTCACTCGCGTGAGCAGGCCGAACAGGTCAAGGCACGGTTGGCCGAGTGGCTGGCGCCCAGGGGTCTGGCCTTCAACGAGGACAAGACCCGTGTGGTGCACCTCGACGGTGGGGTGGACTTTCTGGGATTCAACGTCCGCCGCTACCGCGGCAAGCTGCTGATCAAACCGAGTAAGGCGGCCGTGAAACGGATCCGGGCACGGCTGACCGCCGAGATGAGGGCGCTGCGCGGATGCAACGCCCAGATGGTCCTCATCCGGCTCAACCCCATCATTGGGGGTTGGTCGGCCTACTACCGGCATGCGGTGTCGGCTCGGGTGTTCAACGAGTTGGACTCCCACGTGTGGAAGCTCACCTACAAGTGGGCGAATTTCACTCATCCGCACAAGGGAAAACGCTGGATCACCTCGCGGTACTTCGGCGCGTTCAACTCATCCCGGCGAGACCGGTGGGTGTTCGGCGACCGCGACAGCGGCGCCTACCTGATCAAGTTCGCCTGGACGAAGATCACCCGGCACACCCTGGTCAAGGGCTGGGCGTCCCCGGACGACCCGGCCCTGACCGACTACTGGGCGGCCCGGCGCCGTCGCGGGAGACCCCCGCTGGACCGGGCCCGGTTGCGGCTTCTCCTCAAACAGCGTGGACGCTGCCCGCTCTGTGGCGAGCTGCTGCTGCACGCCGAGGCCGAGCCGCAACACCCCGACGACTGGGCACTGTGGATCACAGCGACCAGCAAGGCGATCCGTCACCACGCGGTCATCGTCGACTCGGGGCCAGAGTCATTGGGTTACACCGCATTCCGTCTCATCCACACGCACTGCCAGCGCCGCCCGCCAGACGGCTCTGCCGGTGCGCCAGCACTCTGCAGCCCCGACTGACGAGCCTTCGGGACTTGCTTGAGCCGGTTGCCTGGAAAGCGGGCACGGCCGGTTCTTAGGGGGCCCCGGCGCGGTAACGCGTCGGGGCTACCCGACTGGAAGCCGTTCTATTACCTGCTGGAGGACCTGCCTGGTGTGGAGGTGATGCTGGTCAATGCCCGACACGTCAAGAACCTGCCTGGCCGCAAGACCGACCTCGCTGATTCCACCTGGCTTGCTCAGCTCGGAGCCCATGGTCTGGTCCGTGGGTCGTTCGTTCCCCCGGAACCGATCCGACAGCTACGCGACCTGACCCGCACCCGCACCGCCATCACTCGGGAACGCACCCGCGAGATCCAGCGGTTGGAGAAGCTACTCGAAGACGCCGGGATCAAATTGTCGTCGGTCGCCGCTGATCTCAACGGCGCCTCCTCGCGGGCGATGCTGGAAGCGTTGCTTGCCGGCGAAACCGATCCGGCGGCGATGGCCGATCTCGCCCAGAAACGGTTGCGGATGAAGATCCCGCAGCTGACCGAGGCCCTCTACGGTCGGTTCAGCGCTCATCACGCGTTTTTGACCCGCATGCACCTGGACCTGATCGACCAGCACACCGCGGCCATCGAGCAGCTCACCGACCGAATCGAGGTGGTGATCGAACCCTTTCGCCGCTTCCGCGACCTGATCTGCACCATCCCCGGCATCGGCGGGTTCACCGCCGACGTCGTCGTCGCCGAGACCGGAGCTGACATGACCAGATCCCCCACCGCACAACACCTCGCGTCGTGGGCGGGCACCACCCCGGGCAACAACGAATCGGCCGGCAAGGTCAAATCGCGCCGCACTCGGCCGGCCAACCCCTACCTGCAAGGTGCCCTCGGCACCGCGGCGATGTCCATCTGCCACACCCACGACACCTACCTGGCCGAGCCGCTCACCCGGAGAACTCGCCTCACGTGAATCTTCTCGTCAGGTCGACACTGATGACTGGTTGATCCTGAAGCTCGTGAGCAGCGGCGCCGTGAGTTGAACGTGGCGAGCCGACAAGCTCAAGACTCTGGCACCTTGGACGAGCTGTTCGCTAAGGCCGATGCGGGAGAGGTCGACCTCGACGGCCATGACGGGCTGATCAATTAGCTGATCAAGAAGACGGATCGCGCTTCGGAGGCGCGCCAGTAGAAACCACCGAGCCGGGTGATGACGGTGACGGCGAGATGGCCGCGTTGGCTGTTGGCCTGCCGCAGCAGATTGGTCACGTCGCCGCGCAAACTGCCGGTGTCCGGCACAGTGAGTGGATCCTTTTGATTGCAGCAATCAACGCGGGTCTCGAGTTCCAGCTTTCCCGGCCAGCGCCGGTACAGTGCCGCACGATTGGTGCAGGCCCGAGCGGCGACGCCATCGACGGTGAAGTCGTCGTAGCCGCGCTCCTTCAGTTCGTCCCAGGCCGCGGCCAGAAGCGCGTTCTCCAGCGCGGGACCGCGGCGACGCGCGGAGCGGCGTCAGGGGTAAGAGGCATTGCGTTTCCTAAGGCTGATCGCTACCGTTGATTGGATACACAATGGCTCCTATCTCCGGGGAGGCTTACTGATGCGCATTCTGGTTTCCGGCGCGGGCATGGCCGGGCTGTCCGCGGGCATCAATCTGGGCAACACCGGGCATGACGCCACAATCGTCGAACGCGCACAACATCTTCGAGTCAACGGATCGCCGATCGACATTCGCGGCGAGTCGCTGGCCGTTGCCCGACAGATGGGCGTCCTCGATGAAATCCGGGCCCGGCAGGTCGACATGACGCAGCGCAGTTGCTTCGTCAACGGCAACGGTGGCCGGGTGGCCGATCTACCGCTCGCGGAGATCAACGACACGGCTGGCGACACCGAAATCCCACGAGAAGACTTGACGCACGTGCTGCGCAACGCCCTCGGGCCGTCCGTAGTGTTGACGTTCGGCGAGTCCATCACCGAACTCCACGATGACGGTCGCGGCGTCGACGTACTGTTTGCCTCTGGCGAGCGGGCCCGCTACGACCTCGTGGTGGGCGCCGATGGTCTGCACTCTGCCACCCGCCGGCTCATTTTCGGGCCCGAGCGCCAGTATCTGCGTCATCTCGGCTTCTACACCGCTCTGGCGAATTTTCCGCAATACCACCCGGCCGGTGCCCCCAACCCGATCTACAACTTCCCGGGGCACTTGGCTGGGATTGTCACCTATCGCGACGTGGCGTTGGCGGTGCTGACCTTCCGCTCACCCTGGATCGACTACGACTACCAGGACCTCGATGCGCAAAAGCGCATCCTCACCGAGGAGTTCGGCGGACACGACCGGTGGCGGGTGCCCGAACTGCTCGACGCGGCATGCCGTGACCCGGAACTGTACTTCGACTCCGTGAGCCAGATCGACATGCCATCGTGGCATCGGGGACGGGTCGTCCTCGTCGGCGACGCGGCCCACTGCGCATCCCCGATGTCCGGGCGGGGAACCAGCCTGGCCATCACCGGAACATGGCTGCTGGCAAAGGCTTTGTCCGAGAACGCCGACGACCTGGATGCAGCGTTCGCCCAATATGAGCGCGATCAGCGCCCGCACGTCACCTACGCCCAGGGCACGGCCGGTGCGGGCGGGGACCTAATAGTTCCCGCCACCCAGGAAGCTATCGACGCACGCAATCGCGAGCTGGTCCAAGCCGGCTGAGTTCTACCGGGGCCGGCTCGGCCACACCGACATCCGGCTCAGCGGACCGTCCGACCGGCGTTTGATCTCGAGACAAGAATTTGGCGCCTCTCGTCTCCTTAGATCTGAGACGCCACGGCTCGCCCTCGCAGGGGATAAGGGAAAGCCGCTGCCCTAAGAGCAATCCGCAACTCCCGATCGACACGTTCTAGTCAAGCCGATATCGCTAGAGCTTGGGCTACTGCCCGGCGTCTGCGTTCGAGGATTTCAGCGCCCCACTCGCAGGACCACAACCCGTGTCGTAGGCGGGCAAGTCCCCCCCTCGGACACCAGGAGCGCGAGCGTGCGCAGACACGGCTCAGCCGTCGGCGTGTCGGCCGGGAACACGCACGCTCGCGTGAAGGTGGGCGGCGCGGTAGCCCCGGGGACCGCCCCGGTTTCACCGCGAGCGCCAGCTTGTGGCATTCCAGGATCATCCGCTGGGATACGCTGCCCAGCAATAGTTTGCCCACCGGATTGCGATTGCGGATTCCGATCACCAGCAACTCGGCGTCCGGCCGGTCCATCGCCTTGAGCAGTTCTCCGGCGGCGTCGACACCCACCGGCTGGTCAAGTTCGAATTGCACCCCGCAGTCGGCCAGATATGCCTCGACATCCGAGATCTGCCCGGTACGGGCGAAGCGAGGGTCGACGTAGGAGTCGCCGGCCGTCGCATTGATCACCAGAAGGTCCGTCTGACGCAGCTTGGCTTCGGCGACGCCGCGCGTCAGCGCCGCTGCACCGAACGGGTCCGCCGTGTATCCGACGACGATCATCGCTTCTCATCCTCACCTGACGTGGTGCCTACGGCCGGGGCCGAGGCCATCGCGTTGCCCTGGTGGTCGAGCGGCTCGAAGTCTTCTCCGCCGGCGTGGATGATGTCGGGCTCCTCACGGTGCAACAGTTTCAGTACCAGGGGAACCGCGATCAGCAGCGCCATGCCGATGTAGACGACGATCGCGACGGGTTCGTGGAACAGGCTGCTCCAGTCGCCGCCACCCAGCTGCAGGCTCTGCCGCAGTTGCCGTTCGATGCGCGGGCCCAGGATGACCCCGATGATCAACGGCAGCACCGGCAACCCGAAGCGGCGCATCATCAGCCCCAGCAGGCCGAAGATCAACAACAACAGGAGGTCCAGCGGCTGGATGTTGACCGCCAGTGCACCCAGGGTGGCGAAGAACAGGATGCCCGCGTACAAATGGGGCCGCGGGGTCCGCAGCAGCTTGGCCCACAGCGGGGCCAGCGGAAGGTTGAGCACCAGCAGCATCAGGTTGCCGATGAACAGGCTGGCGATCAACGTCCAGATCAGCAGCGGTTCCTTGTCGAACAGCGTCGGACCGGGCTGGATGCCGTAGGACACGAACGCGGTCAGCATCACCGCGGCGGTGGCGTTGGTGGGCAGTCCCAGTGCCAGCATCGGCACCAATGTGCCTGCGGCCGAGGCGTTGTTGGCGGCCTCCGGGCCAGCCACCCCCTCGATGGCGCCTTTGCCGAATTCCTCGGGGTACTTGGACAGCTTGCGCTCGGTCACGTAGGACAGAAACGTCGGCAGCTCCGCGCCGCCAGCCGGCAGCGCCCCGAACGGGAACCCGTAGGCCGTGCCGCGCAGCCAGGGCTTCCAGGACCGCTTCCAGTCCTGCTTGTCCATCCACGGCCGGCCGACCGGAATGACCTCGGCCGGGCGGCGCCGCAGGTGCGCGGCCACCCAGAGCGCCTCGCCGACGGCGAAGATCGCCACCGCGATCACCACGATGTCGATACCGTCGGCCAGCAGCGGAATGCCGAAGGTGGCACGCGGCTGGCCGGTCAGCGAGTCGATGCCGACGATCCCGATCCCCAGCCCGAAAAGCAGTGAGATCAGCCCGCGCAGCTTCGACGCACCCAGCACAGCGGTGACGGCGACGAGCGCAAACAGCATGATCGCCAGATACGACGGGGCACCCAGCGTCACCGCGAATCGCGACACCGCGGGCGCGAACGCCGCCAACAGCACGGTGCCGATCGCGCCGGCGACAAACGACCCGATCGCCGCGGTCGCCAGCGCTTGGGCCGCGCGGCCCGCCTTGGCCATCTTGTTGCCCTCGATGGCGGTGATCACCGACGACGACTCCCCCGGCGTGTTGAGCAGGATCGACGTCGTGGAGCCGCCGTACATGCCGCCGTAGAAGATGCCGGCGAACATGATGAACGCCGCACTGGGACTGACGTTGTAGGTGACGGGCAGCAGCAGCGCGACGGTCATTGCCGGACCGATGCCGGGAAGAACGCCGACCGCGGTGCCCAGCAGCACCCCGATCACGGCGTAGAGCAGGTTCATCGGGGTGGCCGCTTCGGCGAACCCCTGCAGGAGCCAGTCGAAGTTCTCCATCTACAGAATCCCGTCCAAAATGCCTGCAGGCAGCGGGATTCCGAGCCCCGAGTAGAACGCGTAGAAGCTGCCCACCGACAGCGCGGCCCCAATCAGGACGTTGAGCAGGTAACGCCGGCTGCCCAGAATCGTGGCGGCACCGGCGAACAACACCGCTCCCATGATGGCCCATCCCAGCGGCATGACCCCGACGACGACCGTAGCGAACAGCGCCACCAGCAGGATCACGGTGCGCCAGTCGCTGGGTTCGTTGAGGTCGATGTCCTCGCCCCCGTCGGGCTCGCCCTTCGACCCGCGCGGGATCGCGACGGCCAACATCACGGCCATCGCCAACAACCCGACTCCGATGACGATCGGAAACAGCCGCGGCCCAACGGGATCCACTTTGGCGTACCCTCCCGGCAGGGTAAGCGCGTCATAGACCAGGAATCCGCCGACGAGCACCATCACCGCGCACACGATGTACTGCGCGAAGTCGGGGGTCTCATGGTCTCGTGCGGCGCTCTCGTGCGTAGTCATACCAGCCCCAGTTCAGTCAGCGTCGACTCGACGCGGGTGTCCTGTTCTTTCAGGAATTCCTCGAACGCGGTTCCCGTCTGGAAGGCGTCGGTCCACCCGTTCCTGACCAGCGCCTCCTTCCAGGCCTGCGTGGCGTGGAGCTTCTCCAGCACGGCCACCATCGCGTCGCGGTCCTTGTCGGATATGCCCGGCGGGGCCAGTATTCCCCGCCAGTTGGTGAAGGTCAGGTCGATGCCTGCTTCGTTGAGCGTCGGAGCGTCGACGCCGTCGACCCGCTCGCTGCCCGACACGGCAAGCACCCGCACCTGACCGGCCTCGATCTGATCGACGTACTCCCCCAGGCCCGAGGTTCCGGCGGCGATCTTCTTGCCGAGCAGCGCGGTCAGCAGATCGCCGCCGCCGTCGTAGGAGATATAGTTGACCTTCGTCGGGTCCACGCCGACGGCACGCGCGGTCTCCATCGGGAACAGGTGGTCCGGCCCCCCCGGATTGGAACCTCCGCCGATGGTCACCTTGGCGGGGTCGGCCTTCCAGGCTGCGACGAAGTCGCCGACGGTCGCGAACGGCGAATCCCCCGGTACCAGAATGCCTTCCTGCTCCTGGACCACTCGCGCGAGCGCGGTCGCCTGGGACGCCCGGACCTTGGAGCCGTTGGTGAAGGTCGCCCCCACCACTCCCAGCCCCATCATCATCATCAGATCGCCGTTGCCGCGCTCGTTCATCAGCCGGGCCATGGCGACCGTTCCACCGGCCCCGATGACGTTGAAGACCTCGATACGGCCGGTGATCTTCTCGTCTTCCATGATCTTGACGGCGGTGCGCGCGGTCAGGTCGTACCCGCCGCCGGGGCTGTTGGGCACCATCATCCGCAGCCGATGCAGACCGTCGGAATCGCCGCCGCGGGTCACCCCGCA
>CAYLWH010000131.1:0-9050 GCA_964387245.1 uncultured Mycobacterium sp.
GCTTCCCCGACTCGGCTGATGTCCTCCGGCGTCTCGATGAGGCCCTCCCTCCTGGCGACACGGGCGAACTCTGACCAGCTGAGCGGGATGTCTGGATTGTTCTCCAGGGAAGCAATCGCGGATTCGATCGCCGGATCCACGGCGGCATCGTCCTCGGCACATCCAGCGAGGATGGCTGTCGCGGTGAGAGCTGAGACGGCGACCTTGAATCTCATGGCCCTTTGAGGGTACGTCGCTGTCACGCATCCCCGTGGTGGTACACACGCCACCGAGCCGATGTCTGGAGGCGAATTGTGCAGCGGCGCGTACCGTTTGGGTCACGATACGATTCCGCCGGCGAATCGAAACTGGTGAGATAGCGCATTACTCTGCGCGGACCGGTGAAATGGACCTGTGTGTTGCGCAATTCCCACGGCTGAGTCGCAGTGACCGCCGAAGACGTTCCCGTCGGGGGATCGTGCGCGCCCGCGTTCGACGGGGTGCGTGAGCAGTTCGAGCGCAACTTCGCCGAGCGCGGCGACGTCGGTGCCGCAGTGGCCGCATGGGTCGACGGTGAACTCGTCGTCGACCTGTGGGGCGGCTGGCAAGACGCTGAGGGTCGACGACCGTGGCGCCAGGACACCTTGGTCAGCGTGTTCTCCGGGTCCAAGGGGTTGACGAGCACCTGCGTACACCTACTGGTCGAGCGCGGCGAGATCGACCTCCACCAGCCCGTGGCCACGTACTGGCCGGAGTTCGCCCAGTCAGGCAAGGAGGCGGTCACCGTCGCCATGGTGATGGCGCACCGTTCCGGCGTCATCGGTCCGCAACGGCGGATGAGTCCGACGGAAGTGCTGGACTGGGACGGCGTGTGCGCGCGGCTGGCCGCAGCCGAGCCGTGGTGGACACCCGGAACAGCGCAGGGCTACCACATGGTCACCTTCGGCTTCGTCCTCGGCGAAGTGGTCAAGCGTGTGACCCGGCCGGTCGATCGGCGAGTTTGTGCGGGACGAGATCGCCGGACCGCTGTGCGCCGACGTGGTCATCGGGATACCGCGGCGGGACCATGCGCGGTGCGCGGACATGATCAACAAGCCGCACATCCGCGACGTCCTCGCGGCGGGCGGCGCACCGGAGCACCCGACGTCACTGGCCGAGCACGACAAGGCCGGGCTGGCCGTGGCCATGGGCTTCATCCCCGACGACGAACTGGGCTCGCAGGCGATCTGGCGGTGGCGGTCAGCCGAGTTCCCCGGCACCAACGCGCACGTCTCCGCTCTGGGGATGGCCACGTTCTACTCCGCGATCGCCCAGGAAAAGCTCCTCAGCCGTGAGCTGATGGATCTGTGCCGGACGTCGCAGGGCGGATTGGCGACCGACGTGGTTCTGGGCCCGCGGGTTGCCGACCACGGATGGGGCCTGGGCTATATGCTCAACCAGCGCTGCGTCGCGGGACCGAATCCGCGGATATTCGGCCATGGCGGGTCCGGCGGCTCGTATGCGTTCGTCGACCTCGAGCACCGCATCGGATACGCGTACGTCATGAACCAATTCGACGCCACCAAGGCCAACGCGGATCCGCGCAGCGTCGCGCTCTCGGACGAGATCTATTCCGCCCTCGGCGTCGCGGCCGCATGACCCTGACCTTCCCGTCGGGTGTTTCGCCCGCGGTGGTCCCGTTCCGGTGGACTGCACGCATCGTCGCGCAACTGACGGTGCTGGCGCTTGCCGCCTACGTCTACGTCCTCGCCGAGATGGCCCCCATCGGTGCCACGCCCGCGATCGCCGCGGAACTCGACGTCAGCGAGGCGAGTGTCGGGATGCTCACCGCGGCTTACGCTTTCATCACCGTGACGGTGACTTTGCACCTCGTCCGCGGCACGGCGCGTTGGCCGAGGCGTCATGTCCTCGTCGTGACGCTGATCTGTCTGACGGTGTCCCAGGCGCTTTCGGTGATCGCGCCGAGTTTCGGGCTGCTGGCAGCCAGTCGGGTGCTGTGTGCGATCACCCATGGTCTGATGTGGTCGATCATCGTGCCCATCGGCGCCCGTCTGGTTCCGCCGACGCACACCGGTCGCGCCACCACAGCGGTCTACGTCGGAACATCCGCCGCGCTGATCGTCGGCAACCCGTTGACCACGGCGATGAGCGCGGCCTGGGGATGGCGGCCCACCGTGGCGGTGATAACGGTCGCCGCCGCGTTGACCACGCTGCTCGCTCGGGCCGTGTTGCCGATGATGGCGGTCAGTCCCGGTGACGCCGACCCGGCCCCACTGCGAAAACCGTTCCCCTACCGCAACAAGAGGCTGATCGTGTTGTGCGCGCTGACGTTGGTCGGCGTGACGGCCCACTTCGTGTCCTTCACCTACATCGTGCCGATTATCAGGGAGGTCGTCGGTGTCGGCGGACCGAGCCAATCCTGGGTCCTCGCCGGATTCGGGGTGGTCGGACTCGTCGCCATGGTGGTGCTCGCGCGCGAGCTGGATCGCCGGGTACGCGCGGCGGCGGCGGGCACCGCGGGTGTCCTGTGTCTGGCCTTCTGGTGTTTGAGTGCGCTGGCCGGCATTGGTTCCGGAGCGCTCGTCATTGTCGTGGGTGTCGGCGCCATCTTGGTGTGGGGGGCCTCCGCGGCGATCTTGCCGCCGCTGCTGCAGGCGGCGGCGATTCGCACGTCGGCCGACGACCCGGAACAGGCTTCGGCGCTGTACGTGACGACGTTCCAGGTGGGGATCATGGCTGGATCGATCGCCGGTGGGCTCGTCTATGCCCACAGCGGCATTGTGACCGTCGTGGCGACATCGTCGGTGCTGTTCGCCGTCGCTCTGGCGGGAGTGCTCCTCCGCGCCGACGCCTTCGTGTCGGCGCCGTTCACAACGCGCTGAGCGGTGAAGCGGGGGCGGCGGGCGGGTGCGGCCCTGTCGCCCTGTGACTGCTGCGCTGGTGAACATCTCGGACATGGTGACGGCGGGTGAGTCGCGCTAGCTTGCGGTGGCATGTCAGGTCGGCGGGATAGCATCCCGGCGTGTGGTGGACCGAACTGGCGGAGGAGTCCTGGGACGCGCTGTTCGAGCCGCATCAGCGGATGGGCGCGGTGCTACGCGCCAGGGAGCTTCTCGATGAGATCGAGTTCGCGTCGGCCGCGGCGTGGGAGAGCGCCGAACCGGTCGCGCTGCCCGGGTTGGATCGACAGATCCGCCGTACATTGATCGAGGCTGGGACGCCCAGCTTATGGATCTACTGGTCTTTGGACGCCACGAAGGGTGCCATTGTGCTCGACTTCGTGTTCGCCGACTGAAACTTCGGTTACGTTCCCGCGCCGGCATGTTCGAGTTCCGCGAGTCGCTGCGCGGTCCACTGCCACTTGGCGTTTGCAGCCCCGGTGGACTCGGCGACCCCGGTGGCGACGGCGGCACGCAGCTGCGCGAAATACTGTGCCCGGGCGGGTGCGGCCGGGCGCTCGGCGCGCAGGAAGTCGATCGCGTGGGCGGCGCCCACCGTCGTGCCGTCGTCGACGAGCGGCTCCACAGGCAGCAGCGCAACCACTTCGTGGCCGGCCAGGCGCACGACCTCGTCGGAGACCGCGATGCGCGGGGTGACGGCGGCGCCTTCCAGCAGATACGCCTCGACGAGGGCAGGGCCGAAGATCATGTTCTGACTGTGGAAACAGTCGCCGACGGCCACCCCGCCACGGCACAGAATCCCGAAGTCGCGCAGGTAGTAGAGCTGGATGCCGGCGAGGAGGCGCAATAGCTGACAGACGGCCCGTTTGGCACCCACGTCGTCCAGGCCGGCAAGGGGGATCGACGCACCGATGTTGTCCGAGAAGTAGACGGTGCGCACGGCGTCGCCGGGTTGGGCTATAGCCACCTTCTGCTGCAGGTCGACCATGTAGGCCAGCGCGTTGAGGAACGTCTCACTGGCGGCGAAGGCCTTGGCGCCGAGGGTGTCGATGAAGCCCACCGCGCAGCGGGTGTACCGCCGACCCGTCCGTGCCAGCGGCGCCGACGGGCCGGGAAATGGTTGCTCGGAAGTCGGCGGCGAATCAGTGTCATCCACGCCGGCGGGCTGTCGTGGCACGGGATCGTCGCGCGGTCGGGGCTGCAGTGTCTTCGCCGGTTGCCGCGTCTTCGGGCTGGCGACGGGAACGCTCCGGCCGGGGGCGCAGGTCACCGGCATCGGCGAGGTCGACTGCCTTGCGTAGGCGCTCGGCGATCATCGTGACGGGCACGCTGACCACCGGCGTCAGCGTGAGCACGCCCATGTCGTCTTCTTCCACCCGGTAACGCCGATGGCCGGCTTGACCGGCCTTGCCCAGCGAGATCCGGCGCCGCGGGTCGACGTCGACCTCGGCAACGAAGCGCCTGGCGTGCTGCGCGCTGCTCATATCGCACCTCCTGCGCCCATGTTACCCAATTTGTGTGATTGGGTTATACCCATATGGGGCGAGATCATACTCGCGGGCGCGGATGGGGGCCCAAACCCTGGCGGCAATTGCCGCGGGAGCGGCAGCCGACGTTCGGCGCGATGCGCGATCAGCTCGGCGGGTGAGCTGGAGAATGCAGAGACAAACACCCGTACTCTTCCACGGTGACCGCCATCGATCCCGACCAGCTCAAGATGTGCCTGAAGGTGCTGTCCGAGGTCGAGTCGCTGCCGCCCGAGCACCCCGATGCGGTGGCCGTGCGGCGGGCCACCGCGGGCATCTTCAAGGCGGTGAAGAAGGCGCGCCGGCACGCCAAGCGCGACGAGATTGCGGCGGCCGACCGCGCGGTGGTGGCTTTGACCGCGACCGGAGCCGCCGGCCGCATCGACGACGAGACACAGGGCTTGCCGTTGGTGTCGAATGCGGTGGGGGCGAGAGCGGGTACGCTGCTGCGTTCGCGGGCCTGCTACATCTGCAAGAACCACTACACCGTGGTCGACGCGTTCTATCACCAACTCTGCCCGGTGTGCGCCTCGTTCAACCGGGCCAAGCGCGACGCCCGCACCGATCTGACGGGGCGCACCGCTTTGTTGACCGGCGGGCGCGCCAAGATCGGGATGTACATCGCGCTGCGACTACTGCGCGACGGAGCTTTCACGACGATCACGACGCGGTTCCCGAACGACGCCGTGCGCCGCTTCGCCGCGATGGACGACAGCACCGACTGGTTGCACCGGCTGCGGGTGGTGGGCATCGACCTGCGCGACCCGGCCCAGGTGGTGGCGCTGGCCGACGAGGTGGCCGGACAGGGGCCGCTCGACATCCTGATCAACAACGCCGCGCAGACGGTGCGCCGCCCTGTTGGTTCGTATGCCGCGCTGGTCGAGGCCGAGCGCATTCCGCCGCCGGAACTGGTGGACATGATCACGTTCGACCACGTCAGTGACGCGCACCCGGCGGCGTTGGCCGGCAGCCTGAGTGAGCACCCGGCGCCGCACGCGGTGACCGAGCTCGCGTTGACGGCGCGCAGCGCGTCACCGGAGCGGATCGCCGCTGGCATTGCGATAGATGCGGGTGGGCTGCTACCCGATACCGCCGCGGTGAACAGCTGGACCCAGCGCGTGCACGAGGTGGACGCGATGGAACTGCTCGAGGTGCAGCTGTGCAACCAGACCGCGCCGTTCATTCTGTTGAGCCGGTTGCGCGCCTCTTTGGCTATGTCGGGTGCGCGGCGGAAATACGTGGTGAACGTGTCGGCGATGGAGGGTCAGTTCAGCCGTGGCTACAAGGGGCCGGGGCATCCGCACACCAACATGGCCAAGGCCGCGCTGAACATGCTGACCCGGACCAGTGCCGGCGAAATGCTTTCCGAGGACGGCATTTTAATGACCGCCGTCGACACCGGGTGGATCACCGATGAGCGGCCGCACCCGACCAAGCTGCGGCTGGCCGAGGAGGGCTTCCACGCACCGCTGGACCTGGTCGACGGGGCCGCGCGGGTGTATGACCCGATTGTGCGCGGGGAAGCGGGGGAGGACGTGCACGGGTGCTTCCTGAAGGATTACGGACCGAGCAGTTGGTAGGTCCCAGGTGCCTGGTCTTCGCGGCGCGCGTCGAGTGGAAAGCTCAACCATCAGAACCGACGTGACGCACATGCGTAAGATATCGTGGGTGATATCATGTCAGTGTGCCCGCCGGGGTCGACAAAGTCATCTCAGCAATGCGGGAGAACGCTGCGAACGTCGCGTACAACGACTTGTACAAGGTGTGCGTCCAGCACTTCGGCAAGCCACGCCAGGGCGGTAGTTCGCATGCGGTGTTCAAGATGCCCTGGGCGGGAGACCCGCGCGTGAACATCCAGAACAAGAAGGGCAAGGCCAAGCCCTATCAGGTCATACAGGTCATCGCAGCGATCGACAAGCTGCATCAGCTGAGAGGAGAGGCCCAATGAGCGATCTGCACTACACATTCCGCGTCGAATGGTCGGCCGAGGACGACGAGTGGGTCGGTCTTGTTGCCGAGTTCCCCTCGCTTTCGTGGCTGGCTGATGATCCGGTGGAAGCTCTGCAGGGTATCCGCGGCATCGTTGACGAGGTGGTCGACGACATGCGCGCCAACGAGGAGGAAGTCCCCGAGTCGCTTGCCGAACGCCGGTACAGCGGCAAGTTCCTTGTGCGCACATCGCCCGAACTGCACCGCCGACTGGCCATCGAGGCCGCCGAACAAGGGGTGTCGATCAATCAGTGGGCGGTACAGAAGCTTTCCGGACGTGAAAGCGCTGAGCACCTTTCCGCGTTGCAGACGCTGGTCGTACTCCTACGTGACGATGTCCAACCCGGCGTGCCCGGGCTCCGAGAAAATGGGCCGAGTAAGGCGAATGCGAACACTGTCGCCCGCAAGAAGCCGGTGAAAGTCGCGTCGGCGAGCCGGCGGCGGCCGACGAAGAGCATCGCCTCGGGCTAGCGGATTTCCCTGCGCTGCTGATTATCTCGGACAGGGATGGCGGGTGAGTCGCTCCGGTTTGCGGTGCCATGTCAGGTCGGCGGGATAGCATCTCGGCGTGTGGTGGACCGAACTGGCGGAGGAGTCCTGGGACGTGCTGTTCGAGCCGCATCAGCGGATCGGCGCGGTGTTACGCGCGAGCGAACTCCTCGATGAGATCGAGTTCGAGTCGCCGCGCGGGTGTATGACCCGATTGTGCGGGGGGAGTCCGGCGAGGACCTTCATGGGTGCTTCCTGAAGGATTACGCGCCGAGCAGCTGGTAGGAGTCTTGCGGCTCGTGGCCGCTCACGTTCCCCAGGGATTGATGACCGTGATGCCGGCCGCGTCGAAGGGTGCGATGTCGCGCGTTGCGACCGCCATGCGGTGGGTAGCTGCAGTGGCCGCGATGTAGCCGTCGCCCGCACCGATGGCGAGTCCGGCTGTGCGCGCCGCGGACATCAGGTGGGCATATGCCTGCGTTGCCGCGAGGTCGAATGCCAGTACGCGGCCGGTGAACATGGGTAGGACAATGGTCTCGAGGTTGTCGTGCAGCGTGTTCCGGCGTTTTCCGGCCGGTAGAGCGGCGACGCCGAACCGTAGCTCGGCCACGGTGATGGCGGAAAGGTACAAGGTTTCGAGCGGTTGCGCGTCAATCCACTCGATGACGCCGGTGTGTGGGGCCTTGCGCAATGGTTCTGAGATGACGTTGGTGTCCACCAGGATCATCAAATATCCAGGGGTTCAGCCGGTGTGGTGTCACGTTGGGTGAACATCGCGTGTTCCTCGTCGGTGAGCTTGGTTTGTCGGCCAATGTCGGCCAGCAGTGAGCCCAACTTGAGGCGGCCCTCGGGCTTGACGACTTCCTCAAGGATGGCGCGCACCTCGGCCTCGGTGCTGCGCCCATGTTGAGCCGCGCGCAGTCGAAGGGCCCGGTGCACCTCGTCGGGCAGATTCCGGACTGTCAGGATTGCCATAGTCAAACCTCCATCGCGCAGTCGATGCAGTCATTTTACATATTTGCAGTCACCGGCGAAGATTTGCACAGTACGGGAAACCGCGGCCGGGAGTTGTTGAGCCGTCTGCTGATCTGAGCGGCCTCAGGATTCACGTCTACCCCAGCTGCACCGTGCGCCACATATCACGGTGACCAAGACGGGGCGTGTCGGCGCGCCACCGCGGTACCTGCCCGAGGTGTTGGTTAACCTGACCCGCAAAACGCCACGAAAGCGATACATCGATGTTGGTTTTGCATGGATTCTGGTCCGCCGAGGGACTGTCCCTGTGGGCTGAGGACTCTGAGCTGTCGGTGAAGAGTGCCAGTCAAGCCCTGCGGGCAGCACGCCGGCACCCGTTCGCCGCATCCACCGAGGTGCTCGCGGCCATCCACGCCGGCAAGCCCGGCAGCGCCGTGGTGTTGTTGCCGTCGCTGCGGGCCTCGCCGCTGGACTCACCGGAACTGCTGCGGGTCACACCGCGCCCGGCGACGCACAGCGAACCGGTGTTGCTGCCGTGGACGGTACCGGTGACGGTACTTCCCGCGGAATCGGCGCTGGCCGTGCTCGACGAACCCGCACCAGAGGTGCGTTACGGCGCGTCGGTCACCTACCTCGCCGATATCGCTCAGTTCGCGCGAAAGCTGGTGGCGCGCGGGCGGATTCTTCCGGCACTCGGCGTGGACGAACACGGGCCCGTCGCGTTCTGGCGGCCCGTCGTCCAAGGTGCCGATGTTGTGGAACTCAATGCGCTGGTCACAGCGATGCCGCCGGTGTGCCGGGCGGAGTCAGGAGCGGCGGCGCCGTACCACCTGACGCTGGCGGCCGTGAGTGCCTTCGTCGATGAGGCGGCGCGCGGCGCAATTCCGACGGCCGACGAGCTGCTGCCGCCGCGTCGTGGTCGTCGTCCGAGACGCCTTGCCGTCGAGGAGGAATGGCTGACCGCACTCGCCGCGCCGCATGGCAGTTTCGACGCGGACCCGGACGAACTCGACGTGCTGGCTGAGGCACTGGCACCGTGGGATGAGATCGGCATCGAGGAGCCGGGCCCGGCCCGGGCGATCTTCCGGCTGGCCGACGTTGACGGCGAGACTCCTTCCTGGCGATTGGAGTTCCTGCTGCAGTCCGTCGCAGACCCCAGCCTGCTGGTGTCTGCGGAGCAGGCCTGGGACGA
>CAYLWH010000132.1:0-8944 GCA_964387245.1 uncultured Mycobacterium sp.
GATCTGCTGGACGGCGACCTTGGGAGCCGTTTTGGACGTGAATCTCGACACCTGGCGCTGACCGAGACAGCGAGTACGGGGCAGCCGGCGTGGAAGTCGCTGTCGAGAACCACCTTTCGCCACATCGATAGGAACGCCGGGCGACGGTCATCCAGCTGCGAGCACTGTAATCCCCTGAAGGGGGCGACAGTGCCCCGTGGATTAGCTGAAGCCTTCACTGGCGGGTGAGTCGTGCGACGGCGCCGCCTGAGCCGCCAAACGTTGCCGTACCCGCTCGATGTCTTCTGGAGTCGGCAGCTCGTCGGTGGTCTGTGTGATCGCCACAGCGATGTCGATGTGGTCGAAATCCCCGCGCCGCATCAACTCGAGCGCGACCAGGTTCACCTCCTTGGTGCCCAGTCGCCGCGACAGCAGCGCCAGCGCCGGCATGTAGCCCGTCGACGGAATGCAGTCCGGGTATCCCGCACGCAGCCACTCGATGATCGCGGTAAGTAAGCAAGCTACGGCTTTCATACCGCAGTACCCCCGCACCTCAAGACAACTTCCCGCAGATGTTGCTTTTGTCTGGCCCCGCCAGGTCCGCAGACGAGGATGTCGCTGGCATAGACGTTGGACCAGGCTCCTAAGCAACAACCTCCCGAACCGGTTCGGTGATCGGCACGGCAATCTGGTGGACCGGCGCGGAATCGGACTCCTCGGGCTTCCCGATGCCGGCCGTCAGGCTGCCGTGCCACTCTTCGGTGACGTTCTTGTGATTGACGGGCGCCTGGCGGGACTTGAGCCAGATCCCGGTCGCGACGGCCACCAGCATCCCGAATCCGAGTGCCGTGCCGGCGTAGCCGCCCACTTTGTGGACCACGAAATAGGTCGAGGCGCCGACGATTCCGGCAGAGGGAACTGTGATCAGCCATGCGGTGACCATCCGGGCGGCCACCCGCCAGCGCACCTCGGCGCCGGGCTTGCCCACGCCGCTGCCCAGGATCGATCCGGTCGCCACATGAGTGGTCGACAACGCGTATCCGAAGTGAGTGGACAACAAGATGATCGTGGCCGAGGACGTGTCGGCGGCCATACCCTGGGGTGACTCGATCTCCACCAGGCCCTTGCCCAGCGTGCGGATCACTCGCCAGCCGCCGAGATAGGTGCCCAGCGCGATCGCCACCGCGCACGCCACGATCACCCATATCGGCGGGGCGGGGTCGGTGCTGCTGGCGGCGCCGTAGGAGATCAGCGCCAGAAAGATCACGCCCATCGTCTTCTGCGCGTCGTTGGTGCCGTGGGCCAGCGAGATCAGTGACGCCGAACCGATCTGTCCGTAGCGGAAGCTCTGTCGTCGGCGCTCTTTGGGCACCCGGCGGGTCAGGCGGTAGACCAGCCAAGTGCCGGTGGTCGCCACTGTTAGCGCGATTGTGGGTGCCAGTATTGCCGGCGCGACGACCTTGGCGACCAGGCCGTGCCAGATCACCCCGTGTCCGCCGACTGCGCCGATCATCGCGCCGACGATGCCGCCGATCAGCGCATGCGACGAGCTGGACGGGATACCCAGCAACCAGGCCGACAGATTCCACACAATCCCGCCCACCAGGCCGGCGAACACGATCTCCAAGGTCACCAGATGTGCGTCGACCAGTCCGTTGGCGATCATCGCGGCGAGCGCGGTCGACATGAACGCCCCCACCAAGTTCAGCGACGCTGCCAGCGTGACGGCTTGTTTGGGCTTGAGCGCGCCGCTGGCGATCGAACTCGCCATCGCGTTGCCGGTGTCCTGGAAGCCGTTGGTGAAATCGAACGCCAGCGCGGTGATTACCACGACGATCAACAAGAACAACTCGAAGGTCACGGGGAGACAGTTTGACCTACGTTCTCCTGCTCGTAAATTTAAACATCTATTGGACAGGTGCTATTTGCCTGTTGTTCACCTTAGACAAGAGTCGCTCGTGCCGAGTATCTGTGTGCGGACCCGATGGGATCACCGACCGCCGGTGCGCAGCGGATCGGCATGCACAGGCACCAACGGCACTGCCGCCAACGGAAACAGCGCACACCGCGAACTCCGCGGGGAAACCCGAACGCGGTGATCAGCGCCCCAGTTTCCGGCTGCACAAGACCCGCTGGTCAACAGCTGACAGGTGTTTCCCGACCCACCACGTCATCGGTGGCTCGATGGGCTTCTCGCGGGGCGGTGGTTGCTGCCAAAGACCTGTCTGGACGCGTAAGGAACCGACGTGGCGTCCTTCGGCACGCGGCCTCCGTGTAGCTCTGTCAGATGTTGGAGGCGTCGGCGGGAAATCGCGACCCCCACTGCAGCGCATCGGTTTCGGGTGCGGCGTAAGTGGACGCCATGCCGAGGGTATAGGCGGTCATCGACATCGATCCGTAGGCGTAGCCGTCTACGAGGGTGTCGAGTGAGTCCGTGGCGGTTGAGGCCATTCCGGCGATGTAGAGCAACGGTATGAAGTGATCCGGTGAGGGCACCGCCATCGGGAATTCCGCATGCTCGGCGAGCCGCGCCGCATCGGCCGGGGTGGACAGCACGAGTGATTTGGTGTCCTCGTTGAACCGCCGCGCCCAGTCATAACCCGTCTGGCCCAGACTCCAGTCCATCGCACGCAGATTGTGCACGACGTTGCCGCTGGCGATCACCAGGACGCCACGCACGCGCAACGCAGCCAGCTTGACGCCCAGGTCGAGGTGATAGCCCAACGGCTTGTCGGCGTTGACGGACAGCTGGACAACTGGGATCGACGCGTCGGGAAACGCGTGCACCAGCACCGACCACGTGCCGTGATCGATGCCCCAACTGTCGACGTCTGCGCCCACCCAGGTCGGGTG
Organism: uncultured Mycobacterium sp.; assembly: GCA_964387245.1. GTDB lineage: Bacteria > Actinomycetota > Actinomycetes > Mycobacteriales > Mycobacteriaceae > Mycobacterium. The sequence continues at coordinate 2,833 of CAYLWH010000132.1, forward strand.
GACGGCCTCGGCGACTTCCTCGGCGAGTTCGGGCAGCCCCGGCGCCGGATATTGCACATCGAACAACTCCGGCGGAAACCCGTAGAAGTCGTGGATCGTGCGGGGACGCGCCATCGCGGTCACCGCCGTCGCATTGATGTACCAGTGCGCACTGACGACCAGGATCGCGCGGGGCCGCCGCACATTCTGTCCGAACGCCTTCCACGCTGAGGTGTACTGGTTGATCTCGAGGGCGTTCATGGGGCTGCCGTGCCCGATGAACGCCGCCGGCATCACCGGGATCCCACCATCGACGGTCACCGTCGAATCCGGTACACACTCATTCGCGCTCCCTTCCTCCTGTCCAGTAGTCGCCATGTTTTAGGTCGGCGTTCGACAACCGCGCCGAACCTAATCTAATAACGGCGGGTGAGCCGCAACACCGTCTACCTGCAGACGGCTACGTCGTGCTGACGAGCTTGGCGAGGCCTCGCATGACAGTGCGGCTCGCGACGTGCTTGAGGTGGTCGGCAAGGGATGGCGGTGGGGGCGGCTGAGCCGTTCCCAGTCTGGGGAAGAGCGCGAGGGCGTTGGTGTGTTCGATGGCCGTCCGGGTCTGGGGGTCGAGTCCGGGGTATGTGTCCAGCCCGGCGGCGAATAGCTTGCTGGCGGCGATGGGCGCGAAGGGCCAGTCCGAGCCGAACGTGATGTGGCCGGGTTTGGCGAAGGCCAGCAGAGTCGGGAGGGCCGCGGGGCTGGAGGACAGCGCTGTGTCGAAGTAAAAGCTGGCGAAGTCATCCAGGTTGTCGACGGCACTGCGACCGGTGTCGCCCATGATCGCCACGGCCATTCGGTAGCTCGCGTACGGTACGAATCCGCCGGCATGGCTCAGGACGAAGCGAATGTTCGGATACTTGCGTCGAATACCGTTGCGCACCAACAGGTAGGCCGCGCGTGTGGTGTCGAGGAGGAAGTCCGCAGCGAACGGTAAGACGCCGGGGACTACGGGTCCGGGCAGGTCTGCGGGATGGACGAAGACCACCGCCGAGCGCGCATCCAGTGTCGCGAAGAGGTCGTCCTGGCCCTCTTGACCGAGGTAGGTCCCGGCGTTGTTGGCCAGCAGGACCACACCGTCGGCCTTCAGCTCGTCCAGCGATCGCACGACCTCGGCGACAGACTCCTCGATATGTGGCATCGGGATGGTGGCGAAGAAGCCGAAGCGGTCGAGGTTGGCGGCGACCAGACCGGCGGTGTAGTCGTTGAGGTCGCGGGCGAGTGCGGCGGCGTCGGTGACGGTCGGCAGGAATGTGGTGCCCGGTGTCGATACCGACAGAATGGCTGTGCTGACGTCGAGGTCGGCCATCGTCTGCAGGGAGGCCTCGGAGCTCCAGTCCGGCAGTGCGCGACCGCCGGCGTCGTCGATCCCCGCTCTCTGCAACGCCTTTCGGTAGTCGGGCGGGATGAGGTGGTGATGGGTGTCGATGCGCATAGGGGTCCTCGTCGTCAGTTGCGGATGTTGGTGCCAATCAGTGCGGGCACAGTGGATTCGGGTGCAGCAGGGATTGGGTGCGCCCACCTTGAAGTGGGCGAGCTTGTTTATGATGGTCTGCCCGACGGGGGTGTGGCCCCATATGCTGATGCCCTGGTGGGTGGTGGGTTCCCACGTGGCGTCGCCGACCACAATTGGGTTCCAGCCGACTTCCCATTCGAAGCCCGACGGGGTGATCGCGGAGTAGGACAGTTCACGGTCGTTGGTGTGCTGCCCGATCGCAAGGGCGATGTCGAAACCCAGTGCGGTGACGCGTTGATAGAATCGACCATGTCTTCCGGGCGGCGGCCTGGATGTTGAGGTGCTGCATCCGGGTGCGGATCGTTGACCGGGAGGCCACGGACGGCGGCGATCGCGACGGAGTGGTGACGTTCGTCGACCCGTAGGAAGCGGATCTTGAGCTTCACTCCGCTGATCGTCTCATCGATGTAGTCCGATAGCCGGGCGTCGTGAACGGTGTCGTAGTAACCGTGCAATTGGGGGGTTTGGTGGCGGTGATCGCTACCTGCCCATCCCGGATGCGCCGGTGACGAAACCGTTGTGCCGGAGGTGCGGCGCCATGGTTTTCGCGGTCGTGAAGATCTTCCGGGTCAGGCCCTTGGGGCCTGGGAAACGCAGCAGGCGCTCGACTCTGCGCAGCGCGGTACCCTCGTCGGTCCCCTCGGTGACCGGCACCCCGGCGGTGGTGACGCGGCGGATGGTCTCGTCGAAGGTGTCGTGGTCATCGAGCTGCCCGCCGATTGTGGTGACGTCCTCAGCGGTACCGCCTTCCAGCAGGAATCGGCATTGGTGATCGTGGAGGCGGAACCGCATGTGCTCGTTGGAGATGACGTCGGGGTGCAGGTCGACTTCGGCGAACTGCGAGGTCACCAGGTACAGGCGGTTTTTCTCGTCCAGGGTGGCGACACGGAATCCAAATGTCGCGCAACGCCGCCGCGACCTTTCTGTGACACGGCGATCGAGCTAGGTTCTCAGGAGACCGTCACGTGGACGTGGTCGAAGTGGGCTGTCACCCGCCACATCGTGTAATCAATGCCGAAGCGTCCCGCCTGACCCTGAAGGTCGGCGTTGATGGCGTCCCCCAGACCCATGTCTGAGCCGATCATGATGTCCAAGGCGCGCCCACTTGGGTGATCAGGACGCGCATCCGCGCGCACACCACCAATCGACCGCACGCCGGGGTAGGTGGCCATGATGTAATCCGCGAGCATCCTCGCGCTTGGGACCAGACCGCTCATTCCGACCGTGGGGATGGGCCCGATCGGGCCCAACGCTGCCGTGACGGCCGCTGACGGGAGGGCCAGCCCGGCCTGCTGAGCGGGGGGGAGCTTGGCATAACTCGCGTTGACTGCAGCCATCTGTGTCCGCAGCTGGGCCCGCTTGTTCTGCAGGTCCGCTCGCACGGCAGCAGCCGCGTCGACGGCCGCCCTGGCGTCGGCCGCGGACTTTGCCGAGGCCGCCTCGATGATCTGCGCCTCCTGGTTGGCCCGGCGAAAGCTCTGCATCTGCTCGGCCATGTCGGTGCCCACCACTCGCTGGATGGCCAGCTTGTCGATCAGGTACGCCGGCGACGAGGCCGTCAGGAACGCGCTGATGCCATCGGCTCGCCCGCCCATGTAGACCGCGCCGGCAAACTTATCAACGGCTCGCTGGTAAGTGGCCAGCTGCGTCTTGGTCACCTCAAGGGCAGCCAGATCGTCGGTGTGCTTCTTGTCCGCCTGGCCGAGCAGCTGCAGCTTCTTGCCAAGATCCGGCTGCGCGTTGAGTATGGTCTCGGACAGCTGTTCGGCCTCGCGGGACAACTCGTTGATATTCGCCACGCTGTCCTGGGCTGGGTCGGCATACGCCGCGCCGCCCGACACCGCGCTCAGTGCCAACAGTCCGAAGATCGCACCGACCACCGGCTTGTAGACGGCAAGTTTCGACACAAACGGTGGGTGAACTTTCAAGACTGCGCATCCTTATGACGCTGTCGACGTCTGCTCCGTCGAACTACCTGTCCATGTGCCTTAGTTGTCGAGGAGGTTACAAAAGCGGCATGACTCTGTCCAACTGGACCAAGAATTGGCTCGGAACCGGACGTTCGAGTGCGCGAAGTCAACTCGGCGACCCAGCCCCCTGCACGATGTTGGAGGCTGCAGCAGCTCCAGCCAGCCCGAGATGCAGCGAAGATTGACAGAACACGCCCTGGACGGGCCACCGACCTCATGGCATAGGGGTGCAAAGTGGACCGTATAGCCTGTTCGACCACCACAGGCCGGCGAGCTGCGACTGCACCGCGAGGGACTCGCTATCAGCGGGTCGGACAATATCTGTCTTGCCAGCTATCGCCCCGAACCCGGCTCGCGCCGCTCGGATCGGGCCGCAGGACCGACCACGGCGAACGAGTCTCTATCACCGGGCACCCGCCAACCCACGAAACGTTTTGCGATGGAGATCCGGGGAGCTTCACAACGCCACCACTGAACCGGCCCGCCTGTGCCAGTGTGGAGCCATGAAGGGTGTGACCGACATCGTTGATTGGACCAGACAAAGGGTCACCGCCCGCGTCCCGAAGGCCGACCTCGACCAGCGCGATCCGGATTACATCCGCGACCAGTTGCCCGGCCTGTGGATGCTCGCCTCGCTGTACTTCCGGGCCGATGTTCGTGAGCTGCACCGCATTCCTGCGCACGGTCCGGTGCTGCTGGTCGGCAATCACAGCGGCGGGAACGTCCCCCCGGACACCTTCGTGTTCACTTTGGCGTTCTGCTCGTATTTCGGTGTCGAGCGGCCGTTCTACCAACTCGTGCACAACCTCGTCGCCAGCTACCCGCTGCTGGGCTGGCTGCGCAAGTTCGGCACCGTGGCGGCCAGTCCCGACAACGCCCGGCTGGCCCTGGAGTCCGGCGCCGCGGTGTTGGTGTATCCGGGCGGCGACTACGAGGTGTACCGCCCGTCGTGGCAACGACACGTCGTCGAGCTCGCTGGTCGCACCGGCTTCGTGCGACTTGCCCGCGAAACCGGCGTGCCGATCGTGCCGGTGGCCAGCGTCGGCGGCCAGGAAACGGCGTTGTTCCTCGGACGCGGGCAGTGGCTGGCCCGACTGCTGATGTTCGACAAGGTGCTGCGGCTCAAGAGCGTGCCTATCTCGGTGGCGCTGCCGTGGGGCGTGAACATCACCGACTGGCTGGGCCACATCCCGCTGCCGGCGAAGATCGTGATCGAGGTGCAGGAGCCGATCGACGTCGCCGACGGTGACGACCAAGCGGTGTACGACCGGGTCGTGGCGAGCCTGCAGGCCGGCGTGAATCGGTTGGCCGCCGAACGTCGATTCCCGGTGATCGGCTGATGCGCGTCGAACGCCGGATTGTTCTCAACGCCGACCGCGACACCGTGTGGAAGGTGCTCGGTGACCCGGACCGCTACCCGTCGTTGTTACCGCACCTGGAGCGGTGGGAGACGATCACCGAGGGCCCCCCGCGAGTCGGGTCGCGCTACACCGTGCTGTGGAAGATCGGGTCGATACCGGTCGGCGGCATCGCCGAGGTAGTGGAGTTCACCGAGGCGCGGGATCTGGCCTGGATCAATATCACCGGCGTCACCCAACGCGGACGTTTCCGGCTGCGCGACGCCGGACCGGGACGAACCACGGTGACATTCCGGCTTGCCTACCACTCCGACGGCGGACTGCTCGGCCTGATCGCCGATCGCCTCGCGGCCCGCCAAGTGGGGGGCTCACTCTCCGAGAGCCTGAAAAACCTTCAGCGCCTTGTAGAATCGTAGGTTCTTGCCCACGACGCGCGGACCGTTGGATTGATCACGAACTGCAGAGTCACCGAGGGCGCCCGTCACTGCTGCGCCGCGTACCCCCCTGGACCAACCGTGGCGGCCGCCGGGTCTATCCAAAGGATCTGCCAGGAGCGGCCGGCCGGATCGTTGTAGCTGCGGCCGTACATGAAGCCCTCGAAGCGCTCTGAAAGGACACGGCCATGACCCTCTATCTGGACGACATCGTGCAGGGCCAGCGATTCAACGGCACCACGCGCATACGCATCGACGAAGACCGCATCAAGACCTTCGCCGCCGAATTCGATCCCCAGCCTTTCCACCTCGACGAATCGGCCGCCGCTGCTTCGGTCTTCCGCGGCCTGGCCGCCAGCGGTTGGCATACCGCCGCCGTGACGATGCGGCTGCTGGTGGAAAGCGAGTTCAAGCCAGCAGGGGGCATCGTCGGTGCCGGCTTCGATGAACTGCGCTGGCCGTGCCCCGTGCGTCCAGGCGACGAACTGCGGGTGGAAAGCGAAGTGCTGGAAGTGCGCCCATCGAAATCCAGACCGGATCAGGGGCTGATCAAACTGCGCACCACCACACTGAATCAGGATGGCGAGCCCGTGCAGATTTCGGTGGGCAACGTCTTGGTCCCGCGCCGCCAGAAGTCGTAGTGCCAGCGTGACGCGCTTGGTCCTCAACCAACGGAGAAGTTCATGAAGTACACCGTCTTTGGCAGTACCGGCCTCAAGGTATCCCAGGTGTCCCTCGGCACGGGCAATTTTGGAACCGGCTGGGGCTACGGCGCCGATCCTGATCACATAAATGTGAGCG